>NZ_JBFBKY010000037.1:0-22156 GCF_040702335.1 Pseudarthrobacter sp. NPDC080039 | reverse complement strand
CTGTCCAGATTCGAGCGCGGACTCACCCGCGACGACCACTTCTTCCAACGCTACTCAGACTGGCTCAACACCAATTGACAGCTATAGGAGCATCAATCACATCGGACGGACAGGACTCCCTGCTGCGCCCCGTCGCAGCTCGAGTTGGCGGCCACAGTCTGTAACCGAAGACACCAAGGCCCCGTGAGCCTCATCACGGTGCCGGGGAAGATGGTCTGCTGGTTACCGGCTCCCCTCCCAAAGACGAGAAGGTAACTCTATGCAACCCACCCCAACCCGGACCGAAAGCCCGGTGGAAAAGCCAAAGCCGGCAGCCGTCGTCGGACAGGCCCTTAACCGCGGCCTGAACGTCCGGCACATCCGTTTCATGGCCCTCGGCTCGGCCATCGGCACCGGCCTCTTCTATGGCTCGGCCTCGGCTATCCAGAAAGCAGGGCCGGCCGTCCTCCTTGCCTACATCATCGGCGGCGCGGCCGTGTTCATGGTGATGCGGGCCCTCGGGGAAATGGCAGTGCGGCATCCGGTCTCCGGGTCCTTCAGCCAGTACGCAAGCCGCTACCTCGGCCCGCTTGCCGGTTTCGTGACCGGCTGGACGTACGTGTTCGAGATGGCGATCGTGGCCATCGCCGATGTCACCGCCTTCAGTATCTACATGGGCTTCTGGTTCCCGCAGGTGGACCGCTGGATCTGGATCCTTGCCGTCATCTGCTTCCTGGCGGCGCTGAACCTGCTGAGCGTCAAGGTCTTCGGCGAGCTTGAATTCTGGTTCTCGCTGATCAAGGTCGCCGCGATCATCGCCATGATTGCAGGTGGCGCGGCCATCATTGTTTTCGGATTCCAGGCCGCCGATTCCACCGTCGCCCCCGGACTGGGAAACCTGGTGGAACACGGCGGCCTGTTCCCGAACGGCTTCGAAGGCCTCCTGGCCTCCTTCTCCGTGGTGATGTTCGCTTTCGGCGGCGTGGAGACCCTGGGCATCACGGCCGGCGAGGCAGCAGACCCCAAGAAGGTCATCCCCAAGGCGGTCAACACCGTCCCCGTCCGGGTGCTGCTGTTCTACGTCCTCACCCTTGGCGTACTCATGAGCCTCTTCCCGTGGGACCAGGTGGGCACCAGCGGCAGCCCGTTCGTGCAGATCTTCAGCAGCCTGGGCATCCCGGCCGCACCGCACATCCTCAACGCGGTGGTCATCACGGCGGCCCTCTCGGCCATCAACAGCGACATCTTCGGCGCCGGACGCATCCTCTTCGGACTCTCCAACCAGGGCCACGCGCCCGCCGCTTTCGGCAAGGTATCCCGGCACGGCGTCCCCTGGATGACGGTGGTCATGATGGCAGGCATCCTGCTGGTGGGCGTGGTCCTCAATGCTGTCATCCCGGAGGACGTATTCCTGGTGATCGCCTCGATCGCCACCTTCGCCACGGTCTGGGTATGGGTGATGATCCTGGCGTCCCATGTGGCCATGAAGCGGGAAATCGCACGGAAGGGCCTGCCGGCGTCGGAATTCCCGTCACCGTGGTGGCCGGCAGCTTCCGTGCTCACCATCGCCTTCATGGTGCTGGTGATCGCCGTCCTGGGTGCCTTCGAGGACACCCGGATCGCCCTGTACGTCGGCGCGGTGTGGCTGGGGCTGCTGGTCCTGGCCTACCACCTGTGGATCAAAGGTGACGGTCGACGCCGGGCCCACCTTGAGGACGAAACGTCACCGCTGCCGGTGGTCGGGGCTGCCGGCAGCGGCACCGAGTAAGTCGGGTCAAGCCGTACAGCAGGAAAGCGAAGGTGCCCGCCCCCCAAAAAAAGGGGGCCGGGCACCTTTTGCCGTTCGGCGCTCCTACGCGGAAGCAGCGGCCGCCCGGACCGCCTGGCCAAGGGACGTCGTCGGCCGCCCGATCAGCCGGCGCAGGTCGCCCGTGCTGACGAGGAGGTCGCCGCGGGCAATGCCCAGGTCGGAATCGGCGAGGATCTCCGCGAATGCCTCCGGCACACCCACCCCCCTGAGCACGCCGACGTACACCTCCGCGGGCAGGTTCTTATAGCTGATGTCCTTGCCGGTTGCCGCGCTGATTTCCGCCGCCAGGTCCGCCATGCTGAAGGCGTCGTCGCCACCCAGTTCGTAGACCTTGCCGGCCTGGTCGTCGGCCAGCAGGACTGCGGCGGCCGCGTGCGCGTAGTCCACCCTGGCGGCCCCGCTGACCTTGCCGTCTCCGGCGCTGCCCGCGAGCGCGCCCTGTGCGAGGGTTCCCTGCAGCTGCTCCGTGTAGTTCTCCAGGTACCAGCCATTGCGCAGCAGTACGAAGGGAACGCCTGATTCGCGCAGTATGTCCTCGGTGGCCTTGTGTTCGTCGGCCAGCAGCATGCCGGTGGTGTCCGCATTGGCGATGCTGGTGTACGCCAGCAGCTCCACGCCCTCGGCCTTGGCGGCTTCGATGACGCTGCTATGCTGCTCGACGCGCTGGCCCACTTCACTGCCGGAGATGAGCAGCACCCGCCGCGCACCCTTGAGCGCTGCCGCCACTGAGGCGGCGTCCGCGTAATCCACATGCTTCACCTGCACACCGCGGTCAGCAAAGCCTGCCAGTTTTTCAACGGACCGGCCGGCCGCCACAATCCCACCGGCAGGTAATCCCCGCTCAAGGAGGGCTTCAAGAACGTGGCGGCCCAACTGTCCGGTGGCGCCTGTAACAACGATGCTCACAATGATTCCTTTCGGGAGTTTCAGTCTGTCGATGGGCACAACATGTCCGGACCGCCAGAACTTCCCCAAAGAGAGTACGCACTTTAAAGTAAGGTACTCACCTTTCGGTAAGCTGGATCCATGAAAGCTGCACCGCAACCCCTGGCATTTGCCGACGGCGTGTTCCCCGCCGGGTGCCCCAGCCGGATTCTGCTGGACCACATCACGAGCAAATGGGGCGTCCTGATCCTGCTTGCATTGTCCGAGGGCGAGCAGCGGTGGAGTGATTTGCGACGCCGGGCCGAGGGCATCAGCGAGAAGATGCTGGCACAGACACTCAAGACACTGGAGCGCGACGGCCTGGTGAGCAGGAACGCCCAGCCGGTCATCCCGCCGCGGGTTGACTACAGCCTCACGGAACGGGGCTATGAATTGAGCGCGCTGCTGGTGCCGTTGGTGGCCTGGGCATTCGAGAATGCGGACGAGATCATCAACCGCAAGTAAGCACCCTCCCAATACTTGAGTACCTGTTACTGGTGTGGCTGCTGGGAATAGCACTTAGCGTGGGCGTACGGTGGCGGCCGGAATGGGAGGACCATCCTCTGCTGGGAGCGTTCCGCCAACCAGCACCGTTAGCAGGCGGCGCCCTGCCGCTTGGAGGAGTTGGTCAGATGGCCAGGGACTACGCACAGGATCTTGCCGGCATGGGCCGGCCTGTCAGCCTCGGCACTGCCCTCGCCGGAGCCTGGGGCAGGACCCTCGAGGCCCTCAGTCCCAGGTGCCCCTACCGGCTGGGAGACACGGTGATAGGCGACGACCCCTTCAACGGCAGGCGCGAAGGGGTCGTCGTGTGGCAGGACCGCAGGTCGGTGGGGGTAAAGACCGCGCCCGGCATCTTCTTTTACGACCACCGGCTGGTCAAGCCCTTGGACTAGGCAGTGGTCCTAGCGCGCGGACCAGCCGCCGTCCATCGTGTAGCTGGCGCCGGTGACCATGCCGGCGTCCGGGGAGGCGAGCCAGGCTACTAGGGACGCCACCTCGTCCGGCTCCACGAGGCGCTTGATGGCTGATTCGGTGAGCATCACCTTGGCCAGGACCTCGGACTCGGGGATGCCGTGCACCTGGGCCTGGTCCGCGATCTGCTTTTCCACCAGGGGTGTGCGGACGTAGCCCGGGTTCACGCAGTTGGAGGTGACGCCGTGCGGCCCGCCCTCCAGCGCAGTCACCTTGCTCAGCCCCTCCAGCCCGTGCTTTGCCGAGACATACGCGCTCTTGAACGGTGACGCCCTGAGCCCGTGCACCGAAGACAGGTTGATGATGCGGCCAAACTTGTTGGCGTACATGTGCGGCAGGGCTGCCCGGATCAACAGGAACGGCGCCTCCAGCATCAGGGCGAGGATCCGGCGGAAGTCGGCCGGGTCGAACTCCTCGATGGGGCTGATGCGCTGGATCCCCGCGTTGTTCACCAGGATGTCGCAGTCCAGGCTCAGCGTGGCCAGGGCGTCGACGTCCAGCAGGTCCACGCCCCAGGCTGTGCCGCCCACCTCTGCGGCGAGGGTCTCCGCGGCGGAGGAGTCGACGTCGGCCACCACCACTTTCGCTCCCCGTGCGGCAAGTGCCCGGACGCTCGCGGCGCCGATTCCGCTGGCACCGCCGGTGACCAGCGCCTTGCGTCCATTCAACGTGTTATCCATTGCAGTTCTCCTTTGTGCAGCCAAACGGTCTTGTGCGGCCAACCGGCCCAGCTGCTCCATCAGTCCAGTGGCAGCCAGGTCAGCGGCGAGCCGCAGTCAACAGCCCCTCACGGGCAGCATCTTCCTTGTCCACGTCCTCCAAGGCAATGCCCTTGGTCTCACGCAGGCTGAGAACGGTTACGGCAGTGATGACGCAGGCCACCAGCAGGTAGATTGCCGTGGGTACCCACGAACCGGTGTCCTTCAGCCACTGGGTGGCCAGCAGCGGCGCCAGCGAACCGGCGAAAATGGACGTCACCTGGGATCCGAGGGAGGCGCCGGAGTACCGCATGCGGGTGGGGAACATCTCCGCCATGATGGCCGGCTGCCCGGCATACATCAGGCCGTGCAGGCACAGGCCGATGGTGACGGCAAGGACGATGACCACGGCGTTCCGGGTGTCGAACATGGGAAAGGCGAAGAACGGCCAGGTGGCACCGAGGATGGCGCCGGCCAGGTAGACGGGCTTGCGGCCGATCCGGTCCGCAAGGCGGCCGTACTGGGGAATGATGGCGAAGTGCACGACGTGCGCGATCAGCAGCGCCAGGAGCAGCGAGGAAGTGTCGTACTTTTGCACGCTCTTGAGGTACACAATCGCGAAGCTGACGACCAGGTAATACATGATGTTTTCCGCGAACCGCAGGCCCATCGCCTGGAAGATGCCCTTGGGGTACTTGCGCAGGACCTCGAAGACGCCGTAGCTGACGGCCTGCTCCTTCTCCACCAGTTCCTTGGCTTCGAGGAAGATGGGTGACTCGCTGACGTTGGTGCGGATGTAGTAGCCCACGAAGACGATTACCGCGGAGAGCCAGAACGCCACACGCCAGCCCCAGCCCAGGAACGCCTCGCTGCTGAGGGTGGTGGACATGACATAGAGCACCAGGGTGGCCAGGAGGTTGCCCACCGGGACTGCCGCCTGGGGCCAGCTGGACCAGAAAGCCCGGGTCTTGTTGGGGCTGTGTTCGGCCACGAGGAGGACAGCGCCGCC
Organism: Pseudarthrobacter sp. NPDC080039; assembly: GCF_040702335.1. Classification (NCBI taxonomy): domain Bacteria; kingdom Bacillati; phylum Actinomycetota; class Actinomycetes; order Micrococcales; family Micrococcaceae; genus Pseudarthrobacter; species Pseudarthrobacter sp. NPDC080039. The sequence goes on along the minus strand of NZ_JBFBKY010000037.1, from coordinate 16,761 downwards.
CCATTCGCCACCCAGCGCGAAGCCCTGGATGAAGCGCAGGGCCACCAGCAGCGCCGGAGCCAGGTATCCGATGTCGGCGAAGCCGGGCAGGCAGCCCATCAGGAACGTGGAAACACCGATGATGACGATGGTGAGCTGCAGGGTGGGCTTGCGGCCCAGCTTGTCACCGATCTGGCCGAACACGATGCCGCCGAGGGGACGGGCGATGAAGCCCACGGCGTAGGTAAGGAAGGCCTGGATGATCCCGTCCAGGTCATTGCCCGTGGCCGGAAAGAAGTACTTGCCGAAGACCAGGGTGGCAGCAGTGGCGTAGAGGAAGAACTCATACCATTCCACCACCGTGCCCACCATGGAGGCGGCAACAATCCTCTTCAATCCTGATCCCTGGGGTGCATGCCCGGCGTCGTTGGCCGGGCGCTGCTCTACGCTCATTGTTTCTCCTAGTGTCCACATTGACACGCGCTGTGATCTCCAGCACAAGTGACTCAGATGAGTATTGCTGCACAAAGGATGCACTTCAATGGCCAAAGCGGCACCGAACGTGTGCACAATTGCAGATATGAATGCCAACCCTGACGACCTCCTGGTCCTCCTGGCAGTGTCCCGCTCGGCAAAGTTCACGACGGCGGCCCAGGCCCTCGGCTTGAACCACACCACGGTCTCGCGCAGGATCGCCGCCCTGGAGAAGTCGCTGGGCGGCCGGGTCCTGTCGCGTGCAGCGGGCGCCTGGGAGCTGACGGAACTGGGCGAACGGGCGGTGCGCGCGGCGGAGCAGGTGGAAGCTGTGCTGGGGACGCTGGGACCTGCAGGCCACGCACCCGATCCAATTGCCGGCGTCGTCCGCATGACCGCGACGGATGGTTTCAGCGCCTACATTGCCGCCCCTGCCGTGGCGCGGCTGCGCCGGGACCACCCGGGCCTGAGCGTGGAGGTGGTCACCATGACCCGCCGGGCCCTGCAGCAGCGCTCAGGGCTGGATATCGAGGTGGTGGTGGGCGAGCCCCAGGTGCACCGCGCCGAGGCCATCCGGCTGGGCGAATACCGCCTGGGAATGTACGCCTCCCGCGCCTACCTTGCCGAGCATGGGACCCCGGCCACGGTGGCCGAACTCAATGAGCACCCGCTGGTCTACTTCGTGGATTCCATGCTGCAGGTCGACGATCTGGATGCGCCGCGCCGGCTGGTCCCTGCCATGCGTGACGGCGTGACCTCCACGAACGTGTTCGTCCACGTCGAAGCCACCCGGGCCGGGGCGGGCGTGGGATTCCTGCCGTGCTTCATGGCCGACCTCCACGACGACCTGGTGCGGCTGCTGCCCGGCCAGATCGGCGAACTGCTTCCCTACTGGATGGTCCTGCGGCCGGACTCGCTGCGGCGCCCCGCGGTGGCCGCCGTCGTGCAGGCCCTCCGGGAACGGATGGCGGAGCACCGCGAAGCGCTCCTTGGCAAGGGGTAAGACTCATCGATTGCTGAGTAACTGTCCTTCTGGAGGCTGAAAACGGCAATTACTCAGCAATGGATGGGGGTGGCGCGGGGTCATGGCGGACGGGCGCTCCGGCCGCGAAGGCCCGCACCTGCGCATCGTCCCAAAGGTGGGCGGGGACCGCGCCGCCCAACAGGCGGCGGCGCAGCTGCGGGTCGTCGTCGAAGGGCACGTCGCTGCCCGCCATCACCATGTTCCCGTACCGCCGGCCCTTCAGCATGGCGGGGTCGGCGATGATCACGGTGTACTTGAAGGCGGCCGCAATGGTGGCGGCGTCCTCCCGCGCGTTTTTCAGGTCCGGGGCGTCCCCGGAGTTCACCACATACAGCCCGCCAGGTGCGAGCACGCGCTTGGCGTGGGCCGTGAACTCGGCAGTGGTCAGCGGGCGCGGGGTATGCGCCCCGGCGAAGACGTCGCGGATGATGAAGTCCCTGGTCTGGGCGGTGAGCGTTTCCGTTACGGCCCGTGCCTCACCCACGCGGATGCGGAGCAGCGGCGCCTTGGGGAGATCGAACCAGCCGCGGACGTATTCGGCGAGTTTCCCATCCAGTTCCACCACCACCTGCCGGGCATCGGGGTAGACGGCGGCGAAGTACCGGGCCATGGAGCAGGCTCCGCCGCCCAGGTGCAGCCCGCGGAGCTTGTGGCCGCCCAGCTTCCCGGAAGAAGCGTCCGACGGCGGCCAGCGGGACTCGATGAGCGCCGCCATCCACCGCATGTACTCGAAGTCCAGGAACAGCGGATCGGCGAGGTCGATGTGCGAGCTCATGACCCCGTTGATTTTCAGGAGCCAGCCGGTGGAATTGTCCTGGTCCGCGATCAGCTCGCAGTCCCCGGTATCGACGTAGTACACGCCCTCGACGGGACCATTTAAGGCAGCGCCCTTGGGCATCTCCACCACGCCGGGCACCATCCGGCCGGCCCGGTTTGCTGACCTTCCGCGTTTGCCCATTACCCGTGCCCCGCTTCAGTCATGCTTCAACCCTAATTGACCGGCCTAATTCACCGGACTGGCCGCCCCCTCGCCATCGCGGATTCGCTTCACCACTGCCGTGGTGGACCGTTCAGCCACGTAGTCCAGGATGGCCACGCGGCCGCCGTACTCCTGAACAGCGGGCGTCTCGGCCAGCATCTCGGGGGTGTAGTCCCCGCCCTTGGCGTACACCTCGGGCCGGAGCCGGCGGATCAGCGGCGCGGCCGTGGGGGTATCGAAAACCGTCACGTAGTCCACGCAGCTCAGCGCCGCCACTACCGCTGCCCGGTCCACCACGTTGTTGATGGGGCGGCCCGCACCTTTGAGCCGGCGCACGGAGTCGTCGCTGTTCAGCGCCACCACCAGGATGTCGCCGAGCTGCTTGGCCTGGTTGAGGTAGCGGGTGTGGCCGCTGTGCAGCACGTCGAAACAGCCGTTGGTCAGCACGATCCGCTGCCCCTGGGCCCGGTGCAGCTCCAGCTGCCGTTCCAGCTCGTCCGCGCTCAGCGCAGTATCGGCGAAGGCTTCCAGGTACCGGCTGAGCTGCGCAGTGCTGCATACGGAGGTTCCCGGCTGGTGGACCACCACGTCGGCTGCCGACTGGGCCAGGTCCAGGCTGGCGGTCAGCGGCAGCCCGGCCGCGCGGGCCAGCGTCAATGCCGCCACGAACGTGTCGCCCGCTCCGGACGCCTGTTTCTCCGCAGCCGGCCGTGCCCACGTCCGGTGCCGCAAGCCGTCGGGCGTCAACAGCACGGTACCGTCGCGGTCCAGGGTGACCACCACGGCCCGCGCGCCGGTGCCATGAAGAAGGGCGGCCGACTCCGCGCCCACAGCATCGACCCGCTGCTGGCCCTCCGGCAGCTTCCGGTCCAGCAGCCGGGCGGTTTCCTGCGCATTGGGGGTCACCAGGTCCGGCTGCAAGGCGGCCCACGGACGGGGGTCGTGGGCGTCAACCACCACCAGCGGGCGCTCCCCGCCGGTGCTGCCGGCAAGGACTTTAGCGAGGGCCGTGCGGACGGGCTCCGCCACCACGCCGGTTCCGTAGTCGCACACCAGGACGGCATCCTGGCGTTCGACGGCGGCGCGCACCGAGGCGGCGAGCGCTGCGAGGGCGTCGGCCGGGACAGTCCGGGCCGAGTCGTCGAGGCGCAGCATCACCTGGCCCCCGCTGCTGATCCGGATCTTGGTGGTGGTGACCATATCGGGGTGCGCGTGCAGGTGCTGCACGTCGATGCCTGCGGCGGCGAGCTGTGCCCGCAGGTCTTCGCCGGCATCGTCGGAGCCGATGATTCCGGCCACGGAGACCTTCGCCCCCAGGGCGGCCAGGTTCATGGCCGTGTTGGCCGCACCCCCGGGGACCGATTCACGGGACTGGATGTCCACCACCGGGGCCGGCGCTTCCCGGCACAGCCGTTCGATGTTGCCGCTCCACCAGCCGTCAAGCATCACGTCGCCGATCACCAGGATGGAGGGCTGCTCAGCGGCGAGGCGGCCCGGCAGCCAGTCGGTCAGCGCCCGCTGGGTGGAGAGGTCGACAGGTTCCGGGGAGCCGCTCATGGCAGGTCCTGTTCCTCAACGATGGATCCCGTTTCCGCCCCGCGCGGCGCGGGCGGCGCTTCGATGTGCACCACCTTGACCTGGGTGAACTCGTCCAGCAGCTCCGGCCCGTAACCAAACCCGGCACCGCTCTCGCTGCGGGGCTGGGCCGCACCGCCCGGGGCACCGCCGAAGACGGCGTTGACCTTGACGGTTCCCACCGGCAGCGCGGCCACCGCCTGCTGGATATGGGCAATGTTGCTGCTCAGGACTGTGGCGGCCAGGCCGTACCTGCCGCTGCATGCCAGGCGCAGGCCGTCGTCGAACGTGTCCACCACCTGCACCGGGGCCACCGGGCCGAACGTCTCCTCGGTCATGACCTGCATCCCTTCGGTGCAATCGAGCAGGACGGTGGCGGGGTAGAACGAGCCCGGCCCGTCCGGCAAGGCACCACCCTCAACAGCGCGGGCGCCCTGCGCCAGGGCGTCTGCGACATGAGTGTGGACTGCGTCCCGCATCCGAAGATCAACCAGTGGGGCCACCGTGCCGTTGGTGTTCCGGATCGCTGCCTCAGCTTCCAACGCCTTGGAAAATTCTGTAGCGATGTCCTTGTGGACATAGATCCGTTCCACGGAGGTGCAGATCTGGCCGCTGTTGCTGAAGGCGCCGATGGCGGCCTGCTCGGCAGCCCATGCGGGGTCGACGTCGCGGTCCACCAGCAGGGGATCATTGCCGCCGTTTTCCCGGAGCACGTGGGCTCCGGTGAGCGCGCCTGCGCGGGCAATCCGGGCACCGGAGGCGCTGGATCCCACGTGGGCGATCACGTTCACCTCGGCCTCGGACAGGGCTGCACCCACCGCTGCGCCGCCGGAGACGGTCAGGAAGACGCCCGCGGGGAACGCCGGCGCCAGGACCTCGCCCAGCGCCTCCCCCAAGCGGGGGCAGCGTTCACTGGGCTTGTGGATGACGGTGTTGCCGGTGACCAGTGCGGCACCGATCAGCCCACAGGCCACGGCCACGGGATCGTTCCATGGGGTCAGCAGGACGGCCACCCCCCGTGGTTCGGCAACCGTGTAGTCAGCGGCGAGCCGGTTTCCGCGGAGGCTGTGTCCGCGGTGCACGGGGCCCAGCTCGGCGTATTGCTCCAGGGTGGAAACGGCGGCGGTGATGCCGGCCAGCGCCTCGTTTTCGGGCCGCCCCGTTTCGCTGGCGTTCAGGCCGGCGAGCTTCGGGGCGGCAGCATCAAGCGCCTTGGCGGCGGCGCGGAGCGCGGCGCCCCGTTCGGCGGGCGCGGTTGCTGCCCAGCCCGGCGCAGCCCGTCGGGCCACGCTCACGGCGTCGTTCACTGCATCCGGTCCCGCCTCGGGCACCGTCCAAAGCACTTCACCGGTCCGGGGGTCCTGGATAGTGATGCCGGGCCCCTCGATTGTTTCGGTGCCTGCGGTTGTTTCAGTGGCTGTGGTGGGCATGGTGTTCCTCCCGCCTTTCGATGCTGGGTATGTCGCTGCTGGTGGTCCTGCTGCGGCCACGAAAGGTGGTGGCCGGTCCCGGATTAGGGCCAGGAGCCTTCTTCCTCGTGGCAGATCAGCATTTCGCGGACCTCGCAGCCGGTGGGCTGGTTCAGGGCGAACAGGATCGCCTGGGCCGTGTTCGCAGGATCGTTGAGCCGGGAGTCGTCCTGCGGCTTGTACTGCTCGGTGCGGTCGTCGAAGAACCGGGTTTTCATCCCGCCCGGGATCATGGTGGTCACGCCGATTTCGCCGCCGGTTTCCGCGGCCAGCGCATGGCTGAACCCCACCACGCCAAACTTGGAGGCGCAGTAGGCGGTGGCATCGGCCACGGCATGCTTGCCCAGGGTGGACGCCACGGTGACCACGCGGCCGTGGGTTTCCCTGAGGTAGGGCAGGGCCGCGCGCACGGTGGAAACCGTGCCCATCAGGTTGACCCCGATGACCTTTTCCCACTCAGTCGCTTCGACGTCGGCGAGTTTCCCGCAGCGGTCGATGCCAGCGGCGGTGACCACGGCATCGAGGCCGCCCAGGGTTTCTGCGGCTTCACGGACCGCATGCTCCACGGCCGCGCGGTCCGCCACGTCCACTTCGAACGCCTTCACTCCGGAGACGCTGCTGATGTCGCGGTCCAGGACCACCGGGGTGCCCCCCGATTTGAGGACGGCGTCGACGACGGCGGCCCCCAGTCCGGAGGCACCTCCCGTTACCAGGACGCGTCCGGGCGTGGTGGAGGCAGTTGTTCCTGCAGTCATGGTGTTCCTTTCAATGGGGTACAAAGTTGGTGGTTCAGCTGACCTTGGCGAGTGCGTCCGCCAGGCCGGTGGTTGAGCGGGCCGGGTGGAACGGAACGGTGAGGCAGCGGCCACCCCAGCTTTCCACCAGGTCCGCCTCTGGGAGGCGGGCTCCCTTGTAGTCGCCGCCCTTGACCCAGATATCGGGACGGATCCGGTCCAGCGCGGCTTCGGGGGTGTCCTCGTCGAAGACCATCACCGCGTCCACGCATTCCATGGCCAGGAGCAGTTCCGCCCTGTCGTGCTGGCCGATGATGGGACGTTCCGGGCCTTTGAGCCGCCGGACGGAGTCGTCGGAGTTGAGGCATACGATAAGGCAGTCCCCCAGTTCCCTGGCGGCTGCGAGCGACCGGATGTGCCCTGCGTGGATCAGGTCGAAGCAGCCACCGGTGGCCACCACCTTTCCGCCGCTTTCACGCACTGAGCGTGCCAGCAGCAGCGGTTCGGTGGTCCGCCTGCCGGGTCCCGGCGCGGTGCGCACCCTTGCAGAGCCGTGGGCTTCCGCGGCATCTTCGACCTCGGCGTCGGGCAATGCGGAAACTCCGCCGGAGGCCAGGAAGTCGGCGGCATCGTGCACGGCCAGGGCTGCGGCTTCGGGCAGGTCGCGGCCAGCCAGCAGGTGTACCGCCAGGCTGGCCGCCAACCGGTCGCCGGCCCCGCAGGGATCGCCCGCTTCAACCCGTGGCGCGGGAACGGCGCGGGAAGAGGCGTCCCCTTTCCGCAGCAGGACAGCCCCCTCTCCGCCCTTGGTCACCAGCACGGCGTTGCTGCGCCAGCGCTCGAGCAGGACTGAGGCTAGGGCTGTGGCGGGGTCTTCCGCGGCGGGGAGGTCACCGCCTGCGGCCTGTACCGCCTTGGTGGCCTCTGAGATGTTCGGCGTCACCACGGCTACACCGGGCACTGGTTCGGGGCCGGAGGGGTGGGGGTCCCAGATGATGGGCACGTCATTGGCGAGCCGGGCCAACAGATCCCGGAGCTGCGGGTTGGCCGCCAGTCCCCTGCCGTAGTCGGCAACGATGACCACGCCGGCCTTCTCCACGGCACGGAGCATGGCGGGGCTGACCTCGGGAACCGGCGTCTTTTCGCAGCCCTGGTCAAAGCGGACTACCGGGTGGGAGCCCGCCCGGACCCGGGTCTTGACGGGCGATGGATATTCACTGGTGCCCGCCACGAGCCGCACACCGGCGAGGTGCTTCCGCAACTGGCTGCCGGCGTCGTCATCGCCCAGAACCGTCACCAATGTGACGGGCCAGCCGTCCTCCGCCAGCATGCGGGCCACCAGGCCGGCTCCCCCTGCGCGGCGCCGGACGCCGGAGACGTCCACTACGGGCACAGGTGCGTCCGGGCTGAGCCGTGTGGCCTCACCGGAGAGGTCGACGTCGAGCATCACGTCGCCTACGACGACGATCCTCATGGCCGGCCCCCTGCCGGCAGCCCCGGGAAGAGGGACGGGGTGTGCCGGGAGACCTCAAGGTCGAAGGCGCGGCAGACGGCGTGCAGTGCGATCAGGTGCCCTTCCTGCGCGTTGGCGTTCAGGGCATCAACCATCACAGCCTCGTCGCACGCTTCCGCCAGCGGATTCGGTCCGGAGCCGGTGAGGGCCCACGTGGTCACGTTGAGGCGGGACGCTGCTTCCGCGGCACGCAGCAGGTTGGGGCTCTTGCCGCTGGTGGACAACAGCATCAGCACGTCCCCGGAACGGCCATGCGCGCGCACCTGCCGGGCGAAGACGTCGTCGTACCCGTAATCATTGGCAATCGCGGTGACGGCGGAGGACTCGGCGTGCAGCGAGATGGCGGAGAACGGGACGCGCTCGGTGTCGAACCGGCCGACCAGTTCGGCGGTGAGGTGCTGGGCCTCGGCAGCTGAACCGCCGTTGCCGGCAGCCAGGAGCCGCTGGCCGCGCAGCAGGCGCTGGGCCAGCTCCACTCCCCATGCGGCGAGCCGGCCGGCCTGGCTGCGCAGGGAGTCAAGCGCCGGGACCACGTTGTCCAGGTGGGTCCGGACGGCGTCGGCACTGGCCGGATCGACGAATGTGGCACCGGGCAGCACTGCCGGGAGCGCCGGCGGTGAGATCAGGGTACGCAGATCTGCTTCGCGCAGGTTCGAGTCACGCAGGGACGGTTCGGCAGTCACAGTGCGGCTCCTTCCATCGGTACGGTGCCAGCCGGGGCGCTGGCGTGGAGGCCCGCCACGGCGAGCTGGTAAGCCTTTTCCGTTTCCGCAGCCACCCTGTCCCAGGAATAGCGGGTGCGGGCGCGCCGCTCGCCGGCCTGGCCAAGCTTGGCCCGAAGGCCCGGGTTCTCCAGCAGCAGCGACAGGGCGGAAGCGATGGCTTCCGGGTCCCGGGGCGGCACGTGAAGGCCGGTGGCATGGTCAACCACCGTGTCCCGGAGCCCGCCCACCGCAGCGGCCACCACGGGAACGCCGCAGGCCATCGCCTCAAGCGGCACGATGCCGAACGGCTCGTACCACGGTGCGCATACCACGGCGTCGGCGCTGCGGAAGATGCCGGGCATTTCCGTCCGGGACACCTGCCCCTGCAGCGTAACCTGCTCGGAGACCCCGAGTTCGGCCGCGAGGTCCAGGAGGCGGCGGATTTCCGGGTCGGCGTGCATGGCGTTGGAGTCTCCCCCGCCGCCCACGATCAGGAGTTCAACGTCCTCCAGCCCTGCCGCCTTGAGATACGGGAGCGAGCGGATCACCAGGTCCACGCCCTTGCGTGGCACCAGACGCCCCACCGAGAGGATCCGGTAGCGGCGCTTCCGTGCGGCGGCGGGTCCATCCGGCGAAAAGAAGCCGAGGTCCACGCCGCACGGCGCAATGGAGATCTTGCCGGTGGCGATGCCCATGGCCTTGAGCTCGAAGACCTCATCCGAGCACGTAGCGATGATCCGGTCCGCGGAGCGTCCCACTCCCGGTTCCAGCCAGCGGCGTGCCTCGGGGCTGGTGTCCTCCGCACCCTGGTGCCTCCGCTTGACCGTTCCCAGCGCGTGGAACGTTTGCAGCATCGGCACCCGGTAGCCGGTGTCGGGCCGGCGGGCGGCGTCCAGGGCAGCCAGACCGGACATCCAGAAATGTCCGTGCACCACGTCCGGTGGCCGCTGCCCCCAGTCTTTGACCACTCCATCCGCGAGTTCATCCATGTAGGGCAGCAACTCGTCCTTGGGCACGTGCCGCGCAGGGCCTGCGTCCACATGGACCACTTCGAGGCGGCGCCCCACCCTGACCCGTTCGGGAAGCTCCGTTGCGTCCCTGCGGGTGTAGACGGTGACCTGGTGGCCCCGCTTGGCCAGGGCTTCGGACAGTGCGGCGACGTGCACGTTTTGGCCGCCGGCATCCACCCCGCCCAGTGCCGCCAGCGGACTGGCATGTTCGGAAATCATTGCGATTTTCATGCGGTCTTCCTCTCCCGCGCCGGAACAAGGATCCGCTCGTCCGGACGTTCGTTGACGGAAAGCCTGGGCCGGGTCCGCAGGTCCGCCAGGAGCTCATCCCAGCGGTCCTGGAACCTGCCCAGGCCGTAACGCTCCAGCGCCGCTTCGCGGCCGGCGAGCCCGCGGCGCCGGGCTTCATCGGGATTGGCAAGCAGCCGTTCCGCACAGCGGAGCAGTTCGTCGATGTCTGCGGAGACGATGCCGGCTTCCTGCGGCACTGCCCGCGGGGCCTCGGTGGCCGCGAGCACCACCACCGGCATGCCCAGGTGCATGGCCTCCAGGAGCGAGAGCCCCAGCGAGGTCCAGCGCATCGGATGGACGTAGACCCGGCAGCGGGCCAGCTCCCGGTGGAGTTCCCGCGTTTTCAGGTCACCGCGGGAGGCCAGCCGCGAGGCCTCGATGCCAATGGCTTCCGCCAACCCTTCGGTCTTCATTCCGAACACCTGCAGGGGCGCCACGGAGGCGAACGCAGGCAACAGGTCGGTACCCGTGACCCGGCCCCGGCGGACTGGCTCGTTGACCACCACCCCCAGCTCGGGAAGTTCGCCGGTATAGAGCTGTCCGGGGTCGGGAATCCCGTGCTCGATCACCGTGGTGGGAGCGGAGCCGTTGTCCCAGGCCAGCCGGTTGAAGTGGGTGACGTGGACGATCGGGATGCTGTCCTGGTCTGCAAGCGGGTGGCTGATGTACGGGAAGTTTCCTTTGGGCGTGTTGTGCTCCACGAACACCGCCGGCAGGTCCACGCCGGGCATCCGGCCCAGGGTACGGACCACTTCGTCGATCTCTTCCGGCCGTTGGAGGACGACGGCGTCCATGGAGTCGGCGTCGAGAGTCGCCAGGTCAACCTCCCGCACAGAACCCGGCCAGTCCCTGCCGGCGCGGCCCAACCCCCAGGCTCCGCCGTCGGGCAGCACGGGAAGCAGGTACTCGTGGCGGCCGCGGACAAACGCGTCCGTCCAGGAACCGTGGACATGCCAGAGCAGGATTCTCATCTGTTGCGGGCCTTTCTACGGGTGCTGACATGGGTGCTGAAGGAGCTCACTCCGCTGATCAGTCGTTCCACCGCCGCCACAACTTCCTCCGGCGAGACTGAGTCGAGGCAGGGGTGGCCGGGGACCGGGCACACCCGGGCACGGGACATGCGGCAGGGTGCGTTCTGGTCTCCCAAAAGTTCCAGGGGCACGCCATAGGGTGCCCAGCGGATGGCCGGAACCACCGGCGAGAACAGGCACGCGACAGGTGTTCCCACCGCGGCAGCGAGGTGGGCCGGGCCCGTGTTGCCGCTGACCACCGCATCGGCGCCAGCCATGACGGCGGCCATGGTGGAAAGATCCGTGCGCCCGCCCAGGTCCAGCGCGGACGGGCCGGCGACGGTGGCCGTGAGCGACTTCTCGCCGGGGCCGCCCGTCACCACTACCCGGTACCCGGCACCCTGGAGGAGTTCGACGGCGGCGGCGTGGTGCAGCGGGGGCCATGCCCTGGCGGGAACAGCGGCTCCCGGGTGGACCACAACGTACGGCTCGTCACCCACGAGGTCAGTGACATCGGGGACGGAACTGACGCGCAGCTTCCCGTCGTCGCCGGCCGGAAGGCGGAAACCTGCGGCCTCGGCGATGCCCAGCGCCCGCTCCGCTTCGGGCTGGTCCTCCGGGAAGTCCTCCCCCGGTTTGAGCCGCACATCCAAAAGGGATCCGGCGTAGTCGGTTGACGCCCCCGTGATGCGCTCCACGCCGGCCAGCCGGAGCAGCAGCGCCAACGGCAGCGGTGACTGGTGGAAGGACGTGAGGATGACGGCCTCTGTGATCCGGGAATTGCGGACATACTCGATCAGCCGGTCGGCGTGCGGGCCGGTCATCCTGGGCGCAGGGTTCATGATCCATGGGCTGTCCCAGCTGTAGACTTCCGCGGCACCGGGGAGCATGGCTGCGGCGGCTTCACCCTGCCGGCCGCACAGCATCACTACATGGTTGGTGCTGCCGCCGTGTTGGTTCCGGCCGTTTGCCACTGCCCGGACGGCGGGACCGGCCAGCAGGACGTCGCCCATGCTGTCCAGCCGGGCCACCAGGACGCGCCCCATCAGGGCGTTCCCTGCAGCAGTCCGACGGCGGATGCAAGGTCGGGGGCCACCAGCCGGGCGGCTGCCACTTCCTCGGCACGGGTCACGGGTGTGGGAACCAGGACACCGGTGGCACCTGCTGCTTCGGCGGCCCCCACATCCGCCCCGATGTCTCCGATCAGGGCGGCTTCCGATGCGTTGATTCCCAGCTTGCGGCAGGCGCTGTGCACCATTCCGGGTGCGGGCTTGCGGCAGTCGCAACCGTCGTGCTCGGCGTGCGGGCAGACCTCCCACACATCAAAAGGTCCCAGCAGTTCTTCCACCCGGGCATTGACTCTTGCCACATCTTCGGCGGTGATCAGCCCCCGGGCGATGCCCGACTGGTTGCTGATCACGCCGGTGGCGATGCCATCCGCCCGAAGGCCGTCAAGCACTGCCTTGGCGCCGGTCATCGGCCGCACTTTGCCGGGGTCCCCGTTGTACGGCACATCTACCACCAGGGTCCCGTCCCGGTCGAACAGGACAGCCCGGAGCTTGGAGGTTTCTGAGCTTCCCATAACCAACCAGTTCCCTCCTGCTGCTGCTCCTAAACAAGACCCCAGGCCTTTTCGGCTGTCGGAACAGGTTCGTTCGGGCGGCTGAACAGGCAAGATAGGTCATCGCGGAGAACAGGCGATCCTTCTGCGGCCTCTGCCTGCAGCCGCCGTCGAAGGCCTGCTGCCGGCGCTCGGGCCGGCGTCCGCCGTCGGAGGCAAACGTGCAGAGCGACCCAGGGCGGCTGCGTCCCGCGGCGGTTACCTGCCCTGCGCGCCGCCGATGCGGTGCACCGCGCCGGTGCCGGTGCCGGGGGCGCTTTGGTGTCCGCCGCTCCTGGCCTGGCGGAAGGGCGGCACGTGGTTGCCCATGCGGTCAGCCGCCGCAACACGGGACGACGTTCCGGTGCCGGCTTCCGCAGGCCCGCAGAACTGGGCACTTGCCTCCAGGCGCCGCTGCAGTTCCACCAACACCTTGGCCAGGCGGCGGGACACCTGCATCTGGGACATGCCCAGCCGTTTCCCCAGCTGCACCTGCGTCTCCTCGCAGAAGTAGCGTCGGTACAAAAGCTCCCGGTCCGACTCGCTGAGGTCCTGCATCGCCTCCCGCAGGCAGGACAGCTCTTCGAGCCGCTCCAGGGGCGTTTCCGGACAGGCGAGCACCTCGCCGATGGAGGGTGCGTCCGAGTTCGGGTTCACGGCGTCGAGGGAATCCGGGTGCATGCTGCTGGACGCCGAAATGGCCTCCTGCACGTCAGCGGGATCAGTCCCGAGTTCACCGGCCAGTTCGGCAACACTGGGGTTCCGGCCCAGTGACTGGGTCAGCTCCGGCTCCGCCCGGAACAGCCGGGTCCTCAGGTCCTGGACGTGCCGCGGTGGACGGACCACCCACGTCCGGTCGCGGAGGTACCTCTTGAGTTCGCCGGTGATGGTCGGCGCCGCATACGCGGGAAAACTCTCACCCTTTGCCTGGTCGAAGCCCCGCGCCGCCTTTACCAGGCCCAGGTAGGCCACCTGGTTCAGGTCCGCCCGCTCCCTGCCGCGGGCTTCGAACCGTGCAGCAAGGGCCTCGGCGAGGTCAAGGTATCTCAGGACCAGGTCGTTTTCGAATGTCTCCCGCAGCCGCCCCGAGGGGGCTGGCGGGTTCTGTTGTTGCGTCGTTTCCGGCTGCTGAAGGTGGGCAGGGGCAGCTTGGACGGCAAGGGCGGCAAAGGATTCGGGCATGGATTTTGGTTTCCCTCGGTCTGGTTCCGAAAGCCTGCGGCAAGACTTAGAAGTAGGAAATCATAAGGTTGCTTATAAAACAACACTCCTCCGCTATAGGCTCGGAATGTAAGGGGCAACCAGACCAACCGCCAAGGAGTCCTTGCCATGCGCATCGCCATTACCGGAGCCAGCGGAAACACCGGAACTGCACTGCTGCGGAACCTTAAGCGCCATGAAGCCCGAAAACCGGGCACCCTGCAGCTGGTGGGAATCAGCCGCAGGCTGCCCGACACGTCCCTGGAACCGTACGGCGGGGTGGAATGGCACACCCTGGATGTGGGCCTGGAACAAGACAAACCGCTGCTGGAGAAGGCGCTCTCCGGGGTTGACGCGGTGGTCCACCTGGCATGGCAGATCCAGCCGAACCACAATCTGGACCTCCTGCACCGGACCAACGTCACCGGCACGAAGAACGTACTGGACGCCGCAGCTGCGGCGGGCGTGAAGCAGGTGGTGTGCGCATCTTCCGTGGGCGCTTACAGCAAGGCAGACAAGGATCAGCGAAGGGACGAGTCCTGGCCGGCGACAGGCATGGCGGGTTCGCACTACAGTCGGCACAAGGCCGAGCAGGAGAAACTGCTGGATCAATTCGCGGCCGCGGAGCCAAGCATTTCCGTCGCCAGGCTCCGGCCGGGGCTGATATTCCAGTCGACGGCGGGAAGTGAAATCGGCAGGTACTTCCTGGGCCGCCTGTTGCCGCGGTTCGTGCCGCGGAAACCCCTGGTCCCCCTGCTGCCGGTTCCGGATGGCCTGATCTTCCAGGCAGTACACGCCGACGATGTGGCAGAGGCCTATTGGCGCGCGGTGGACCAGCGGGCCAGCGGGGCATTCAACATTGCCGCGGAGCCCGTCCTGGACCCGCGCGAACTGGCCCGCATCCTGGGCGCCAGGAGAATCCTGCCCATCCCCATGCGGCTGCTCCGCGCCGTGGTGGACCTGACATGGCGCGCCCGCATCCAGCCCACTGATTCAGGATGGGTTGAAATGGCGGCCGGCGCACCCATCATGGATACGTCCCGCGCCCGGCTGATCCTGGGATGGGAGCCAAAAGTGTCATCGGTCGACGCCGTCAAGGAACTCCTCGCCGGTCTTGGAACGGGGGAAGGCGTAAGTCCCTCCCCCGTCCTCAAGCCCCGCCGCCGGCCCTAAGGCGCCAGGCCGAAAGGTGGCCGCGGCCGAGCCTGCCAGGCGGTCTTTCTCAGATCCCGCTCAGATCCCGGTGCGCGGGGTCCCCCCACCCGGCACGTCGTTTTCCGCGGGAGCGTCGGCGGCACGGGATTCGCGCCTGCGTACTGCTTCAGCCTCCGTCAAGTCCGTGTTGGCGTCCGCGGCGGGAGTAGCGGCGGCCGCGTCGCGGTGGCTGCCATAACCCTGCCCGGAGGCGGCACGGTCGTCCTGCACGTATTCGGCGTCCCCGCCCGTCACAGAGTCTGCTGGACCGCCGGCTTCGCGCGCGGGGCCAGTGAGGCCCTGACCGCGACGGTCTTCAACGCCATGCCCGTCATGGGCCAGGCGGCCATCACCCTCCCGGCGGTCGCGGCCGGCATCCCTTCCCACATCGGGATCAAGTTCATCCGCCTTGCGGGCATGGCTTGCCACGTCCCCGCGCAGCGACTGTGCCTCCTGGCTGCGCTGCTCGGCTTCCTGCCGCAGTCGCGCCGCGTCCACTTGGGCCTGTTCCGCGTCAGCGCGGGCCCGGATGGCCTTTGCTTCCCGTTCGCGGGCGTCGATTTCCATATTTTGCGCTTCGCGCCGGATCTCGGCGGCCTTCTCCCGGTGCTCCTGGTCCCGTTTTTCCTGCATTGCCTTACGGCGCCTTCCGCCGACCAAGAGCAACAGCACGATCAGCACTACGACAACAACTGCAACTACCACCCATACCCATGGAGCTGTATCCACGTTTCCCACCACTTTCCACTTCGTTGTGACCGGGCAGGCCCATCGCCATTCCGGCTGACATTTTTTGGAACGGTTATAACTCGCTTAGCAAGGGTACTTACCTTTTATTAGTAATCATGCTTATCATTTTACGGCCAGTATTGCTGGTTCTTGAATCAACAACCGGCCTTCTTGGAAAGAGAGCGAAGATGACAGAGAACCAATGGCCCGAGGACCCCGCCTACACCGCCCCTCCGGCCCACACAGGAATACCTGGCGAGCGGGAGCCCGCCACTTTCCCGTCAACCGCAACTCCCCTTGCCGATGACGGCCAGGCCGGTTACGGCCAGGCGGGTTACGCCCAGCCGGGCGGGACCTCCAGCCAGTCCCGCACCGACGTAGCCAAGGATGAGGCTTCGAACGTGGCCGGTCACGCTGCCTCGGCAGCCCAGGGCGTCGCCGAAACGGCCAAGAGTGAGGCCGCGAACGTCGCCTATGAAGCCAAGGCCAACGCTCAGGACCTGCTGCACCAGGCCAAATCGGGACTGACCACCCAGGCCAGCACCCAGCAGCAGAAGGCCGCCGAAGGCATCCGCAACATCTCCAGCCAGCTGCACAGCATGGCCACCGCCCCGGACCAGCAGGGCGTAGCCAGCGACCTGGTCCGCCAGGCAGCCGAACGTACCTCTTCCATGGCCACCTGGCTGGAAAACCGCGAACCCGGCGACCTTCTCAATGAAGTCCAGCGCTTCGCCCGCAACCGCCCCGGAACATTCCTGCTCCTCGCCGCCGGCGCCGGCGTCCTGGCAGGCCGCCTCACCCGCGGCCTCACCGCAGGCGCCCCGGAGACTTCAGCCAACGCTTCCGCAGGCACCGGCACCGCCGGCCTGTCCGGCCAGTACTCCGGCACGCCGTACGGCGACCAGTACAACCAGTCCTACCCCGTTGCCGGTGGAACTGTTCCTCCACCGCCCGTCCAGCTTCCCGGGCCGGCCACCACCACCGCCGGATACGACGGCGGCGCACCTGGCAGCAGCTACCCCGAGGCCGCGGGCCCGGCCAGCGGCCTGGACAGCCCGCAGCTCGTGGAAGAACCCTGGTCCGGCAACCAGCTGTCCGACGACCCGCTGCGCGACCGCGCCCTTGCCGACGATCCCATGGCCAATGATCCCCTTACCCAGGACCGCACCCGGGGCGGCCAGACGGGTGGTTTGTGATGAGTAGCCAGATTCCGGAGCCGCCGCCCAGCGCGGCGCATGTGAAAGCGGACAACGCCTCCCTGGGCGAGCTGCTCGGG
>NZ_JBFBKY010000036.1:0-24518 GCF_040702335.1 Pseudarthrobacter sp. NPDC080039 | reverse complement strand
GTGTCTGCGTGCCATGATTCGTGAATTTCCTCCTGTGCCCATTCTCGGACACGAAACTCACACAAACACTGGACTCCTTACCGGGGACCCAACCAGCTCGGCCGGGGGGAGTGTGTTCGCCGGTGCTCACAGGGGAAGGGCGTCCGCTGGCGCGGCCAGCTGTTGGGTCCAGGGGGTGCTGTTGCAGGGCATCGGTACCCCTGGCGCTGCTTCTGCGTCTTCGACGTCGATGCTTCTATGGGTGTCACATCGCGTTTGGCTCATGGGTGTGGCTGGTTCAGCTGTCGAAGTGCGTCAGCACTTTCGGGTCGTCGGAGATGGAGGCGACGATCGCTGCTGCCACGTCGCGCAGCTTGGTGTTGCGGGAGTTGGAGGCGATTTTGAGGATCTTCAGGGCTGTTTCCTGGCTGCAGCGGTTTTGGGCCATGATCGCCCCGACGGCGATATCGATGGTGGTGCGGGATTCCATCGCTGTGGTGAGGTTTTTCCGGTCATCGGTCAGCTGCGCGACCCGTACGGCCAGGCGCAAGGCCTTGGAAGCCTGGGCGGCGTAGGCTTCGGCGCCTTCGATGTCCTCGCCGCTGTATGCATTTGTGCGGGTGGAGTACAGGTTGAGCGACGCGTTGGCTTTGCCTTCGAGCGGGAGCGGAACGGCCAGGATGGAGCCGATTCCTTCGGCCCAGGCAGCGGCGGTGTAGCGGGGCCAGCGCACCTCTTCGCTGAGGTTGGGGACGTGGACGGTTGCCTGTTCCCGAAGCGCTGTCAGGCAGGGCCCTTCCCCGAGGCTGTACTGGAGCTCGTCCAAGGCGTGCACGTCAGGGTCGCTGGTGGCCACTGTCGTTGGCTTTTTCCGCCGCATCAGCGTCACACCGCACAGCAATTCGTTGTGGATGGAAAGAGTGAAGGCTGAAAAAGTGGCGAGTTCGTTGAGCAGTTCGGCCACGTCCGCACATTCGAGAACCAGGTCCTGGAGATGTTCGCTGACGCTGGATCCAGGGTTGGGGGTGGGGTCCTGGGCCATGGCGGCCTCGCTTCTGATGATGCCCTAACGATGACCTTGAGGGGAGGCATCATGTACGACCGCGGCCCGCCTGATCGACGGACTCTAAGCCTACGCCCGTCCGTGGTGTAAAGACCGGCCCCATGCCCCCTTGCGCTCTTTGGCCGGAGAAACCAGAGAGCCGGCCCCTGGCAGGCCGATGCTGTTCTTGTGGCGGAATTGTTGAACTGCCCTTGCACCGACCTGCCTCAGCGGTACCAGCCGCGACGGGTGGGGACTTCAATTCGCGGGATTTCATGAGGTTTCAGCGGCCTTTGGGGAACCGGGCGAATCGCATACGCGGTGATGCGCTCCTCCTCGTGCTCCCTCTCGATCATTTCCGCGGCGCGTTCGTCCGTCCTGCGGAGGAGGTCCACGGCCTCGGCCAGGAGGATATCGAGGCGCTTAACTTCGGCTTCTGCAGCCAGGAGCCGTTCATGCGCTGTCACCGCCCGGTACCCGCACCACTGACGGAGGATCTCGTGAACGGGTTTCTGCCAACGAAGATAGTGATCGTATTCATACTCGGGTGAAGTGGTTGTCTCTTCCCGGGTCTCCCAGTTTTTGGTTGTCCCGCCACGCTTGGATTTTTCCCGAGCCACTGCTTCCTCAGCCATGACCAGGTCCAGGACCGGGCCAGGGTTCCTGCGGCAGGCCCGCTCCGCGACAGAGATCGCCGCCCGCGGCGATAGGAAGACCTCGCCGTCGTGAACCAGCCAGGAGAATTCGGTTTGGAAGCCGGAAACCGCCTGGCCGGTAAGCGTTTCGAGTGCTTGGTGATCGTGGACCGTCAGTACGTCGTCGCTTGATACGGCGGAGAGTTCAGCGACCTCTGACGGTATGACCAGCTCGAGTGCCGCCCACAGAGCCGACGACTCATGCTCGTCAATCGATTCGGCCCTGAGCCGCCTCCACGCCTCCATGGAGGCGTCGTACCGGTCAACGTTTTGCCACGACACCTTGAGCCGCGAACGAGGGACATTCTCTTCCCTGCCCGGTGGTTGGCCCTCCAGGTGACGGATGTCGACCCGGATCTTTCGACCCTTCCGGTGCACTGTGACGATGTGTACCTTCTCCGAGGGCGCATCCTCACGCAGCCGGTAGGCCCACTCTTCCCCTGGTAGAGGATCACGGGAACCTTCAGTGCCTGGTGCCATAGCCGCTCATTATCCGTCCACTCGCCATCCGTTGTCTCCAGCGCCATCCGTGACCATGGGACACCTGCGATCATGACGCCCCTGCGGCCCAAGGCCTGGGCAACGAGGTTCGCCAGGGCTCACACGCAGCGGGCGTCCGCTCCGCAGGCTCCGCGGCCGGCTGTTGGGGCCTGGGGTGCCGTCGCAGGGCTCCGGACCCCCTGGCCCTGTCTTGTCTGCGACGCCTTTTTTGGCTGCTGTCCTGACGGATTGTACGTGCCCGCTCCGGCCCGTCCAGCCCCTCCTTCGTCGGGGCCTGCGGGGCGGGAATCTTCGACGGCGCTCCTGCGTCGCTGATTTCCTTACGAAGAATGTCCGCCCCTTGCCCTATGGGTGGACGGGCGCTCCGTCGGGCACAGCTCCGCAAGCTCCGCCAGCAGCCAAAACAACGCGGGGGAGGGGAAGGGGAGCTGGCCGGTCACCACAGGGCCGCCCCACCCACCCCCACTTCTCGGACAAGAAGGACAGATATTTTATGAGCGCAACACCTGTACTGGAGATGCTCGACCCGGCCACGCTGACGGTCGATGTCAACGTCCGTAAGGACGCCGCCCTCACCGCGGATTTCGTCGCCAGCATCAAGGAACACGGCGTGATGGAACCGGTCATCGCCCACCGCAAGGACGACGGTACCGTGCATGTGCTGATGGGTCAGCGCCGCACCCGAGCCGCCGTCGAAGCAGGGCGTCCGGTGATCCCGGTGATGATCATCGAGTCCCCCGAGGAAGCGGAGCGGATCGTGACGCAGGTGGTGGAGAACATCCAGCGCGCCGAACTGACCGAAGCGGACGAGGCCGACGCGTACCATCAGCTGTCCCTGATCGGGGTGTCGGCGGCAGGGATCGCGAAGAAGACAGGCCGCACCCGGACCGCCGTGGAAAGCGCATTGAAGGCCAAATCCTCCGACGCGGGAGCAGCCGCCCTGGGCAAAGGATGGACCCTCGAGGCGGCACTGATCATGGCCGAGTTTGAAGGTGACGTATCAGCGTCTGAGGAGCTCGAGTCGGTCATGATGGACGAACCCGATCAGCTCCTGCACGTCGCCCAGCTCCTGCGCGATAAGCGTGAGAGCGCCGCCGCTCTCGCCGCCCTGCAGGAGGAACTTGAAGCCCAGGGCAAGACCATCGTGGAGGACGCCGGGCATTACGCCGACGACGAGAACCTTTACGTCACCGCCGCGAAAAGGGAGGACGGGGAACCTGCAACTGAGGAGGACGCCAACGCCGTCCTGATAACCACGGATTACCGCGGCCAGCACCGCACGCATTCCGTGATCGCGGCGTGGAAGGACACGGTCTTCGTCCCAAAGTACGAACGCTACGACGGCGTGCACCAAAAGCAGGAGGGTCCCATGAGCGAGGAACAGAAGGCCGAGCGTAAAACGCTGATCGAGCGCAATAAAGCGATGTTGTCCGCTCAGGTGGTACGCCGTGATTTTGTGACCGGCCTGTTGGCGAAGAAGCAGGCACCGAAGGGCTGGCAGTACTTCACCGTCCACGCGATCACTCACCACCCGGAGACGGCCAGCGGATACGACGGGGAGGTGGCTGCAGGGATGGTCGGGGCCAAGGTGGTCGAGGAGAAGACCTGGGCGTGGAACCCGCTCCGCACTCACGTGGCGAAGTCCACGGCCCGGCCGGAGTTTTCCCTGATCGCCCTGATCTGTGCCGGGTACGAGAAGACGATCGCCAAGGACTCATGGCGGTCCCCGAGCCAAGCCCACAGGGACTACTTGAACCAGCTGGTGACGTGGGGATACACCGCAAGTGAGGTCGAAAAAATCATCCTCGACAGCGGTACCCCAACCGCGGACGAAGAAGCCTAAGGTCCCGTGCCGGGCGGCCGCGAACGCCGCCCGGCAAGACCCCCAGCCCACTCATCATCCGAGGGCCAGGAACCTTCCAAAAGTCGCGCGGTCCGCCGCCCGTGTGCGCACCATGACAGCCACTCACCAGCGGCGGACCGCCGTTCGCGCGACGGGCGACCCGCACCATCCTGCCGCGCAGCAGCTGCAGCGGCTGGTAGTGTTGTGACCAGATTTCCTTTGTCCGAGGAGAACAAAAAGGCCGGCTAAAGCCGGCCCTTTTTGTGTCTGCACCATGCCTTGCCAAGCCGCGGGGATGCCGGCCGGTTGGGCGCATGCGGGCGTCAGTTCAGAGAAGCCGCATGCTGCTCATCCGGCTGCCGGGCTTCACCCTGAACGGTGGAGGTGTCAGCGGCCTTGGTCTGGGCTTTGCGGCGCCGTCCGGCTGCGGCCGGTTCGAGACCGAGCTTCTTGAGTTCCTCGGGGCTCCACCCGTCCCGGGTGGCCTGAACGTACGCGCGCTTGTCGTCACGCTCTGCTGATGCGAGCTGGTCCCTAAGATCAGTGATGCGCTGCCGTGTCCGTACCAGATTGGTCACTGACTCTATCCGTGAGTCCAGGAGTGCGCGGGCCTGGTTTCGTGTCTGTTCAATGTCGAGATTCGCCATGGGATCCAGCCTAACGATCGTCCCGACGCCGGGTCCGCCGGACGCGCCCATCCCGGCATGAGGTCTGCCGTGTGGCCGGAGGATCTTCTGCCAGAAGGCCGGCGTTGTTGGGGTCGTTGAACCAGTCCCGCAGATAGTCGTCAGCGTAGCTGACGGTCCGCGCGGTGAACTGGAAGTATTCGGGGCCGATACCTTGCTGCCGCCACTGCCGCAGCTGCGTCGATGAGACTCCGTATTGCTTGGCCACTTCGATAGGTGAGATGAGAGCCAAAACTGTACCTTTCGCTATCCCTATGCCGCGTTCCTTTCGGCACGCTTGCCGAAACTTGGCCGGTGAAGGAATTGGCCAGTCGGAGCGGCCGGACCGTGGAATACCGGAGCGGAGCGAGGATATGCCGCGAAAGCCGGCCGCGGAGACTTGCCAAGGAAGGACCGGGCAGTAGCCTCACCCAGCCGAAACGGAACGACGCAGTCGTTGTGAACAAGTCAGACGCGCAGCGTCCAGCAGGGCAGTACCCAGCAACCACCGAAAAAGGCCAAAACAGGCGCAAGTGATTTTTCGGAGCAAGCTAGGTGGTTATGTGCCATAACCTTCGTGTCGATCCACGGCCTGCGGGCGTTGATCGGCGACACTGAGGTGTCGGCCCGGAGATTCCGGGGCGCTGCGCTGGGCATGTGGGGGAGGGGCAAGGGATGAGCGAAGAGCCGAAGGCTCCCAGCCGGTTCGCCCGCCGGCGCCGCGCGAACATTGACGGTGCTACCCAGTACGTGCGCGTGTCGATGTCGGAGTTCGAACGGGCGCAGCTGAAGATCCTGGAGGAACGGACCGGGCGGAGCCCGTCGGAGATCCTGGTCAGTGCTGCCCTTTACGCGGAGAACTCTGAGTCGCTGGCTGAACGCCGGGCGATGGCGGGGGAGTTCATGGCCGCACGCCGCTACCTTGCAGCCCTGTCGAACAACGTTAACCAGCTTGCCCGGCACGCTAATGCCACGGATGATTTCCCGGATGCTGCCCGCACCGTGTTGACCCGTGTCCGGGCTGTCGCGGATCGGATCAATTCGATGCTTGATTCGATGGTGCGCTGATGATTCCCAACATCACCAAGGGCACCCGCATGCACGGGCTCATCGCCTATCTTGCCGGTCCCGGGAGGGCGAACGAGCACACCGACCCGCACCTGGTTGCGGGTTCACCGTCGATCATGGCCTGGCACAACGATGACGAACTGAACGCCGACGCCGCCGGGGCCATTGCCAAGGAACTGGACCGCGCCCACAGCGTCCTCGGTGTCGAGATTCCCGGCGGACACGTCTGGCACTGCTCCCTGTCGCTGCGTGCCGGAGAAGGCGACCTCAGTGACGAGAAATGGGCGTCTATCGCGCAGGACTTCATGGACGAGATGGGGTTCACCGAAGCCAGCGGCCGGGCGCCGGCGCAATGGGTCGCGATCCGTCACGGCCACAGCAAGGCCGGGAACGACCACATCCATATTGCCGCGTCCATGGTCCGCGAGGACGGCACCAAGTGGAGCAGCTGGCGGGACTTCCCGCGCGCCCAACAAGTAGCCCGTGAGCTGGAGAAAAAGTACGGCCTGGAAGAACTCTCACCCACGCATTCCACCCTCGGCCTGCGCCCCGGTGAACGCGAAGCCTCCGAACGGCGCGGCGCTCCCGAACCGGAACGCCGATCCCTGGAACGCAAGGTCCGTGCCTGCGCGACCGCGGCCCAGGATGAGGCAGAATTCGTCCGCCGTCTTCGCCGTACCGGTGCTTTGGTTCGGCCCCGGTACGCGTCCGGACGCGACGATGTCGTGGTCGGCTACAGTGTGGCCGAACGTCCCCCAAAGGGTGGGCGGCCGGTCTGGTTCGGTGGCGGCCACCTCGCCAAAGACCTCGCGCTGCCCAAGCTCCGCAGCGAATGGCAGGACACCCCGCAAGGGGCGACCGAAGCCGTCGCCGAATGGCAGGCAGCAGCCCGCGGACGGCGTCCTGTCATGATCGGCCGTGAAGCCCACGAACCGGACCCGCAACTGTGGGAGCACTACAGCGACGAAGTGGCACGGCTCCGCGAAAACCTGCGCTCGGTTCCGCTGGATGACCACGCCACCTGGGCGCATGTAGCCCGCGAAACATCGGGCGCGTTTGCTGCCTGGTCCACAGCCAGCGAGCCAACGCCCGGGCCCCTTGCGGCCGCAGCCGATGAACTGGCCAAGACGGCGCAACTCCGCCGCTACCCGGTCCGCCCCATCCGCAGCGACGGACCATCCGCCCGTGGAGCCTCGCTGATGCTCATGGCGGCCACGATGGGCGGCGCCGGAACCGCCGCCCAGGCGATCATGCTGCGGCAGCTGCTCAACGTCGCCAAGGCCGTCCACGACATGCACAAGGCCTCCAACGATCTTCGCAGGGCACGCCAGATCAGCCACATGGTGAGGCACCAATTGAGTCAGGTCGTCGCCGCGCTGCCCAGCACTCCCGCGCCCACACCGGCGCTGGATAGTGAAGCGGCCGAAGCAGTACGCACGAGCACTGCCGGCCAGACCCAAGGACGCCCCGCCGGTTCGGTGCTGCCACCGAAATACGAGCAGGCACGTACCCACGCAACGACCCCGGCCGGGAGCACCCGCCCGGACCTTGAAAGATGACCACCAGGAGGGGGAACCATGAGTGAATCTGACGGCATCGAGGAAGCCATCGAGGGAATGACTCGGGTCGGGCTGACCGTCGCTGGACGGCGCGGTGAGCAGCTGGCCAGGACACGCGAACAAGAGCTGCGGCGCGCCCAGGCGGCCGAGGAACAACAGGCCCGGGAACTGCAGGCCCGGTACGATGCCGAACGGGCTGCTGCCCGCGCGCAGCTCGACCCGGTCATGGACAACCGATGGTGGGACACAGCCGGCGGCCGTGACGTCGAGCGGGTGCACGAGACTGCCACTGCATGGAAGGACCACGACCCGGCAGCGCGCGACGCGGCCGACGTGATTCGCGACCAGGTCCAGCGCCGCTACGGCTTGGACGTGGACAACGTCGGAGTTGATGCGTCTTTGATTGCTGCAGCCTTGGCGAAGGTCGAACAGAACCGCGAGCAGGCGGAACAGGAACGCCGGGCCGGCCGTGAAGAGACCACCCAGGCCGCAGCGCTCCTGGCCGAGGCCGACAGGGAAGACCGAGACCGTGAACACGACGTCACGGAAGAGAATCAACGCCCTAAGACACTGCGGGAAGAGGCCGTGACCACGTACGATTCAGCCGAACGTCGCCAGGAGCTTGCGGCCAGCTTGGAAGGTGTCGCCGACCGCGAAGCCGTGCAGGCGCGGCTGAGCGCTGACCAGGACCAGGCAACCCCGGCCAGCGCGGCCGTTAGTAAAGGATCAACGCCTGCAAAGGCCCGCAAAACACGCGGGGCCAACAGACAGAAACTCCTTCAGAAGGGCATGAGCCGCTAGGCCCTTTAGGCCGCCACTCAGGAAATGCCCCCATGGGTGGGGCAGCAACCTGGTTTGGGGTGGGTGCCGGCCATGCAGGATGCCCGGGGCGATCGTGAAGCCGCTCATCGACGCGGCCCCACACGGCCGCGTTCGATCTTGAGGGAATCTTGATTGGCGGCAAGCACGCGCTTGATCCTTGTCAGGAAGAGTGTCACGCATGAAGGTCATGCAGAGCGCGTCTGACCTTCACCGGCGTTCGGGTTCCGTTGGCGGGCGCTCTTAATTTTTCTAGGATGCGCTTGAGAACCATGGGCAACGTACTTCGTGCAGAACAACCCGCAGCTGCGGAGGCGCTGGCACCAGCGGGGGCTGAAGCTGCTCCTTCAGTGTCTTCATTGTCGGAGGTTTATTGGCATAGCCATGTTCTCGACCTGCAAAGCCTGTGGGACATTGCCGAGGACACTGGGAGCCCTGCCCTGGCTGTCCAATTTCTCAGCGACTTTTTGAGTTTGTTGCAGGGGCGACTGTCGCGGCTCCTCGCCGTCCTGGCAGCTGAGGATCCCGCGGCATCAATGGATGCCGTCCTTAGCTTGCAGAGGGCATCGGCCATGGCCGGGGCAACGGAAATTGCCGGGCGCTGCGCGAGCATCCTGACGCTTGTCGCGACCCGTCATTTCGCCTGTGCGCGGGTACAGGCAGCGGCCCTGCAACGCGATGTCGACGTACTGACTGCTGCCTCTCCGATGCTGCTGGAACAGGCCCAGGCCCGACTCGGCGGCGAGCCCGCTGCCGGGGCTTTGGCCTGATTCAGGAGCGTGCTCCCAGGATGGGCAGGTCATAGAGCGCCGCCACGCGGCTGAATTCGGGATCGGGCCCAACATTCTTGGAGGTCAGCTGCAGCAGGTCATTGCGGCCCGGAGAGAGGCCCTCGTCTGCCCTGCGGTCCCAGTACGCCCAGCACCGGCCTGACAGGGTTTTTGAGGGGTAGTTGACGCCTAAGGGTTCTGAGCCGTCGTCCAAGGTCGAGCCGCGGATGGTGTGGGCGAGGAGAGTGGTCAACGCACGGTCTTCGCCGCTGAGGGACCCGGAGGTAAGGAGCTGGAGCCGCTCTGTCATTCCGGCTGTCGTGGGCGTCAATCGTTCAAGAGCGCGGAGCGTGTCAGGGTCGTCTATTTGTACCCACCATCCTTGCCGTGGAAGACGGATTTCATAGATCGAACGGTCCATCTGCCAGTCCACTGAAATGGCCCACGGTACATCGACGCCGTTGGCCCGGGCCTGAGCGCGGACGCTGGTGATGTAGTCCTCCACGGTCCAGCCGATGGACTCCGCAGCCTTTGCCACAGCGGCCCGCTGCTGCCGGAAGCCGAGCAGGACCTCGGCGTAGGCGCACTGACGCGAATCGGCAAGGTAGACCGTTGAGCCTATGCTGTCGTACCTGCCGCGGGGGTCACTGGCGGCACCGGACCCGATGGGCATCGGGCCAACGAGGGAATTTTTCCTCACGGACAGCGCGCCGTAGCGGTCCTTCGCGACCCGGAAGGCCGTCTCGCCCGCCGCCGGAATAAGGCGCAGCCCTGTCGAGGCGCACCTTCGCCCCTTGACCGCTGCTATCATGCGGCGAAGGTGTCATTCACGAATGCTTCGGCTGCTCCCAAAACCTCCCGGGACCGCAGGTGCTGGATGTAGAGGACGGGAAGTTCCTCGTCCAGCCGCGGGTTTGCACCCATGAGCCAGGCAAGGGCGACATGCTTTCCTTCGGCCAGTTCCAGGGTCTTCCACACCCGATGGCCCAGCCGCAGCCGTGATTCGACCTCCGGCCGCGGTTCCGGCCCGTCCGGTTTCGCCCACCGGAACGGAGACGTCCTGTCC
Source organism: Pseudarthrobacter sp. NPDC080039 (assembly GCF_040702335.1). NCBI lineage: Bacteria > Bacillati > Actinomycetota > Actinomycetes > Micrococcales > Micrococcaceae > Pseudarthrobacter > Pseudarthrobacter sp. NPDC080039. The sequence continues at coordinate 14,511 of NZ_JBFBKY010000036.1, read as the reverse complement.
TTGACGCCGGCCATCGTCTGGACGACGGTCGTTCCCAGATTCTCATTCAACTCGCGCACAAGGTCGTGAATGTTCATCCTGGTGGTACCCAAGTGGATGTCATGCCTGGTTGTTGCTTCCATGCATCCATAGTGGCACCCCTGCCAACTCAAAAGCAACACAAATGCAATAGGAAAGTAGTTGCAAGCGTTGAGGTGGTATCAGGGCGGTGCTTGGAGAAGCTGCGGGGGAGTAGGCCGGGAGTGAGACCGAGAGTGGGGGATCACTTCACCCTGAACCCGGGTTGAAGCCTTGCGCCGGCGCCTGTCCCTGCGGAACACTCGAGGAGCATGCTGAATTTCACGGAAATTTGGATGGCGGGAACCAAGGCAAACGGAGGCAATGACGCCTCCTGCCTGGCTGGCGGCACGGATGCGGCCTCAAGATCCCGCAGACGAAAGGATCGCAATGGCAGGAATGTTCGAACTATTTATGGACGCCGAATCTGCGTATAGGTTCCGGCTGACAGCACCCGACGGAACCGTCATGGCCGTGTCCAAGCCCTTCAACACCAAGAGCGATGCTGTTGCCGGCATCGCCGCCGTGCGCGAGTACGCCGGCATGGGACTGATCAGCGACCAGTGCACAACCTCCCCAACCAACGCGCGGTCGGCGGCCCGGAGCGATTCCGGTGACAAACCTGACGATGCGCCGCGGCTGCCACATATCGACTTCCATGGACGCGCCAGGGCGGTCCGCCGGGCCGTCTCCGGTCCACGCTGGGCCGGAGCGATCCACAACCTTTCGTGAGCAACAGGGAGGACCATCTTTGGCATCTTCCGGCCCCAGCTTTACATAACGTTGCCTCCAAGAAAGGCGGTTTCCTAGAGAGTTCCCAGCGTCGCGTGCACATAATGGACCGAAGCTCCGGTCAACCGCTATTTGATCGGAGCTTCGCCAGTGATAAGACATCCCCGGACTCAAGTCCGGGCTTTCAGGGGCTTGACGATCCGGGGCTTGCGAGTCGCGGTATGTGGTCGGGTCGCAACGAGCGCAGTGAGGCCCCACCCCCGCGCCGGATATGCCCGGCAATAAGGCAGCGAAGGCCAAGAGTTCCCGGTGTAGGGGCCGACTTGCTCCAAGCGAGCTAAAGGTGGTTTCTCCCGCTGAGCCCGGACGAGAGCCCGGGGTGTTGTCAATTGATTGCGCCCTGGGCTCTTCCTGTCCCAGCGACTGAGGCGTATTATGCACGGATGAACACCAAACTTCGCGACGACGAGGAAGAATAGCCCGCACCCCACGCAGGTCGGGGCTACACGTCTGCCAAGGGCATACGAATAGCTGTGCAGTCGTGTGCTGCCAGCCACCGGTACAGGGGACCGGCTATGGTTGGTCGCGCTTCCAGCATTTTCCGTTGGGCCTGTGAGAAATCAGGTAGCAGATAGCCCTGGGCGTCGAGGTCGTTGAGGATACGTCGGACAGTATCGAGAACTTGCAGCCACCGGGCCTCCACGTTGTCTTTGCCGACGTGCTTGACTTCGTAGTCAAGCAAATGGAGGGCTTGATTCTGAGCCTTCGCGGCCTTCTTCATGTCATCAACTTCCCGTTGGATGCGCTCCTGGTCAGCGAGCAGATCGTGCGAGGTGACTGGGGGCGTGCGCTTTGTAAAGCTGACCCAGTCTTTGAGGACGTCTTCGTCTTCCCGCAGCCAAACATGAAAGGTTCTGCGGTCAGACCCGTCAGCGAGGTCACCGAACGGGCTTTGTTCTGGGCTGGGTCGGCCGTAGTGGCTCCATGCTCTCCGTTTAGGTGGGTTGTCGAGAAGCCACTGGTGCATTGGTTCCCGGTGTTCGGGCTTTGTTTGGTTTCCGTGGATTCCGTATACCTCCATGGCCAGATCTCGTGTGGTCGAGAGCCCATATCCGAGCACAGTAGCGACGAGACTTGCTACGTCACTCACCCAGGAGTCGACCGTTACTGAGTAAAAACCGATGCTGTGGAACCCGGGGTGCGGTGAGTTGATGGTCGGGGCCATGGGGGCACCAATATGGCTGATGGACCAGTTGGTAACGGTCGGGTCTTTGTAGGCCCATCGAGGGCCGCGGGTCGCCGGCATGGCGTAGGCGATGCGAAGGGCGTCCTTCATTGACTCGTCCTGCCAGACCTCGTCGGTGCTTAGTGGGGTTCTGTCATAGCTTGAGTTCCGGCGGATGTCTATTCTGTCCGATACGTGCATGCGGCAATCGGCAGGCCCCTCAACCGCCGGCCATACGCCGACGGCCCACTTTTGTCCGGCTGTGGCTGCACTGACGATGGCGGCCGCACCTTGTGAATATCCGACGGAGGCTGCTCGTGCGAGGGCGTTGTGATATTTGAGTTCAGTCTTTTGAAGTCTGAATGCCATGTCGATGACCTGGTCCGGGTCCGCGGCCGGAGGGACGATGCCCATTTTTTCTGCCAGATAACCCGGGTGAAAGGCTCCATCGCCACGATCTCCCATTCCCAGGGCCTCGACGATGTAGGGAAGTTCGGCCAGGCGGGGCGCTATGCCCTTTCGCCAGTTGTTGACCCGCTCCTCGTTGACGTCGTCGTGGCCGAAGAGCGTGAGTTCTCTGACCAGATCAGCGGAGGAGTATCCCCTCTTCGACATCCAGGTCTTGAGTTCACGGGCGAAGATTCCCCAGGCCTCGTCCCTGACTGCCATGGCAAGCCTCCTCCGGTACAAAACTACGCTGTACTCAGTAATTATGGTTCTTGCAGGCCTATTATCACTGAGCTGTAATTGATTTTGTCACCGCACGGCCAACAAAACTAGGGGGCCGGTCCCAGCTCCTCACGGCGGGAGATGGGCATGCCGAGCATCTCGGCGCTTCTCGCGTCGCCACCATTCCTCAGGGCGACTACACGGAAGAAAGGCCAGTACGTTGAAACCCTTACTGAAGAAATTGGCAGTTAGCATCGCCTTGGTCTGCGGCTTGTTCGCAGCGGTGCCTGCTCCGGCCAATGCCCTCGCGACCGCGTCCGGCGTCTCAGCGCAGATGACCCCGGCTGCCTCAGCTGCGGCGCAGGCGGCCCCCGCTAGCGTGGCGCAGGCGGCTCCCGCTACTCAGGCAGTCAGCGCTTCCTCCGTCGTCCGCCCGAGCGGAGTCCGCCTCGCTAACAACACCTGGGCCAAAAAGACCGCGGCTTTTGCCGGTTGCATATTCTCGGTCGGCATCCCCATCGGGGCGGCTATTGGCATCGCCTGGAACCCTCAAGTTTGGGCGTGGGTGATAGGTCAAGCCCGTTGGCCTGTCACGGTGGGTGGCACAGCTTCAGCGTGGCTCGGCTACGCCAAGTGGGCCTGCGGGTACGCATTGTTCTAAGTCCCGGGTCAAAAGTAGGTGGGAACCGTGGAACGGTCCCCACCTACTTTTGCGTTCGCTGTCGCACTGCAGGCAAGCCCTCGCCGTGAACCGCAGGGTCCAACTCGTAAAAGAAACGTTGCTTTAGGCAACTACTTGACATAATCTTCATTATCGGCTTTTTAGCTATACGACGGCGCCGACCACTTCGCCCGTAGTAGCTGCTTCTTTCAAAGCCCCAAGGACCGTCGGCAGTATCTGGCTCGTCTGGGAAGGTAGTTGCAGGATGGGGACCATAGCCAGAGCCTGTGCACAAAGGTGTGCCCATCCGTCGGCGTACTTCAGCCCTCGTCCCCTTGCGTTACTGATCGTTGCTGTTTCGTGGCCGGCATAGACGAAGTCGTAAATAAACGCGTCCCTAGCCAGGTTGCTGATTCCCCAGACGGGCGGGTCTTCTGCTGCCTTACCGATGGGCGTGGCGTTTACGATGATTGATGCCTGGTGGGCGCGCTCCTGTCCTACCTCCCAAGTGATGACCTGAGATTCTATGCCCAAGGAATGGGCGAGGTCAGCAAGGCTTGATGAAGCTGCTTGGTCGCGGTCGGTGATCGTAACGAGTTTTGCCGTGTGTCGGAGCGCCACGAGGGCCGCGCGGGCTGCGCCGCCCGCACCGAAGAAGAGAGCATGCATCCTGTCCTCGACAGGCAGCAGGTCACGGCAGGCTGTTATATCGGTATTGTGCGCCTGCAGCTTCCCATTCCGATGCACGAGCAGGTTCGCCGCCCCGCTGAGGGTGACCTCCATTGTTGCTTCGTCTGCTGTGCGCGCGGCCCAGCTCTTGTGGGGCATCGTGACGTTTCCCGCAACAACGTCGGGGCCCAGAATCCGCTGGCGGACCTCGTCCATACGTGCGTTGGTGGGTACGTCCAATCCTTCGTAGATCCAGTTGTGCTGCAGCTGCAACTGCTCAAATACCTTATTCCACAGTGGCGGTGACATGGCCTTGGTGGCTTCGGAACCGATGAGAAACATTCGGCGCGGTGAGTCGGGCATGTGCTCTGGCCTTTCGAGTCGGCGGGCCTACGGCCCGGGTCTTCAACACACTTTTGCGGAAGCGTCTTGGCCACCACGTGTGTCCGGGAAAGGGAAAGTGCAGGTCCTAACTGGCCGCGGTTTGGACGTAACCAAACCTGCGCAGTGGCGTCAGGGCTCCGAACTCGGGCCAATGCAGGTCAATATCGAGTCTTGTGGAGAGGACCGATTGGAAATCTTCGAGCTGGAAGTCTTGGTCGCGGGTTTCGCGGGGGGTGGTCTTACTCTGGAGGCAGTAGGCGGCCAAGGCACCCGCAGCTTCTCCTGTTGCCCACTCGACGGGATGGACACGATAGGCCCCGTTTGTTAGGTGAGTGGTTCCCATGGTTTTCCCGGCAGGGATGACGTTGTTCAGCCGTACGGGGATGAGGGCGCCCAGGGGGATCTCGAATGGCCAGGAATCCAAGTCGAGAGTGTTCCGTCCCGAGCTGGATGGATGCAGGTCCATGCGGTATGCACCGATTCCAACTGAATCGCGGAATCGCTCGGCACCTGCCTTGCCTGGCCGCGCTGCTACGCCGATGTGTTCTTCAACAACAGTGAAGTCTGCCTGGATTCTGCGGCCTTCCCGGATGTAGGGCATTTTCGCGAGGCCGTCCGGTGTTCCTGTTGCTTCTCCGTGTGGCCGGAGTTCGGGGTAGCCGGTCCCTCCGTCGTGCCGGGGAGCTTCGGTCTGCATCCAATACAGGAATGAACGGGTGAACTCTTTGGCTTCTTGCAGGGCTTTAGCTGTGTCGTTTGTGTTCCCGCCGAGCAGTGGGATTTCCCAGTAGTCCATCATGGGCCAGGCGGCAATGGTGGTGTCGGATTCCCAGCCGCCTTCCATTTGTTCGGCAGCCAGCACCCGTCGTGCGTGCCAGAGGTCGTAAAACAAGCCTGAGCTGTCGGGCTCATTGAGCATCAGTGGCCGGTATCGGCTTTCATGAGTGACGTAATCGGAGACCTGCCATCCGAGCATTGGGCCGGGCCAGAAGTGAGGCTGGTAGGTGCGCCAGCGGTCGTACTGTGCCGGCCTGGGGATGACGTTATCGGTGTGAGGGGATAACCTCAGGGCCATGGCCCAGGTGATGGCCTGCTGGTCCCTGGGGTCCGCTGGCCCCTGCAGCGCGTGCAGTTCGCCGGTTTGTGCCTGGCTTTCCGCGCCGATGACATGCTCGACCTCGGCCACTTCAAGGAGGTCGCCCAGATCGGTGGCGTCCAGAAAGTAGTCACCGACGATCTCCTGCTCTACACCCTCGCTGTTGCGAATGGTGACGGAGCGAACCCTGTCTCCTTGAACGTCGGCTCCGGCCGCTTTCCATCCGCGAAGGATTTCAATGAGTCCGCGGCTTCGCCAGGGTGCGAGGATCTGCTCGAGCACCATTTCTGCGACAAAGGGTTCGTGGGCAAGTGGGCCGATATTTCCCAGGCCCGGGTTCAAAGCTTCCTTGTTCCGCGCGGCTGCAATGAGCGGGTAGTTCGAGCGGTAGAAGTCCCTCACGCGCTTGCGGAAGCTGCGGTAACTGGCTGTGGAGCCCGTCATTTCGATCCAGGGGTGCTCATCCGGAGGGATGGCCTGGCTAGATATTTGGCCCCCAATCCAATCGCATTCCGAAATGATGAGGCAGGGAACGCCCAATCGGGCCGCGGCCAGTGCGGCAGCTACGCCGCCCAAACCTCCTCCGACGATGACAACTCGTTTCATTTGTTCTGGTCCTGGGTCTGGATTGTGTGGCTGGAAGTTTCTGCGGGGGCCTCTTCCAGGAGGCCGGACTCGTTGGGGCGGGTTTCGGGTCCGATGTACACGCAGAGGAAGGCGATGGCAAGGAAGACGAGCAGGAAGACGCTGACGGACCAGTATGAAGCCGTTGCGGCCAGCAGGGCCGTAGCGATCAGGGGGGTGACGCCGGCGATCGGGTCCGACGCGGTCCTTGCCAAGGTGACGGCGCTGTTGCGGACTTTGGCGTCGAACAGTTCAGCCAGGTAGGCCCCGGAGGTGGAGAGGATCACCTTCACGCCCAGGCCGTAGGCAAGCACGAGGGCGATGACGACGAGCGGGAACTCCCGTGTCTCCAGCATCCAGAAGAAGGGGAAGGCAAAGAGTGCGAGGAAAGCCAATCCGCTGAGGTAGACAGGGCGTCGCCCGAACCGGTCACATAGGACGCCGGCCAGCGGAATCACGGCAAGGCCGACAAAGTTCGCCGCCATGACGCCTGTCAGGCCGACATAGGCGGGCAGCTTGAGGAATTCGGTGCAGTATGTGATGGCGAAGACGTTGTACAGCTGGCCGCCAACTGCGTCGGCTGAGCGTGCCCCCGCGGCGAGAAACAGGTTGCGCCGCTGGGTTTTCCAGAGGTGCTTGATTGGCGCCTTGACGATCTTGTTTTCTGCCGTGAGTTCGGCGAATTCCGGTGATTCGGGCACCCGCAGCCGCATGTACAGGCCCACGCCTACCAATGACAGACCCAGAATGAACGGCACGCGCCAGCCCCAGGACTGGAAGGCTTCCTGTGGCAACAGTGACAGCAGCGCAAATATGCCTGTCCCGAGCAAGATTCCCAGGGAGACGCCCAGGGCGGGGAGGCTCGCGAGAAGTCCGCGGCGGCGGTTGGACGAAAATTCGGCAACCATTGTGATGGCGCTGCCATACTCGGCGCCGGCGCCGATGCTCTGCAGCAGGCGGAGCAGGACGAGCAGAATGGGAGCGCCGATGCCGATCTGGGCGTAGGTCGGGAGCAGCCCGACACCACCTGTGGCCAGGCCCATCACAATCAGGCTGATGATCATGACGCGTTTGCGCCCGTACCGGTCGCCGAACCTGCTCAGAACCACTCCCCCGACAGGCTTGAGGAAGAACCCGATTCCATAGGTTGCGAAAGCGGCGAGCGTAGCAGCGGTTGGATTTATTGCGGGGAAAAACAGCTTCCCCAGAACGAGCGTTGCTGCAGTGCCATAGATGTAGAAGTCATACCACTCGAGGACGGTGCCTACGACACTGGCAGTTACCGCTTTGCGCACATCGGCGGGCTGGGCCGGGGTGCCGCGGCTGGTCATTGGCGCGGATTGAGTCATCTGCTTGCTTTCTGTCTTTGCTGTCCAGATGGGCCCCTCGGAAAACGGCCCCGCTCCACTGTGTGGAATGAGTTTCATCTGGTGGTGGACCTAGTGTGACCCCGATGACACTCCTTCGTCAACAGAGAATGGCGCGAGGACGATTGACAGGAGCGTGCACCAGCCGAAAACATGGAGGAATGCCACCCAGTGAAGTTCCTTCTGCTGAGCGGAGCGCTGTTATTGAGCGCGCCGCTTCTGTCCTTTTCTCGTTCGGTGCGGGAAAACCCCAGCTCAGCCTGGGCGAAATAGCAGCTCTGGCATCATTGCCCTCCAGTACAGTCCGCCGGCTCCTCGTTCAGCTCGCCGAGGCCGGCCTGGTCCGGCAGAATCCGGCGACCCACTTGTACTCATTGAGCCTTCGGCTGGTCCAGCTGGGCGCGGTTGCGCTGGAAGCGGTGGATATCGTCCGGGAGGCAGAGCCCGTGCTGCGTGGGCTTGCGGCGTCTGTGGGAGAAGCGGCACTGTTGGGGCAGCTGTCGCCCCATGGCGTGGTCTACCTCGCCGTGCACCAGCCGCAGGCTGGGGTGCGGGTATCAACCCGCGCCGGGGATATACGCCCGGCGAACGCAAGCTCGGTTGGCAAGGCCTTGCTGGCTGCAATGAATGGGGCCGAATTGCAGCAGTGGCTGCAGGCCAATAATCTGGCCGCGACCACGCCAAACGCCGTGGTCACCGCAGAATCCCTTATGGCTGATTTGGTCGGCGTCCGCGAACGGGGATACGCGATCAACAACCGCGAATCCAGCCTGGACTACGTCTCGGTGGCCGCGTCAGTGCATGATCATAAGGGCGATGCCCCAGCGGCTGTCGCCATCTCCGCCCCGGCCTACCGCATCTCAGCGGACGACATTCCCCGTCTAGGTGGTGCCGTCATTCAAGCCGCCAGAGATCTCAGTATCCTCTTGGGCGGCTCCGTCCCGAAAACGGCCTAGACTGCTTCTCCTCTCGGCAGCGGTTACAGCCGGTCCCTTGTATCGGCTCCAGCCGTCTCTGGCGACCCCATTTGGGGTACCCCGGGGTGATTCGCTGCCGCGTAGGCAACAACGGTTTGTGCCGCCGCCCTCACGGCGGCTCTTGTTTGCTGTTGAGATACCAGCCAAATCGTCATTTCCAGAGGGAGGCCATGAATCGGCCGCCACTGCCACCCCGGCAGCTGGCGCTGAGCCGTAAGTTGGCTAATCAGAGCAGCGTCGGCGTCCGTGGCCTCCGCGCTGGCCCTGGCGTGTTCGACGAACTGCGCAAACTGCCATTTCGGCTGCACGCCGGCTTCAAGGGCACTGCGAAGAATTCCTTCTTGCTGTGTCGGCACCTGCTCCCGAGAGTGAATCAACACCCGCATCCCGTCCAGGGATGACACCGTCAGATTGTCCTCATTCTGCAGTTCCGAACCTGGTCTTATGGCCAACCCGAAGGGTTCCTGATGCAGCTTCCACGAAGAGTATTCATTGGGCGGCTGCTGGTGCACGATGGCCAGATCCTGGCGACCCTCCCGCAGCATCCGCAGCTGGAACGAGCTATTGGCTTCAATCAAGGTTGGTGCACAAGCCGGAGCTCCGTCCTTCAATTCACGCACAAGCCCCAACAGCCATTCGGCCGACGTTCCCGGCGGCACCCCCAGGGAAACCACTTCCCTGGCGGGAAGGCCCTCTGCAAGAACTTCTGCTGTTGCCGCCTCCAGCGCCACGATCCGCCGCGCATGGTCACGCAATGCGTCACCAGCCGGCGTAAGGGACACTCCCCTGGCGTTCCGTACTACCAGTTCATGTCCGAGCTGGCGCTCCAGGAGCTGCAACTGCCTGCTCAGCGACGGTTGCGAGACGAGAAGCCGGTCAGCGGCCCGATTGATGGAACCCTCCTCGGCAATAGCCAAGAAGTAGTGCAGCTGACGAAGTTCCATAAAACCTCCACCTATACATTCCAAGCATAACGGGGCTGCCCGACGGGCCTTAGACAGGAAGTGTGGCCCAAGCCTCTAATTGATGTGAAGAGAACCACCCCCGCCGGAAGCTGGCACACCCTGATCCAAGGAGAATCATGAAACTGGGTATCTACTCCGCCTGTCTTCCTGAACTGTCGCCCGACGAGGCCATCGAGGCTGCGACAAGCTCGGGCTATGCAGGAATCGAATGGCGGGTTTCATCTCAAGTGGGCGGGGCGGGTGCGCCGGACTTCCTCGCCAACAACCGCTGCACCGTCCGGCCCGAGGAGGCTGACATTGCCCGGGTATGTGCTGCGACGCGTGCAGCAGGGCTGGAGGTCATCTCCCTGGCCCCCTACATCGACTCGGGCGACCTGGACGAGGTCGACCGGCTCATGGTGATCGCCCAGCGTCATGGTGTTCCCGCGGTTCGTTTGCGTGCTCCTTGGATGGGTCCGCAAGGGTTTCATAAGCTTTTTGATGAAGCAAGCAACTTCTTCAGCCACGTTGCGGTCCTAGGGCAGCACTATGACGTCCAGGCCCAGCTCGAAATCCACCAGCGATCCATCTGCCCCAGCGCGTCACTGGCACAACAGCTTGTGGGCCATCTCTCCCACACTTCTGTCGGCGTCATCTATGACGTGGGAAACCTTGTCGTGGAGGGTTACGAAGACCACGCCATGGCACTGCAGATCCTTGGACAGCATCTGAGTCACGTTCATCTGAAGAATGCGGCCTACTTTCCCGACCCGGAGGGTGGTCCCTGGAAGCACCGGTGGACACCCATCGATGAAGGAATCGTCGACGTCGACAGGGTACTAAGTCTGCTTGAAGCATCCGGCTACAGCGGCTGGATCTCTGTGGAAGATTTCAGCACCTCACGGTCAGACATGGACAAGCTCGCCTTCAACGCAGCCTACCTCCGCGGCAAGCCTGCCTTCTCAAGCTCCACTCCCCAGCCCGCCTGACCCTGTAGATCCGTAGAAGGAACGATGACCCCCCACCACCCCTCCCCCGTCGCACTTGTTACCGGGGGTGCCGGCGCACTCGGATCGGCGATAGCGCGGCGGTTCGCCCAGAACGGCGATACTGTGCTGATCCTGGACGCAAATGTTGATGCTGCTGCCGAACAAGCCGGTGTCATTGCCGGTGCAACCGGCGCGACCGTAGAAGCCGTCACCGTTGACCTCACGGACGACGACGCTGTCCGGAAAGCCGTGGACCGGATCGCTGATCGCTTCGGCCGTCTGGACCGCCTGATCAACAACGCCGCCTACAACCCCAAAACCGGGTTGGAAGAGACAGTCCCGGAACAATGGGATCTTTCCATGGCCGTCAACCTCAGGGCCCCAATGATCCTGTGCCAGGCTGCACTGCCGATCTGGCGCAGCAATGGGAGCGCACGCATCGTAAACATCACGTCCCGTACCTGGCTGGCTGGAGGGCCCACAGCGTACGTGACCTCAAAGGCCGGCGTCGTCGGGCTCACGCGCACCCTGGCGGTTGAGCTCGGACCCCTTGGCGTCACCGTGAACGCCGTGGCACCCAGCATGGTGGCAACACCTTTCACCCGCGGTGAACGAAGCGAGGAAGAATTCGCAGCGTTCACCGATCGGCACACGAAGATGTCGGTGCTTGGCCGTTTGGCCGTCGCAGAAGACATCGTCAACGCCGTGGAATTCCTGGCCAGCGATAGGGCCTCGTTCATCACCGGAGAAGTCCTGCACGTCTGCGGCGGCGCCCAACTCGCCGCCGCACCCTAACCCCACACACCCGAAACCGATCACATCAGCGAGGATGCGATGACAACCACCCAAGCCAGCACCACTCCCTCGGCAACCCCCGGACAGATCAAAATGGCCCGGCGCGCCGCGCTCGGAAGCTTTCTCGGCAGCGCCGTCGAATATTACGACTTCTTCGTCTACGGCACCGCCGCGGCCCTGCTGTTCAACAAGCTCTTCTTCCCCGGCGCGGACCCGACCGCCGGCATGCTCGCCTCTCTCGCGACCTTCGGTGCGGCCTACATCGCCAGGCCCCTCGGAGCACTGCTCTTTGGCCATCTCGGCGACCAGCTCGGCCGTAAGAACATCCTGCTCGCTACCCTGCTGCTCATGGGGACCTCGACCTTCGCCATCGGCATCCTGCCCACCTACGGCGCCATCGGTTCCTGGGCGCCCGCTTTGCTTGTCTTGTGTCGCCTCCTCCAAGGCATCTCGGCTGGCGGGGAACAGGTCGGTGCGAGCCTGCTGACCATGGAACATGCCCCTGCCAAGAAGCGGGGACTCTACACCAGTTGGCTCCTTAACGGCGCCGCCATGGGCTCCCTCTTGGCCACCGCCGTCTTCATCCCCATCGGTGCGCTCCCGCACGAGCAGCTCGAAACCTGGGGCTGGCGTCTGCCGTTCCTGCTCAGCTTCGTCATGGTGTTCATAACGTTTATCGTCCGCCACGGTGTCGACGAGTCCCCGGACTTCGTCAAAGCTAAGCAAAGTCGTCGCGTAGCGAAACTTCCGCTCGGCACCGTACTGCGGAAACAACCCCTGGCGTTCCTGTCCGTCTTCGTCTCCGCCTTCACCATCGTCATCTCAACCGTGGTCCTCGTCTTCGGGCTCTCCTACGCTACACAGACACATGGAGTCGACCGGCCCACGATGCTCGCAGCCCTTTCCATCAGCCAAATCGTCGCGCTTTTCTTCCATCCGCTGTTCGGATCACTTGCAGACAAAATTGGCTTCAAAAAGGTCTACGTCACCGGCAGTATCCTCTGTGGTGTTGGGATCTTCGGCTTCCTCGGAGCGATCATCACGGGAAACATTGTCCTCATCGTCATCGCAACTATCGTGCTCAAAGGCGTCCTCTACGCGGCACCAAACGCTTTGTGGCCGTCCTTCTTCGCCCAGATGTTCACCCCCGAAGTCCGTTACACCGGAGTGGCACTCGCAACACAGCTCAGCTTCCTCCTGACCGGCTTCGCACCCACCCTCTGCTACCTACTGCTTGGCGACAACGACAACTGGGTACTGGTAGCCTCCGCCATCGCCGCCACCTGCCTGCTGGCAGCCGCGGCGGCAGCATTGTCCCGCAAAGCCCCCGGCACGCCTGTATAGCGCCCCGCAAAGAACGTCTCGGGGTTGCGCTACGGCCCCGGGGCGTTCGTCACGGTCAACCACGCCTCCACGACCCACCACCCTTCCCCCAAGGAGTGAACAAGTGATCCACGAAATCGCCACCCTCACAATCAAGCCCGGCGCCGAAGCTGACTTTGAAGCAGCGGCAGCCCAAGCCGTTCCGCTTTTTCGAAAATCAACCGGTGCACTCAGCTTCCAACTCGACCGCACCATCGAAACCCCCAACGAATACACCCTCACAGTCGGCTGGGCCACCCTCGAAGACCACACTGTCGGATTCCGTGACTCATCCGAATTCCGGCAATGGCGCGAACTCATCACGCCCTACTTGGCGGCCTCACCCAGCGTCAAGCACCTGCAACACGTCAGCCGGGGCTTCTAGTCCAGGCAGGAACTAAAAGGACAGATACCAAGAACTATCGACGCCGGACAGAAACATGGGCAGCTGTATGGAGCACGAAGCACGCAGAGGAGAAGATGTCGAAAATGCAGTCACGCTGCGAGGTGCTGACAGACCCCAACCTCCCCGGCGGCCGGAAGAAACCGAAAGAGCGGCACCTGCGAAGCCCGTCGTCCTGATTGGGCATACAGGAACAGGTAAGAGTTCCGTGGGACGTGAACTTGCCCGGCTCCTCGGATGGCCGTTCTGGGACAGTGACGAACTGATTTCGGATCACCACGGTGACATTCCTTCACTGTTCCGGGAACACGGTGAAGAAGCATTCCGAAACTACGAAACCGACGTGATCGCCAGCATCATGCAGTTAACGCCGTCGCCCTACGTCTTAGCTGTCGGGGGCGGTGCCGTCCTGCGGGAGCAAAATCGGCACCACCTGACCACACTGACCGTAGTATCTCTGACTGCCGAACCCGCGACGGTACTTCCGCGACTGCTCAAAAATCCCGACCGCCCCCTACTTAAGGGCAACGTGGCCGAACGTTGGATGACCCTTCACGAACAACGGAAGGAAATATATGCCTCACTGGCGGACATCAGTCTCGAAACCGACGTCGGAACCCCAACCTGCCATGCCCAAAAACTTCACGCGCTGCTAGCTGTAAGTGCGGTCACGCTGCGACCAACGCACAACACGCGTGACATAGCCACCAAATGCCGCAACCGACATTAGTAGGTCCAAGTTCGTTGGACTATTTCTACCGTTCGAAGCTGTCCAAGCAGTGTTCCTTTCCCCTCTGACTGTCAGGGTGGTCTCTGAGAAACATGTGGGCCCCATGGTCAGTACAACTGTTCCTTCTGCTAAAGGGCTTCGCTGTCCACCTGCACCGCGGGCCGGTGCAGGTGTGGAGTGGAGGACCGGAACCTCCCAAGTTTGCGAGCATCGGAAGGTTCCGGTGGTTCCACCCAAGGTGGGCGGATTGTGTGCAGCGACAGCTCCGGGGCGATATGCCGGTGCCACACATCAAGGAACGGCGGCTCCAGATCCTCCCGATCACCTTGATCAGCAGCATCGGCGCTGGCCGGCGGTCCAGCGCAGACGCGACCCGCCGCCAGATCCTCGTCTGCCGGCTACCAGGCCCGTGTCCACAACGGCTCCAGGATGACGTGCTCGCGGAATGGAAGACAGCTGGAAGCGACCCTCCATCCGACTACCTGTGACGGCGGCCGCCATGCCTCGGGGGCCGGATCCTACTCATGTCCCACCGGCCGGCCGTCGGGTGTCACCAGGTTTAGTTCCGTATACCTGCCGCCGGGACCGTGCATGCCGTCCGCAAAGACGCACACGACGTAGCCTTCATGCTCGCCGCCCTCGAGAAACCAGCCCGCCTCTCTCCCTTGGCCGCCCTTTCGCGTTACGAAAATCCTCTCAGCGCACCATGTCGCCCTACTGAAACAGTTCCTCTTGGTTGGGCCCCCGTTAGCAGTCCAGTGTCTATGCGATAGCTAATTGGTTTTGCTCGGTCCAGTTGTCCCAGTAGCGTTTCGGCGTCATGCCGT
>NZ_JBFBKY010000035.1:0-24865 GCF_040702335.1 Pseudarthrobacter sp. NPDC080039 | reverse complement strand
ATCCCGACACCCGGGATGATGTTCCGAGTCCCAGCCAGCCCTAGTCAAATTCGTCGTCCACCAGGGCCCCGGCTGAAAGGCCAGCTGCTCTCTGCGAGTTGGAGACATTTCGTGCAGCTCTCCGCCGCATTCACCTCTCGGCGAATTCTCAACGTCTGGGCGCCCCTTTGAGGTTTTCGTCCTCGTTCTCGGAAATCGAGCGGCTCCCAACCCTCCGTCCGGGATCGAATAATACGAACTCCGGACCAATCAAGGAGAGGCAGTCCGGGCCGCTGCAGCCCAGAGCAGTCCTCAGCACGCTGCTGCCCGTCGTTGGAAAGTGACCGTCGTCCGGCAGCCGCTGTAGCCGACTGGCGTAGCCGCGTGCGGGCACGATAATAGGCGCCAAAGAGCATTTCGAAGGATTCAGGAAGCCATTTTTGGAGTGGACGAGGCGACTGAGGATGTTTCAGGATCCCGGTTCTTGGTTTCCTTTCCCGGGTATTGCCAGGGCGAGTACTCTGGCAAGTATCATGGCCGGTCTGGTCGTGGCGACGAGGGTGTCGCAGCGCTGGGGTGCGCTAGAGGAGTATGTTCCTGCCCCCGCCATTTGGTTTTGAATGGCAGGAGAAATGTCCATGTTTGAACAACGCTTTATTGTTGATGCTATTTCCCGGAGTGCTGAGAGCGCGGTGGACCGTCGCCGGTTTTTCCGTGCTGCGGGGTTGAGCGGGCTCACTGCCGGGGCGGCTTTCGTTGCTGCGTCTGCGGTGGCTTCGCCTGCTTTGGCGGAGGAGTCCGAGGGCCCAAGTGACGCGGCGATCCTGAACTTCGCGTTGAACCTTGAATACCTGGAGGCTGAGTTCTATCTCCGGGCCGTGACCGGGATGGGGTTGCCGGATAACATGACCACCGGGACCGGGCAGCGGGGTCCGGTGGTCGGTGGTCGGGCAGTACCGTTCAAGACAGCGCTGATCAAAAAATATGCTGAGGAGATCGCCGGGGATGAAAAATCCCATGTTGCCTTCCTCCGCAGTGCGTTGGGGAGTGCTGCCGTGTCCCGGCCGCGGATCAGCCTTGACGACAGCTTTACCGCCGCTGCCCGGGCAGCGGGACTGATCGGTCTGCACGATAAGTTCGATGTCTACGCCAACGAGGTCAACTTCCTTTTCGGGGCCTTTATATTCGAAGACGTTGGCGTCACAGCCTATAAAGGCGCTGCCCCGTTGATCAGCAATAAAACCTACCTTGAGGCAGCCGCGGGTTTGTTGGCCGTCGAGGCTTACCACGCGGGCATCATCCGGACTACGCTCTACGCTTTAGGGGTCCAGACGCCGGCGATCTACACCACGGTGCAGAAGATTTCGGATGCCCGGGACAGCCTGGACGGGACCACGGACCTGGATCAGGGCATTGGCACAGCAGCGGTGGCCAACCTTGTTCCCACTGATGCGAACGGGCTGGCGTTCAGCCGTAGCGCAGCGCAGGTTTTGAACATCGCCTACCTGAATCCCGACCAAGTCACCTCGGGCGGGTTCTTCCCTGCAGGGGTCAACGGCATTATCAATACCAGCGGCGACAACGACTAAGAACACCGGGACAACCACGGCCCGGGCATGCTGGCGCATGTCCGGGCGTTCCGGAACAAGCCAAATTCCACGACCGCCCGACAAAATCCTGGGACAGGAGCGCCTGCGGGCGGTGTGATGCGTAACGAGGTAAGGGACCTCGGGAGGTGTCGTGTCGTGGGGTGCCCCTCGATGCTGCTGCGGATACGCCCTCCTGGACTCCTTTTGTTGTCTTTATCCCGGAGGGGGTTATCCGTTCAGGCACTCAGGCTGTGACCCTGCTCCGTGCCGTCATGGATGCTTCGAGGTCTTTGGGTGTGGCTTCAACGGCCGGGTGCCCTCGCCGCTACCCGGCCTTGTGCAGCATATTCTGATCAATGATTCCGGCCCGGCCGGCGGCATTCGTGTAGTGCCAGACCACACCCGTCGGCCATTTGCTCCGAGACAGAAGGTGGGCCGGTTGGGGTAGTTCTGGCTGGTCAGGAAGAGGGACTCAACCGCCAGGAATAGCCATTGGACCGGCTGGGCCCACCGGTCATACGACGGATTGAGCCGGTGATCACAACGCAGCCGGGGCCGCCGCTACGCAGGACGAGGCTCAGATGTCAGTGATGGCCTCCAGGAACCACTGCTCGGCCAGTGGTTGCCGGCGCAGTTCGAAGGTCCGCAGCTGTGAGCCCGACCCGCCGGGTCTGATTATCTACCCTTCAACTCCATTTCTGCAGGTCACAGCGGCGATCACGGGTTAGTTACGTTTGGCACGTGCAGAGTGGGAAGGTGTTGCCTATGCATATATCAACTCCGGGCGAGAAGATGGCGGGTTCTGTGCGACAGATTACAGACCAGCAGGTTAGCGGGGGTTAGCTTGATCCGAAAGGCGCTGCCTGGAGCATGCATTCCACGTCAGGAGGAGCGACGATGCGGGAACCTGAATAGTGGTGGGCATGACGGGCCGTCGCCGTGTTTGGGCACGTCTTATGGTGTTGGTGGTTTTTGTTGCAGCCGCTGCTGTGGCCGCGCTGTTGTTCCCGGTACCGAGTGTGGAGGAGGTGCAGAGGTACTTCACTGGCACTCGCTGGGGTCCGGTGGTTTTCGTCCTTGGATATGCCGCGCTGACTCTTACACCGGTGCCCAAGAACGTGCTGTCGATCGGTGCCGGCGTGGTCTTTGGCGCAGCTGGGGGAGTAGGGGTGGTGGTGGTTGCGGCGCTGCTGGGTGCATCAGCTGCGTTCTGGTTGGGGCGGGAGGCTGTTGAGAATTACACCGGTGCCAGGGTAGGGAGACTGGATGAGGTGTTGAAGCGGCGGGGGTTTGTTGCGGTAGTTGGTGTGCGGCTGCTGCCGGTGCTGCCGTTCACGGCGATCAATTACCTGGCCGGGCTGACGTCTGTTGCATGGTGGCCTTATCTGCTGGGTACGGCGTTGGGCATCCTGCCAGGCACGGTCAGTTATGTGACACTGGGGGCTTTCGGGCCGCAGTTCGGCTGGCAAGTCCAGGCCGCCGTGGCCGTGCTTGGGTTGCTGACCGTTGCCGGGCTGGGTATGGCTGTGCGGATGCGCTACAAAGGGGCCGAACGTGTTTGACGCTGCGCTGAGGACACGAACAGGGCCCGTGCTGGAGCGGATGGCCGCAGTCCTGGACCGGCGCTGGATTACACCGGACCGGCTGACTGGGCTGAACCTGTTGTTGGGCCTGGCAAGCGCCGGCCTTGCCGCGGTCCAGTGGTGGATTCCCGCGCTGGTTGGGTGGTTGCTGTGCCGGGCCGCTGACGGCCTGGACGGTCCCCTGTCCCGCCTCCGGCGGCGCCGGTCAGGGGAAGAAGATCCCGGACGGGGCGGCTTTTGGGACATCAGCGCGGACTTCGTTGTGTATGGCGCCACGGTGGTCGGCGTCGGGATGGGTGCCACGGCGGCTTTCGGTGCCCCGTGGCTGCCCTTCCTACTGGTCCTTTTCGCCTACTACATCAATGGCGCCGTGTTCCTGGCCTTCTCATCCATTGCCGAAAAAACCGGCCGTCGCATCGATGACGGACGGTCGCTGTCGTTTATTGGTGGACTGGCAGAAGGAATGGAGACCGTGGTGGTACACAGTTTGTGGCTGGTCTTCCCGGACCTGGCTTGGGTGATCGCCGCCCTCTGGGCCGTGGTGGTGGGGTTCAGTGCTGGGCACCGGATCGTTGCCGGCTACCGGGCTTTGAGCTGATCCGGCGAGCGTCGAGGGTAAGCCGTCGGATAATGGCAAGCCCCTTGATGGCGTTACGTGTCAGAGGGGACCGGAGGCGTTCACGGACATCGAGGACCGCAGCGTTCCAGACCCCGTCAGAGTACGTTGGGTAGGCGTGGGTGGCGCCGGCAATATCGGACGTGGTGAGTTTCTTGTGCACGGCCAGGGACAGTTCAGCGAGGGATTCGCCCGCCCGCGGACCCACGATGGTGCCTCCCACGACGCGGCCGCCGCGGCCTACGAGAAGCTCGGTGAAGCCCTCGGTCCTGTCCTCGGTGACGGCCCGGTCAAGGTGGGAATGCCGCACGGTCCGGGAGGTTGCCGGTTGCCCGGCCCCGCCGCTTGTCACGGCCGCGATCTCGGGTGCGGTGTAGGTGACGCGTGGGATGGCGGGGCTGATCCGGCGTCGGAGCCCGAGGACCGCGTTCGTTGCTGCCACGCTGGCGTGGACGCCGGCCACGTGCGTGAACTGCGGATGGGCGGTGACGTCTCCGGCCGCCCAGATCAGGGGATTGGTGGTTTGCATGTGTTCATCGGTGAGGACATGTGCGCGCTCGTCGAGGTGGACGCCCACGTGTTCGAGGCCGATGCCGATGGTGCGGGGGGTACGTCCGGCTGCCAGCAATACGGTGTCAGCGTCAACAGCGGTCCCGTCTTCAAGGTGCAGCCTGTGCCCCTGAGCGGGGCTGGTGGCATGGCTGACGCTGGAATTCTCCAGGATTGCCACGCCGTCTGCCCTCAGGCTGTCGCGGATGATGTCTACCGCTTCCGGTGTCTCCTTGGGCAGGATGCGGGAGCGGACGATCATGGTGACGTCGGCGCCGAGCCGGGCGAAGGCCTGGCCCAGTTCGCAGGCGATCGGCCCACCGCCCAGGATCGCAAGGCTTTTGGGCAGGCTGATGAGGTCCCAGACTGTTTCGGATGTGACGGTCCCGGCGGGGTCCAGTCCGGCGATTCGGGGTCTGGCGGGTTCCCCGCCTGTGGCGATCAGGGCTTGGCGGAACCGGAGGACCTGCCCGTTCAGGACGGCCGTTCCGGGGCCGGTGAAGGACACGTGTCCGGAGAGCACTTTAACCCCGGCGTCTTCGAGGGCTTCAGGGGTGTCCACGGGCTCGATGGTCCGGATGGCGGCGGCGATTCGTTCCCGGACGGCCGAAAAGTCGGGTTTCCCACCGCCGCCAGGCCGCCGGTTTTTAGCCTGCGCGGCCGCGGAGACGAGCGTCTTGGAAGGGATGCAGCCGGTCCAGAGACAGTCGCCGCCGGTGCGTGCCTGTTCCACCAGGACCGTGCGGGCGCCGAAACCTGCTGCCGTCTTCGCGCCGACGATTCCCGCTGTCCCTCCGCCCAGGACCAGGAAGTCAATGATTCCGTGAGTGGGTGCCATGATGAAGTTCCTAACAGTTGACGCCTGCCTGGCCGTTGGGAAGATACCGGCAGCCGTGCCTTTTTGCGGTCCGGTTGGGGACCTGTTTCAAAGGAGAGAGCTATTCCTGATAAGTACACAGCATTCGCCCCGTTTTACGATGCGCTCTCCGGTGAGTACCCGGTGTATCGGGCGGGACGGGACCGGGGGATTCAAGCACTGGGGCCACGGCCGGGGGAGCAGGTTCTGGATGTGGGCTGCGGAACCGGTCTCAACTTTCCCCTGCTGCAGGAGCGGATAGGCCCTGGGGGCAAGATTGTCGGCATCGACCGGAGCGCCCGGATGCTTGAACAGGCCCGCCGACGCACCACCAGAGCGGGCTGGAAGAACCTCATCCTTATCCAGGCCGACGCCGTCATCCTGGACCCGGCAGCGATCCGGGCCGCCATCCGGGAGCAGGGCGGATCTACGGAATCCGATGCCGCGTTGGCTACTTATTCGCTGTCGCTGATGGCTGAATGGCGGCGGGCCTGGGCCAACCTCAAGGCGCTGCTGAAAGCTGAGGCGCGGGTGGCTGTGGTCGACATGAAAGACCCGGAGGGGTGGGCCCGACTGCTCACTCCCGTGGCGCGGGCGGCGTGCACCCTGGGCGGGGCAGACATAACTGCGCACCCTTGGTTGGCTGTTGAAGAGGACTGCACTAACGTCCTCAGGTCGTCCGCCAGGGCAGGACATTTGCAGATCCGCGCAGGAGCTCTTCACAAAGACCCATCCTGACCGCTTCCAACGCCCGGCTCTGTGCCCCAGATTACTTAACCGGGCGCCGGCTCACCGTAGGGTTGCCGGTATGCGCACAATCGCGGCTCTTTTACGCCAATTTGAACTGCTGACCAGGCCGGTTCATCCGGAGAGCCGCGCCGCGTTGGACCGGCGGTGGGCCGAGCTGCCGGGGCACGTTAAAACCCCCGCCCAACTGTTGGGCAGGACCGCGGTGGGCTGCGAAGGAACCCGCGGAGTCTTTCCCAAATGCAATCTGACCTGCACACCCTGCTACCACTCAGCAGACGCGAACAAGGTAAGGACCGACGGCGGCCACACCGTGAACGCGGTGACGGAACAGATGATGCTCCTCCGCCGTCTGCGCGGACCCCGTTCCCACGCTCAGCTGATCGGCGGGGAAGTAAGTCTGCTCCCGGCCGAAGACCATGCGGCGGCCCTCAAAGCGATGCGCGCGGCTGGCCGCGAACCGATGTCCATGACGCATGGGGACTTCGACTACCAGTACCTTCTCGACGTCGCCCTGGACCGCACTGGACAGCCGCGGTTCCGGAAAGTATCGTTCGCCGCCCATTTTGACTCCCTCATGCGCGGACGCAGGGGAGCACCCCGGCCGCGGAACGAAGCCGAGCTGGATCCGTTTCGGGAGCGGTTCGCGGCCATGTTCACAGCTCTCCGGAAGGACCACGGCATCCGCTCATACATCGCCCACAACATGACCGTAACGCCAACGAACATCGACCAGGTTCCCGGCGTCACCGGTTCCGTTCTGCGTATGCCCTTCGACATGCTCTCCTTCCAGCCTGCCGCCTACATGGGCGATGACAGGAGATGGGGCAAGGACTTCTCCGACGTCACCATTGATGCGGTCTGGGACCGCATCGAGCAAGGCACCGGGCAGCGGATTCCCTGGCAGGGCACCCAGTTCGGGGACACACGCTGCAACCGCACCGCACTGGTCCTCCGGGCCGGCGGCACTCTCGCGCCTCTGATTGACCCGGACAGCCCCGACGATATTGATGCCCGGGATAGGCTGCTGGCCCATTTCGGTGGCATGTACTTCGGTGGGACGCCCCACTGGATCGTCGCCGCCAAAATCATCAGGGCCCTGCTCACCCACCCCGCCGACGTCCCAGTGGTTCTGCGCTTCGGGCAGCGCCTGGCACAACGCGCCGGCGGCCTGCGCCACATCTTCGCTTCCGCATGCGCCGGCGAACTGTCCTTCCGTACCTTCGTGGTGCACAACTTCATGGACGCAACGG
The DNA here is from genome assembly GCF_040702335.1 of Pseudarthrobacter sp. NPDC080039. Classification (NCBI taxonomy): domain Bacteria; kingdom Bacillati; phylum Actinomycetota; class Actinomycetes; order Micrococcales; family Micrococcaceae; genus Pseudarthrobacter; species Pseudarthrobacter sp. NPDC080039. Next base: position 17,693 of record NZ_JBFBKY010000035.1, on the reverse strand, counting down.
ACGTCGCGCCGGCGTGGGATCTTTTGGAGAAGGGCGTGGTTAGTGAGGACCCGAAAACCCGGGAGGTCCAGGAACGGCTACGCGCCTGCATGTACACCATGGGCCACCCCGAGACCGGACAACTGGTCCCCGCGTGCGTCCAGCATTCCGTCATGGACCCTGCCGAAAACGCCGGCCTGCGCAAGCTCCTTCCACTCACCCCTCGCGGACACGGAGCGTCGCGGGCACGCCCTTGACTTCCCCTGACTGGAAGGTTTTAGCGTGAATTTACCGGCAACCAATAACTGAGGAAAGGATCTGGTCATGGCATTGCAGGAAGGCGAGATCTACCGCTGCCCCGATGAGGACTGTGGATGCGAAATTACGGTCACCAAAGGAGCGGCCCCGGGACACGGCGGGGACCGCAATCCGACGTGCTGCTGCGGGCACGTCATGGAAAAGGCGGGCTGACGCCTGATACCGGGCCTGCCCGGCAGGGCCGGGCTGCACCTCCCCGTACCCTGTCGGGACCCCCTCCCGTTATGTGTCCACGTTTACAGAGCAGCCCGTTGCTCCCGGCCTATCTTTCGAAGGTAAGCAGTTCCGCTTCAACGAAAGGCAGCACGATGTCCGCTACATCTCCTGTGGCGCACCAGCCACACCCTGTCACGGGTCACCTTGCCCGGCGCATCACCGCCGGCGTCACCGGCGGTATCGCCGGTGGTCTCGTCTTCGGTGTGCTGATGGCCATGATGGGCATGCTTCCGATGATCGCCTCCATGGTCGGTTCGGACTCCGCCTGGGTGGGCTTCGGAATCCACCTGGTGATCTCAATCCTGATCGGACTGGTCCTGACCGTGCCGTTCGCCGGGCTCCTGAAGACCTACGGCCGGGGCACGCTGGTCGGCATGGGCTACGGGGCGCTCTGGTGGGTACTCGGCCCCCTGCTGATCATGCCGATGATGCTTGGCATGCCGCTCTTCATGGTGAACGCGACGGCAGGATGGTCCCTCATGGGCCACCTGATCTACGGGATCATTCTTGCTGTGGTCGCCGCCCGGGTCCTGAAGCGCGCCGATGAGCGATAAGTGGGAAGAGGGGCTGGAGGCCGCCGTCGGTGGCCCCCGGCCCTGGTCGCCGGGCCAGCGGGAACCATACCCACTCACTTCCGGCCCCGATGATCCGTTCAACTGCCTGAACGAGGTGGATCTCTTCGCGGACCTGAGCGCTGAGGAGATGCGCGCGATGGACATGATGGCGCCGGCGCGGATGTTCCGCCGGGGGGAACTCGTCTTCAGCCAGTCACAACCCGTCACCGCGCTGTTTATCCTCAAATCGGGTCGGATCCGGATTTTCCGTGTGACCGAGGACGGCAAGGCCCTCACCATGGCAATTCTGGAACCGGGGGCAGTCTTCGGGGAAATGCTGCTGGTGGGCCAACGCATGTATGACAACTACGCCGAGGCCATCGAGGACGCCGCCATCTGCCAGCTTGGCGTTGAGGATGTGGAGCGGTACCTGATCTCTGACCCGCGCATCGCGATCCGCATTTCCCGGCTGCTGGGGGAACAGGTAGCCCGGCTGGAGGAGCGCCTCACGGACCTTGCCTTGCGGCCACTCCTGGCCCGTACCGCCTCCTTGTTGATCAGCCTCGATGCTGCGGCGCCCAGCGGCCGCTTCGGCCAGGGCAAAGCCATCCGCCTCACTCACGAACAAATCGCCGGTCTTCTCGGGGCAACCCGGGAAGCCACGAGCAAGGCGTTGGCAGATTTCGCTGCCAAGGGAATCATCCGTCAAGGCCGCGGCCGCATCACCATCCAGAACGCGGCAGCCCTGCGGGCGGCGGCAGTGAGCAGCGGCCCGTGAGCTGCAGACACTCGATCGGTCGCGCACATTGGTCGGGTATCCGGGGACCCCCAACCCGGGGCAGTGCCCCCATTGACCCGGCAAGACCTGACACACCAAGGAGTTACACATGCCCCGCATTCGCGCACATTCTCTCGAGACGGCACCGCACGAATCCAAGGAGCTGGCCGCCACCATGCAACGGCGGATGGGAAGGCTGCTGAACATCCATGCCGGAATGGCCCACTCACCGGTAGTGATCGCAGCCTATGACGGCATATCGAAGGCCATTGCCGCCCACGGTTCATTCGATGCCCGGACCAAGGAAGCGATCGCCCTGGCAGTTGGCAACCAGAACGATTGCGACTACTGCCAGGGCGCGCACACGGTGTCGGCCCGCAAAGCAGGTCTCACTGACGAACAGATCATCGCGATCCGTGCCGGTGAAGTGGACTTCGACCCGAAACTGGCGGCCATCACGGAGGTGGCACGGGAAGCGGCCGCGCGGACCGGGAACGTTTCCGAGCCCGTATGGGAGGCAGCACTGGACGCGGGATGGACCGACGAAGAGTTCGCTGAGGCATTCGCACATATCGCCGCAAACCTGTTCACGAATTACTTCAACCATTACGCGGGGACAGAGCTGGACGTTCCCGCTGCACCGCCCCTGAACGACTAGCAACCGGCTGTTGCACCCGGGGCCCGGCCCGCGGCCGGGCCCGGGGAACCGCGGCGGCTGCTCCGTCCGACCTTTGCCGGCAGCCTGCGCAGCCACACTCATGCCATCCAGGATCTACCCTTTTGAAGGAAAACTGATGTGGAACTCTTTTGTCCGGCCGGCCAGCATCATGACCGGCTTCCTGCTCATCCTGGGCGTGGCCGGCTGCAGCTCACCAGCAAACCCTCTGCAGGACAAACAAGAGACGGGCCCGGCCACCGGGGGACCGCTGCTCGTAGGGTCAGCGAATTTTCCCGAGAGTGAGACACTCGCCGAAATTTACGCCGGTGCCCTCAATGCAGGAGGCGTGCCTGCTCAGACCAAACCACAGATCGGATCCCGGGAGGTCTACGTCAGAGCCGTGCAGGACGGCTCGATCGACCTGGTCCCCGACTACAGCGGCAATCTCCTGCGATACGTGGACAAGAGTGCCACGGCAACCAGCGCGGCGGACGTGATGAAAGAACTGCCGGGCAAGCTTCCGGCCCGGCTGGGCGTGCTCGAACCGGCCGCAGCCGAGGACAAAGACGCCATCGTCGTCACAGAACAAACCGCGGCGAAGTACGGGCTGAAAACCCTCGAGGACCTGGGGAAGGTCTGCGACCGGATTGCGCTGGGCATGCCGCCCGAGGCACAGGAAAGGCCCCAGGGCCTGCCCGGGCTTAAGGCGACCTACGGATGCGTCCCGAAGGAGTTCGTGCCCTTCAGCGACGGTGGCGGCCCCGTGACCCTCCGGGCACTGCTGGATGACAGGATCCAGGCGGCCGACATCTTCACCACGTCACCGCTGATTGCCGGCAACAACCTGATCGCCCTTGAAGATCCCAGGAACAACTTCGCCGCCCAGCAGGTTCTGCCCCTGATCCGCAGCGACCGTGTCGACAGCAAGGCCAAAGACATCCTCAACAAAGTCTCGCGGGTCCTCACCACCGAAGATCTGGTGCAACTTAACAAAAAAGTCTCCGGGGATGCCAAGCAAAGCCCCCGGGACGCCGCAACGGCCTGGCTGAAGGAAAAGAACCTCGGCAGCAGCTGAGTTTCCGCGGCGGACCTGCAGCAGCAGGCGCCCAGAGAGCCAGACCAGGCGCCGGGCTCAGGTGCGTGAGTAACCGGCCGGGTCAGCGGCGAAGGTGTCACGGCAACCTTCTGAGCAGAAGTAGTAGGTCCTGCCGTTGTGGACAAGGACTGCGCCCGGGTTGGCGGTATCGACGCTCATCCCGCACACCGGATCCCCCACCGTGACGGCCGCCAGGCCGCCGTCCTTTTCCGGTAACCCAGAGGACTCGTCATCACGGCCTGCCTTCGACTCCGGGGCACCTGGTGGCATGGGTTCGGTACCGGGCTGATGGATGTATTTTTCGGGGTTAGTCACGAATTTTCCGTGGCACCGGTCGGAGCAGAAGTAATACGTTGTTCCAGCATGAGTGTGGGCGGCGGGGGCATGGGCGCGCTCCACCTGCATCGCGCACACCGGGTCTTTGGCGTATTTTTCCATCCCGCCGAAGCGCTCCCTGTTCCTGTACAGCCAGTAGACCACCGCCGCGACGGCGATGAAGAGGATGTTCAGCCAGGTGGTGTAGTTCCATTGAAAGGACGTGTGGGCGATCTGTGCGGGACGGGCGGGAGCGGGAATCCCCGCAGCCCGGAAGAGCAGGTCCACGGCGAGCCCGGAGACGCTCATGACCGCCCAGAACGAGAAAAAGATCCGGGTCGCGATGCGGCGTCCATAAAACTTGGCGTAGATGATCACCAGCGGCAGGGCGATCAGGTCCGCGAAGACGAACGCGACGGTCCCGCCGAAGCTTAGCCCGCCCTTGAACAGGGCCGCGGCCAGGGGAACATTCCCGATCGAGCAGACGAAGCTGATGAACGCCACAAACGGGCCCACGATGACGTTCTCCAGATCCGTCCACAACCCGTGACCCGAAAAGAACACGACGTTATAGGCCGAGGCGGGGACAGCGACAGCCAGAATTCCGGCGACCAGGTAGCCGATGAGCAGTTCACGGCGCAGCATGCTCAGGTCCGAGACAGCGTAACCGGCCGCGTCAGCCCAGCCTGCCTTCGACCGCAACCGCTGCCACAGGCCCACCCCGTGCCGCTCAGCCTCGTCAGACTCCACGGCACGGCCCGTCACGCTGGCACGGGAGTTAAGCCGTTCCCTGGCCTGTTCGAGTTCGGCGGCAGGGAAAACACGCGGGGCGATCAGCACGAACAGGGCGATCATGATCGCCCCACCAATAAATTCGGCCAGCGCGAACTGCCAGCCGATCAGCAGCCACAGCACGATACCCAGTTCGACCACCAGGTTCGTGGAGGCGACCATGAAGACCATCGCCGCGGTGAAATCCGCGCCACGCTGGAATAGCGATTTCGCCAGCGCCGTCGCCGCGTAGGAACAGCTTGAAGACGCGGCCCCAAGGAACCCTGTGCGCACCACCGTCCCGGGCCGGTGATCACCCATGGCTTTCTGCATCTCGTGCCGGGACACGAACGCCTGCACCGCCCCGGACAGGGTAAATCCGAAAATCAGGGCCCACAAGGTCGCCCACAACATGAAAAACGCCTCCAGCAGGCTCTGCCCCGCCGTCTGCACAAGCATCATCAGCGCATTCCCTCTCTGTCCCTCACGCCCGAGGGGCCGGCCGGTGCCCCTCCAGCCCCCGAACAGCCGGGCCGGGCCCCGTGGTTCGTTGCGGCCCGCCCGGGATCCCGCCAGCGGGTCAGCAGGTGCCCAAGTTCGCGAAGCACGAACCCGATTCTGCCCGCAGGCCCGGCGTCACAGCCGGGCACCGCCGGCATGTCCTTCCCTTCGCCGCGCTGCGGTGCATTCCCATGTCTGTTGCTCATCACTTCTTCCTCCCCGGTGGCGTCATCCCGTTCTGACCTCCGCTGGGCGGGGCCGCCGGTGCTGTCATGCCAAGTGTTCGAGGATGGCCGCCGCGACCTGTCCAGGGCTGTCCTCTGTTGGAAGGTGTTTTCCCGGCACTTCGACAAGGTCTGTTGCGGGAATTTCCGTCGCATAGCGGCGGGCAAAGCTGATTTTCTGGAATTCGTCGTCGCGGCCCCAGACCAGTCGCGTCGGGACGGCCGCGGCTTTCAAAGCCGGAACGAGTTCCAGGGTATAGCTGGCATCCGCAGCCGCGGCCATCGCCATCCAGGACCGGCCCCTGGCCGGATCCTTCCAGGGTGCGACGTAGTCGGCCACCTCATCCTCGCTCAGCTCCCGGGTTACGGCTTTGCGGGTCGTTTCGGCCCTGGCGGCGACCATGTCGTTGACTCCCATCCCCGCGCGCACTTCCGGGTCACGGAACCTCTCAACCGCCGGTACGGGCCAGGAGTCGAACATCACCGAGTTCATCAGGACCAACCGCCGCACCCGCTGCGAGGTTGCCGCCAGGTGCTGGGCGATTCCGCCGCCGATGTCGTGCCCGGCGAGGTCGAAATGATCCAGGCCCAACGCGTCCGCTGCAGCCAGCACGGTCTTTGCCAGCTTCGGCACGGTAGCGGTCTGGATGTCCAGCTCGCCGCTGCTGGCACCGAAGCCCGGGAGGTCAAGTGCCACACACCGGCCCTGTGCGGCCAGGGCAGGGAGCACCGGGAGCCAGACTCTGCTCCAAAAGGTGCCATGCAGCAAAAGCAACGGCGTGCCGCTGCCCGCGCCCGCCTCCAGGTAGGACAACCCTGTGCCGTTGACGTTGACTGTCTTCCGCAGCACCTGTTCTTCAGTCATGCGCTTCTTCCTTCCACGTCAATGATGGTCCGTTCGTCATAGAAGGCGATCAGGCCTTCAAGATGCGTGGCGTCCTGAAGGGGCGCCTCGTAGCTCCAGGCGATGTTTTCACCCCTGGATCCTCCACCGGTGACTGACCAGTAGGAGGCTGTGCCCTTATACGGGCAGATCGTGCTGTGCGAGGTTCGGTTCAGAACCCCGAAGTCGACGTCCTCCCGGGGCAGGTAGGTCCGCACCGGCAGCATCGTCTCGTAGACAAAAACCGGCCGGACGCTTTCGGCCAGGGCCGTTCTCCCGTAGCCCACCCTGACCCGGCGCGAGGAGGCGCGCGCGTCGACCCGGTGGAAGGGGTCCCGGGGGTGGCCTTCGATGACCTCGTCTTCCTCGCGCCATTGGCCAAACGCGCCAAAATCCAATAGGACATGGCCCGCCAGATCAGCGTCAGCAAGTCTGAATCCTGCCTCCGGCAGTTCCAGGTCCCCGTTTCCCAGGGTCAGCACCTGGCCCTCGGTGGTGTGGGCAGAGAAGTGTGAACGCGGGCCTTCCCTGAGCCGGCCGGTGGCCGCGGGCAGCAGATCTGCGGCGATGTCTGCGTCCGGGACCGCGAAGACAGGTGTCAGTTTCCGCGGCTCGAACACGAGAATGGCGTCCTGGGAATCCACAAGAGTCGCGCCTCCGGCGTCCGCCCTGATACGGCGGGGGGTCGGCTCGTAGCGCAGCTGGTGTGCCAGCGCCCGCATTTCCGAGCTCAGACGAACAGCCATGCCCGGCCTCAGCTTCCTTCAGACAGGGCCGGGACCAGATCATCGAGGGTGGACACGGTGTAGTCAGGGGCCTGGAAATAGTCCGGGTACGGGCCGCCTGTCCTGTTGATCCAGGCGGTGGCCAGGCCAGCGCGTGACGCGCCGTGAATGTCCCAGGGGTGAACGGCGACGAGGAGCATCTCCTCCGGGTCGGTGCCGCAGGCGGAAGCGGCGTAGTCGTAGGACTGCCTGCCTGGTTTCCAGGCCGGGGCATCCTCCACGGAGAGCAGAAGCTCGAAGTTGTCCCGGATGCCCGCATCGGTAAAGAGTTTCTCGGCGACTTGTGTGGAACCGTTGGTCAAGGTGGTCAGGCGGTATCCGGCTGCGTGGAGGGCCTTGACGCCGGCAATGACATCCGGGTGCAACCCGAGACTGGAGAACCCGGACATGACGTGTTCCACGGCAGCCTCGGTGTCCCGGTTCAGGTCCATGCCGGTCAACAGGCCGCGCAGCGCTTCGGAGCCGATCCCGGCGAAGCTGCCGTTGTCTCCGGCGGCGGTGAGGGCAAAGCCGTCCCGCAACAGGGTAGCGAACCATAGTTTCGCCACGGGTGCCGGGGCGCCTACGTCAACGAACCGCTGGCCCATGGGGGACATATCCGAAAGGGTTTCGTTGACATCGAAAACAATGAGTGAGGGCTTCATACTGGTTCTCCTTCAGTAGCACTTGCTTGCCGGTGGCCGCAGAGCCGGCGCGAGGTTCATGCGGCCTGTGGCCGGTATCACATTCCGGGTCTGGTCAGCCCCCGGGGCATCCTGATCCTTTACGCTCTGTTCAACCATGCTGGGGCCGGGGACACAACCGTAACGGCGGCACCACCTGGGTCGGTTCTCCGAAGTTTTCCGCAGACGGTCATCGCAGGTACTGCGCGAATTCCGTCTCAAGGTATTGCCTGGGCCGGGCACCGACTACTGATGACTTCAGGGCCCCGTCCTTGAACAGGTAGATGGCCGGGATGGAGGTGATGCCGCACTCCGCGGCTACCTGGGGGTTTTCGTCGATGTTGACCTTCACGGCGTCGACTGTGTCGGCGTGCTCGGCGGCGATTTGGTCCAGGACGGGAGAGACCATCCTGCAGGGCCCGCACCAGTCCGCCCAAAAATCCACGATGACCGGCTTGTCCGATCGCAACACTTCGTGGTCGAACGTGGCATCGGTGACATCCCTTGCGACGCTCATAGGGTTTCCTTTCTGTATTTGAGGTTCTCAAGGGCCATTTGGAAAGCCTCGCTGTAGCTGGGGAACTGCGCAACCTGGTCGTGCAGGGCTGCGATCGGGATCCGGGTCCGGATGGCGAGGGAGGCCTGGTGGATCCATTTCCCGGCCAGGGGCGACACGGCCCAGGCCCCGATGAGGGTCCCTTCGTCGGTGTCGGTGAGCAGTCCGAGCTGTCCGCGGGGTTCCTGCTCATAGGTCCAGGGGCGTGCGAGTGATTCGGCGAGGTCCAGTTCGGCGAACGCGGTGGATCGTCCCTGCTCGTCGGCCTGGGCTTGGGTGATCCCCGCGGCCGCGATTTCCGGATCGCCGAACACCACGCGCGGGATGCCCTCGTAGGTGGCCGGATGCGGGCGGCCGAGGATGGCGTCGGCGGCGATACGGCCCTGGTACTTGGCAACGTGGGTGAAGGGCATGACGCCGGTGACATCGCCGATCGCCCACACATTGTCAGCCGCCCGGCAATATTCATCGACCTGCACCGCGCCCCGGTCATCGAGGCTAACCCCTGCCGCTTCGAAGCCCAGGTCCTTGCTCCGGGGCCGGCGGCCCGTCGCGAAAATGGCGACGTCGGCTCTGACCGATGTGCCGTCGTCGAGCTCCAGAACGCTGTCGTTCTCTTCCCTTCGGCCCCGGACGGCACGGACGGCCAGCCGCACCTTGACGCCGGCCTCCTCGAGATAGAGCCGGGCCAGCTCACCAACACGGGGTTCATCGCGTTCCAGCAGACCGTGACCGCGGTGAACAAGGGTCACGTCGACGCCGAAGCGGGCCAGGAAGGTGGCCGTTTCGATGCCTACTGCGCTGCCGCCAATCACTGCTGCCCGTTTCGGCAGGGTGGTGGCGGTGAAGGTTTCCCGGTTGGTCCAGGTGGTGATGCTTTCTGCGCCTTCCAGGGCGGGGACGACGGCTTCGGAGCCGGTGGCGATGATGATGTGCTCGGCGGTGAGGGTCCTGTCGCCCGCCTGCACGGTGCCCGGACCAGTGATCCGTGCTTCGGCCTTGATGACCGTCGCGCCCTGCCCCGCGTAGCCGTCGACCTGGGCTTTGTCGTCCAGGTGCCGGACCATGTAGTCCCGGTAGTCGCTGGCCGCAGCCCAGTCCAGGGACGCTCCTGTGACGCCGGCCGTCCGGTCTGCCGCGGTCCTCGCTTCGGGCGGCCGGAGGAGGGTTTTGGAGGGCACGCAGGCCCAGTAGGCGCATTCACCGCCGATCAGTTCGCGTTCAATGACCACGACCTTCCTGCCCGCCTTCAACAGCCGGCTGGCTGCCACTTCACCCCCGGGGCCCATGCCCAGGACGGCCACATCGAAGTGCTCTTCCATCAGTTCCTGCCTTTCGTGGTGGTTCGGCCCGCCCCCGGAGCGCGTTCAGGTTGCGCAGCAGGAGAGCCGGGAAATGTCCGTGGTGTAGGACTGGGCCGCGATCTTGATCCCTTCGGCCATGGTCAGGTAGGGGCTCCACAGGTTGGCGACCTGGTCAACGGTCATGCCTGCTGCCAGGATGTAGACCCCTGCGGCGGCAATGTCACCGGCTTCTTTCCCTACGGCGGTGAGTCCAAGGATCGTGCCGGTGCCGTTCTCGGCCACGAGTTTGATGAAGCCCCGGGTGTCGCGGTTCACCAGGGCGCGCGGAACGTACTCCAACGGCAGCACACGGCATTCACAATTGATCCCGGCGCCGTTTGCCTCCTTGTCGGTCAGCCCGACGGCGGCCATCGCCGGGCTGGTGAAGGCCACACGCGGCAGGTGGCGGTAATCAACCTCGCGGCCGGCGCTGGTGAAGGCATTGTCCACGGCCAGGGCGCCGTGGGCGGATGCGACGTACACGAACTCCCGGTGCCCGGTGACATCGCCCGCGGCCCAGATCCGCGGGTTGGTACTGGCCAGGGTCTTTTGCACCAGGATCTCGCCCCGGTTCCCGGTCTTCACCCCGACCCTCTCCAGCTCCAATCCCTCAGTAACGGGGCGTCGTCCGGTGGCCATCAGCAGCCGGGCGGCCCGGAACTCCTGCCGGCTGCCTGCGACGTCAGCCACCGCCCTCACCCCGCCCGTGCTTTCATCCCGGCCGACCGAGGCCAGGGTCGCGCGCCGGATCACCCGGATACCCTCATCGGTGAAGACACTCATCAATGCCAGCGAAACTTCAGGTTCCTCTGCCGACGCGAGCCGGGAACGCACCAGCATGGTCACCCTGGATCCCAGCCGCGCGAACAGCTGGGCCTGCTCCAGAGCCACATAGCCGCCGCCGACCACCAACAGGGACTCCGGGACCTCTTCCAGCTCCATCGCCGTCGTGGACGTCAGGTAGCCGGTATCTTCCAGCCCGGGTACCGGCGGAGCCCAGGGCGCCGACCCCGTCGCCACGAGGTAGTGGGATGCCGTGACCGTCTCCCCGGCGCCGTCGGGGGAAGCGATGTCCAGGACCGGTTCGTGGGGTGTGCCCGAGAAAGTCGCGGTGCCCTGGCGGAGCTCCCAGCCGTAGTCCTCAATCAGATCGACATACTTCTCCGAACGCATCCCCTCTACCAGCTCACGCTTCCCGCTCATCAGTCCCGGCATGTGCACCGGGCCAGCGTCTGCAGTGATCCCTGGAAATCTTCCCCCGGCGTCCTGAGCCACGTGCCGGGCCTCGGCGGCGGCAAGCAGCGCCTTGGAAGGAACGCACCCGGTGTTCACGCAGGTCCCGCCAATTGTTGACCGCTCCACTATTAACACGCTCTTGCCCAGGTTGGTGGCGCGGATGCCCGCAGCGAAGGCACCCCCGCCTGACCCGACAATTGCCAGATCAAAATCAAAACGTCGCTTAGCAAACATGAAACCTCCGGATCCGGCATTGACGACGAGTCCGCGACCGGCCGTGAAACTTTCCGGGCACATGCTCGTCCTTCCTCGTCCCACCCTGCACCTTCCCCTATAGGGGAAGGTCAAGAAAGCCGGGCACCCCTGGCGCGGAAGGTTCGACTGGCCAGGAAATACCTTCACCTAAACTGGAACGTAGGGATCGTCCGGAGCCTCAAAAGCACCCGCCCCGGATAGTGGAAACGAGGACCATAAATGCGTATCGGTGAAGTTGCCGAAGTTGTGGGGATGACGCCCAAGACCCTTCGCTTCTACGAGGAACAGGGTCTGCTCCCGGCAGCCCGACGCGGCACCAACGGTTACCGGCAGTACGACCAGGACAGCGTGGACCGCCTTGATTTCATCGCCCGGGGCAGGGCTGCAGGGCTGTCCGTCAACCAGATCCGCGGCATCCTCGCCGTCCAGGAGCCCGGCAGCGCCCCCTGCGCCCACGTCCGCGACATTCTGGCCGGCCAACTGGCTGAACTGGATGCGAAAATTGCTGAACTGACAGCCCTCCGGGCAGGGGTGGCCGCCTCCTACCAGTCGGTCGCGGCCGGGGACCCGGCTGCCTGCGACCCGTCCAGGATCTGCAGCTACCTCTGACCACCCGGGCACGTCACTTCTCGATCCTCACGCCCCGCCAGAAAGCAATACGATCCTTGATCGGCGCAGCCCGCTTCTTGGGGTCGCTGTAAAACCAGGCCGCATCGACGTTGACTCGGCCATCAACCTCAAGCGTGTGATAGCTGGCCCGCCCCTTCCACGGGCAGATGGAATACATGTCGCTGTCCCTCAAATACAGCGGATTTACCGCCTCACGCAGAAAATAGTGATTGCCCTCAACCACTACCGTATCCTCCGACTCGGCAATGACTTTCCCGTTCCAGATTGCCCTGACCATATTCTTACCTTTCACCGTTTTCTGCGTATCCGGATGCGCGGAGACAACGCCCCCGTCGACACGGCACGCAGATGCTCTTCCCGTAGCCGCAACGATAGAGCGACCCTTGGCCGGGGTTCTGCGATCTCGAACACACACACCACACCGGGCCGGTCTGTTCAAGCTGTTGCCACCGGGTTGTTCTCCTGGATGTGGCGGGCTGGCCAACCTAGTCCCACAGTGATGCGCTTCGCCCGAGCAGGGTCGGGGGCTCGAACACAGGAGCGGGGAGCCGGTCATCCTCGTTCATGGCATCCCCACTTAACTAGCCTCTGGCGCCACGTGCCTCTGGTTCAGGGGCGGTCCGTCGCGCGGGAAATGCCCGGCTACGGCTCCGCCCCCTTGGGCTCCGCGCCAGGGTGGTTTGGGTGAAGCAGACCGTTCCAGAGGACCGAGTTCGGAGAACGGTTCGCCGCGGAACTGAGCTGCAACCTGATCGGGATCCCCAAGAGCAAACACTTCAGCCCCGGAAAACCAGCCCGAAACGATCGCTTCAGCCATCAACTCGCTGCTGTCCGAGGCCCAGTATCCACTGTCTTGCTCGCGGAAACCATGTCGCTGGGAATTAGGCACGCTCCCGGGCTGGGCGGTTTGTTTCGGTCATCAGGGCACGGTTGACGTTGTGTGCTGCCTCCAGATCGGATGAGAGTGCTTCCACGTTCTGTCGAAGTTGATGGATCCGTTGGATAGCCTTGCTGGCCTGGTCGGCGAGGATGGGGTTTTGGTCTGCCGGTTCTTGAACGAGAATGCTTTGGGAGTGCGCGTCGGTGCCGTCGAGCTGGTCCCCGAGAAGTTCCGACATGCGGCGTTGATGCCGCTGCAGTTCTTGGGCGGAGCCGTTGGTTCTCCTAGCGCAGGCCTTGGTTATCTATGCGCCCGGTGGGCGGGTGGCTGCAAGGGTGGCCAGGTCTCGGATCACGCGCTGCATTTCATGTTCCCGGCGCGCCGGATGAGAGGTTTGTTGTGCGGCGCGTGGTTTTGCGAGCCGGGTCCTGGGAGGCGCGGGTACCGGTACTACGCCGCAAGGCTGGCTTTTGGTTGGACCTTCGGTGGCTTCGGCGGTGATGACTGTGCTCAAAGGTCCCCCTTGACCTGATCGCGTGGGTGAACGTTCACCCTCTGGGGACACTCTAAGAAGCTGCGGGATGCGCCGGAAGAACATCGGGGCAGGTTCCCGGCTTATTGTTCCAATCTTGAGCTTTCGTCAGGTCCCCTGTGGCCGGTGGGGTCGGTTTCCGTCATTGTTTGGTGGTGTTGCTTTTCCGGATCAGGCTCGCGCAGGTGAGCAAGGCTGCGGCTTCTGTCAGGACGGAGATGATGCCGAGGGGTTCGAACCAGTTGCCGATGTCATCTTCGATCATGGGCAGTCCTACGGTGCGTGAAAGAACGTAAGCGGTGATGGCCGCCGCGGTCATGATGACTGCCGCGGCGTAGGACAATGCGTCCGGATGCCAGGTGAGCAACGCGGCCAGGACCAGGCAGGCCACTGTCAGCAGGATGAAAAGCACTCCGATGTAGGGTGCTTCGCGCAGGTGGGAGGGAATGACGGGAATGTGCGCGGCACCGGCCGCGGCGAGCATGCCGGCCCCGAACAGCCGCGTGCTTCGGAGCGCCGTGGCACTGGTCTGGGGTTGCCCGACTGGGCTGGCCGTGCTGGAGGTGGTCGTCATTGTTGATCTCCTTGGTTGAGGGGTCGGGCGGGGGCTCGGCGCAGGGTAGTGGCGGCTGTGATCGTGGCGATGGCCTGGGCCAGCGCGGTCAGGGCTTTTTCGGTGAACCAGACGGGTTCGTACATTGAGGGGAAGGGTCCGAAAGCCGGGACGTCGATGTACCGGTAGAGCAGCAGGGCGCCCAGCCCTCCGGCGGCGATGATCAAGGCCGCAAGATAGGCTCCCTTGCCGGGCCGGACCAGGACGTAGATGGCGGCTGCAGCGGCTGCGGCGGCTTCGATGTAGAAGAGGTTTCCTTCACCGATACCATCGGGCGCGGCGGACTGGTAGCCGGGGGCGAGCCGGGCGTGGATCAGGGCATCAACTGCCAGGGCCGCCACTGTGAGTAACCGGAGGATGACAGGCACCGGCGGACGGATGCGGCCACTGCCCGCGGAGGCTGCCGCAGGCTTGGGTGGGGCCGGGGGGTCCTTCCGGGAGCTGGGGTGCCTGTCGGGTTTCATGGGGCGTCCTTACCGCGATGTTGCCCCGGTGGGGCGGGGTTTGATGCACGTTCCCGGCCTTATTTGACGGTCAGGCTGCCGTGCATGTTGGAGTGGTAGGTGCAGTGGTAGGAGTAGGTTCCGGGTTTCGCCGGGGCGATGAAGGTGGTGCTGGTCCCTGCTTTGACGACTGCGTCGAAGGAGCCGTCATCGGCGGTCACGGTGTGAGCTTGACTGTCCATGTTCATCACAGTCACTGCCGCTCCGGCGGGGACGCTGTCCGGGCCGGCATAGGCGAAGGATTTGATGTGGATCGTCGCTTCGGCCATGGCGGCGGGACCGCTGGAGACCCCCATTGAGGAGGGCATTGACGGGCCGGTGGAAGAAGCGCCCATGCTGTGGTCCATGGAGGGGGTGGATGATGCTGTGCCCGATGGCGCTCCGGGTGAGTTGGTCGTTTGTCCGCTTGTCCCGCAGGCGCTGGCTCCGATGACGGTGGCCGCGGCGAGCACGGCGAGGGTGATTCGTTGACGTGTCCTGCTTGTCCTCATGGGTTTTCCTCTTTCACGGAGCTGACGGGAGTTGCCCTTGGTGCCCCGGCCTCATGTTCAGGCGGGGTGGCTGGAGGTCAGGTGGGCGTAGACGACGGTGTTGTCCAGGTACTCCCGGGTGGCCCGGTCATAGCCGCCGCAGGTGATGAGCCGGACCTCGGGGCGGTCCGCGTTCTGGTACACCTCGATGGTGGGGAAGTTGGCTTTGCGGTAGACGTCGACTTTGTCCACGGTGAAAACCGCGGCGGTGTGGTCCGCGCGGGTGACGGTGATGCTCTGGCCGGCAGTGAGCTCGTGGAGCCGGTAGAACAGGCCGATGTCACTGGTGGTTGCGTTGACGTGCCCGAGGATGACTGCGGAGCCTGTCTGGCCCGGGGTTGGGGAGTCCTGGTACCACCCGGCGGGTGAGCCGGGTTCCCCGGACGGGGTCTGGACTTCACCGTTGGCTTGCTTGCCCACGGGAGCCACGGCCGCGTCCACGCCGATGGCGGGTACCTCCACCCGGACCGGCAAGGAGGCAGGCAGCCCGGCGCCCGGAGCGGGAGGAGCGGCTGCAGGCGTGAGGGGCGCCGCTGCCGGTGGGGTGAGCGGGCCCGTTGAAGGCGTTGGTGCGGAACTTCCGGCATCAGGGGATGGGGTCCGGGCCGGTGCGCTCGAGACTGCGGCGGGTCCCGCGGTGACGGGAGGTTCGGCGTGCAGCCCGAGGCCGATGGTGGTGATGCCGCCGGCCAGGAGCAGCGCGGCCGCCGCGGACGCGATAAAGCGTCCGCGGCTGCCGCTGGGCTGGGATCCCATCAGGTCCTGCCTGTTCCCGATGCCTTACCGGCCCCTAGGCTGCCATCTTGCGGCGGAGGGCGTAAGCGCCGCCTGCTGCCAGGACCAGGCCGCCGCCGGCAGCGAGCAGGCCCAGATCAGGGCCAGCCGGGGCAGGGGTGGTGATCCCGGTTCCCGGGGCTCCGGCGGGCATGGCCTTCAGAGTCCCGCACAGGGCCGGTGAGGTGGCGGCCAGGGGCAGGGACGGTACCAAGTCGCTGGGTTCCTTCTGGGCCGCTGCGGGCAGGGTGGCCGGGTCCAGGCCATGGACAACTACGACGGCGGTCCCGGCCTTGAGCGAATCAGCGGTCTTCGCATCCAGGGTGAAGGTCCGGTTGTAAGTGTAGGAGGCGCCCATCCCGGCGACCTTCAAGTCGGTACCGGCTGCCGGGCTGGTGTCGCCGCTGGTGGACAGGGTCGCGCCAATCCCGCCGTAGAAGGGGGCTCCTTCAGTGGTGCTGATCACGCCGTCTTTGCTGGTGTCCGCTGACATGTCCGGGCAGGTGCCCTGCGCGCCGATGTGGATGTGCTGGACGTGCGGGTACGGACTGCCATTGAACATGGCGGCCAAGCCCGAGACCTTTTCGGTGACCGTTGCCTGGTCACCGTTAACGGTGATCATGACCGTTCCCGAGGCATTGCTGCCGTTGATCGCGGCGAGATTCGCCTGGTACATCGAGTTGTCCGCGGCCAGCGCCGGGCTCGTGGAGAGTGCAAGGGCGCCCACGGCAAGAACCGGGGCGATCAGG
Organism: Pseudarthrobacter sp. NPDC080039; assembly: GCF_040702335.1. Lineage (NCBI taxonomy): Bacteria > Bacillati > Actinomycetota > Actinomycetes > Micrococcales > Micrococcaceae > Pseudarthrobacter > Pseudarthrobacter sp. NPDC080039. Next base: position 1,352 of record NZ_JBFBKY010000035.1, on the reverse strand, counting down.
AAAGCAGACTTCTTCATGACTTTTTCCTCCAATGACGATGAGCATTCCCCTGATTGGGCGCGCCCATGACTGTGACAGTGATGATTCGTTGTGCTCCACGTCACGGATTGGTGGCACTTGGGGAATGCTTTTCCACCTCCGGACCGGGGCCCTACCAGCCCGGTCCCGAGGTCGGAACCGTGAGGTCTGGTTCTGTGGTCTGCCAGGGACCTATTCGGACCAGCAGGCCAGAACCGTGGTGGCCACCTGGTACGCGAAGGCGCCAGAGGTAACGTCGTGCGGGCCGAGGGTCGCAGGCAGTCTTGTCGCGTCGACGGTGAGGACGAAGTTGTCCTTGACGAAAACCACGGCTGCCGGGGTCTGGAAAGCCTGGAAACCAAGATTCGCCATCCCTTCGATCGGCCGGGCGGAAGCGGTTTTCTGCTGCAGCGCCTCGAAGTGGGCGCGGGCGCCGGCAGGGTCCGGCGTCTCCTTGACCGAGAGCACGAACGACCCGGGCGGCAGCGCATAGGTGCACGTGTAGAGGCTGTCCGCCCATGCATCGGTGGTCGGTGGCGGTGACGGAAGCGCCAGGATCCTTGCGATGCTGGACCGGGTTTCGTCCCCGCAAATCATCTTCGCCGCCGGTGACGGTGAGTCAGCGGCTGTTGCGGCCGTGACATCAGCAGAGGAGGGGGAGGCAGAGGAACCACCATCTGCTGTGGCAGGTGCGGTCCCGGATACTGACCGAAGGGCCCCGGGATCGGTGGCTGCCGGCATGGCACCGGAGTCCGGGCCCGCAGCGCACCCGGCCAACAGTGCCGCGGACACGCCCGCAGCACCCAGCCAGGCCATGCGGGCATTGAAGGCGCGGGTTCTGCTTTTCATGGCACCCTTCCAGACATTCCATGGCCGAATTTTCACGACTTTCTTTCACCTGATATTCGTTGCAGCACAGTCCATGGACGGGCGCCTCCTGTCTCCTTCCCGGCCGGGACTGTGCTCGTTCACCCCGATAAGAGGAGCCTGTTCCAGAATTTTTCGTTTTCCCGGTCCGGACCCATCCGCGGCGACTGCTATGCGCGGGATCGGTCCCGGCCTCTGGGGTGCAGCGGCCCGGACAGCCTCTCCTTGACTGGTCCGGAGTTCCTATTATTCGATCCCGGGCCGGAGAGTTAGGGAGATCCCGATTTCGGAGAACGAGGACGAAAACCTCAAAGGCCCGCCCGACGCTGAGAATTCGCCGGGAGGTCGATGCCACGGAGAGCTGCACGAAACGTCTCCAACTCGCAGCGAGCAGTCCGGGCTCGCGGTGGACGACGAATTTGACTATGGCTGGCTGGGACCGGGAACGTCATCCCGGGTATCGGGAC
>NZ_JBFBKY010000034.1:0-25184 GCF_040702335.1 Pseudarthrobacter sp. NPDC080039 | reverse complement strand
CTTTCGCCGTTCAATTCCCCAACCGACTCCCGATCTGACAAACCGGCAGACCGGACAACCGACCGGTCCCTTACACAGAAAACTTGACACCCCCCCGGTGAAGCGGCGAACAAGTCTGCGCATTCAAGCGTCCTCATCCAAGGGCAGAACCTACACTGGCCCCGCCCTTCCTGATCCAGGATCAGGAGCTGTTACCAAATATGTGACCCAGCGGTCAAAGGCTACCGCTGCCGCAAACCCCTGACAATACCCTTTAAAAAGGGGCTCACAGGGCAAGCCACCAGGGGCGGCGCGCCCATCAGAAAAGGACTTGCTCAGGGACTCCCCTGATCTGCAAGGCGGTGGAGGGCACTCAGGTCAGGAGCCCGGGAGTCGCCGGTGGGCGGATGGGTATTCCCGCCCGGAGGAACCCACGCCAGGAACAGCAGCATTGCGTAAACCCACGAACGCCTCGTTTGTGGGCGGGACATAAAAACAGCTGGAGACTCTGCGACTGGCCGAACACCAGGTCTGCACCTTTGGTGCCCAGGTAGCTGTTCGAAATCATTACTGGGCGAGAAAGTCAAGCTTTGTCAATAGTCAAAGACAAAAAGCCTCTGACCTACGGAAACGTCGTGCCCGAGGTGGGACTCGAACTACATTCCCTACCCTGAAGACAGAGGGATCCCGCGAAAACATGCGGTAAACGGAGCAGTCCAATGGCATTATGAGGCAGTCCGAGACGGAAAGTGTGGACATTGTCCACACCTCCGTTGGGCCAATTCTCGGACTTGCCCGTCGTCTTCTGGGCGAATTCTTGGGCCCCGATCACCGCCACCCGCCGTTCTGAAAGCGGCAGCCGGACACCCATCTACTCGGACCGCGGGGTAGCCCTTCTGAACGGCCCGATGATAGCTGGGCGGGTCGTCTGTGCAACAGCGCGCATCCGCGCCGGCCTCGGGAACGTAACTTCCCCGCAAATGACTGCTCCTTCAGCCGGACGAAATTTCCGAACCCGGCCCACCTCCCAGTTGTACTCCGGCCACTTCACCCGCAACTGCTCCCCTACCAGTGCGACGAACCAACTCAAGGACCAGGGCGAAGTCAGGACGCCAAGGCCGCCACGCCAAACACGACCCCACACGATTACATCGCCATCAGACTAGCTCTTAGTTTTGCCTGGCATCATGACCGGGGCCTCTCACCACCGATCACGCAGTGACAGCGCCATTCCTCGCATTCCCTACCCGCAGGTGCCGACAGGCCATCACCCTGGGGGGCGTGGCGCCTTCAGGGGTAGCCCACGGCGACCCTCCGGAGTCATGATGGCGCTATGACTGATCCCCAGCGGAAGCTGTCCTCCGCCGAACTCGCCGAGGCCGGGCTCACGGGCTGGCGCCTGACCAGCGAAGCCCTCACTGCCACCTTCAGGACCCGGAAGTTCTCCACCGGGCTGGAGCTCGTGAACCGCATCGGCGCCTCCGCCGAGGAGGTAAACCACCACCCCGACCTCACGCTCACCTATTCAACGGTCGGCGTCACGCTCTCAAGCCACGACGTTGGCGGGATCACCAGTCGCGACATCGACCTGGCCCGCATCATCAGCGGACACGCCGCGGACCTCGGGCTCAATCACTGAGGGGCAAAGACCCGCTCACTCGACTGCAGTCAGTCGAGCAACGCTACGCCGAACCCAGCGACGACGGCCCGCAATTCCCTGAGGTAGCGCTGCGCCTGGTCGGTGAGCGGAATCGCAGCGTGGCCGATCCAGCCGATCTCGATGCGTTCGTCAACGTCGAGCGGGATGGCGACGATTTCCGGGTCGAGCTGCCCGCTGATGATGCCCGTCGAGATCGTGTAGCCGTGAAGCCCGATCATGAGGTTGAAGATTGCCGCACGGTCAGAGACCCGGATCTCCTGCTTACTGGACAAGGTGGAGAGAATCTCCTCGGCGAAGTAAAAGGAGTTGTTCGCGCCTTGATCGAAGGTTAGCCGCGGCAATCCGGCGAGATCGTCCAGAGTCGCTCGCTCTTTTGAGGCGAGCGGGTTGTTCCGTGAAATGAAAATGTGCGGGTCGGCTAGGAATAGCGGAGTGAACGCGAGCCCGGATTCGCGGAGCAGCTTGTCGATGACCTTCCGGTTGAAATCGTTCCGGTAGAGGATGCCTATCTCGCTGCGGAGCGTCCGGACATCCTCGATGATGTCCCATGTGCGGGACTCACGCAGCGAGAACTCGTATTCGGCCACCTCGGTGGCCTTGACCATCCGGACGAAGGCGTCCACCGCGAACGAGTAGTGCTGCGTGGACACTCCGAGCAGACGTCGCATCGGTGGCCTGCCAAGATAGCGCTGCTCGAGGAGGGCGAACTGCTCGACGACCTGCCTCGCGTAGCCGAGGAACTCTGCACCATCGGCGGTGAGGGTGACCCCGCGGGCGGAGCGAACCAGGAGTGCACGGCCCACCCGTGCCTCAAGGTCCTTCATCGCTGCGGACATTGTCGGCTGCGCCACGTAGAGAAGATCGGCAGCCGCGGAGATCGACCCCTCGGCTGCAACTTCTATGAAGTAGCGGAGCTGCTGCAGGGTCAGTCCACTCGAAATCTGGGCCATAGGCAAATTCTATATGGATGCATAGTAGCGCCTAGTTACTTGATACCCCTTGAAAGGCTGCACCATGGACACGTCCCTTTTGAAAGGCCGTCTCCGGCCCATCTCCAAGATTGGCAGCGCATGGCCGACGATTTCACCTTCAGCATTACCACCACCCCCTTCGACGAGGACTACTCCCCGTCGGAAGGCTCCCGGATCACGACGAACTTCGCCAACCTGGCACGGGGCGAGCACCGCCAGGAGAACCTCCGCAACGCCTTGACCATGATTCGGCGCCGCTTCAACGATCTCGCAGACTGGGACAACCCGGACCGGGACCGCTACACGCTCGATCTTGAGATCGTTTCCGTGCAGATACAGCTCACCGCGGACGGTAAGGATCAGCAGTTCCCACTGTTCGAGGTTCTCGACATCCAGATCGTCGACCTGCTGAACGGGGTCCGCCACCAAGGGATTGTCGGCAACAACTTCTCCTCCTACGTCCGGGACTTCGACTTCAGCGTCCTACTGCCGGCGGCAGCAGCTGACTCAGGCAAGCCCACGGTACCCGAGGACTTCGGCGACCTTCACGGCAAGCTGTTCCAGCACTTCCTCGATTCCCCGGTATGCCGGGAACGCTTCCCGCAACCGCCAGTGGTCTGCATCAGCGTCTCCACGAGCAAGACGTACCGGCGAACCGGAAACCATCACCCGGTCCTGGGCGTCGAGTACCAGCAGGACGGGTTCTCGCTGACGGATGCGTACTTCGCAAAGATGGGGCTGCAGGTGCGCTACTTCATGCCCCGCGGCAGCGTGGCTCCCCTCGCCTTCTATTTCCGCGGCGACCTGCTCAATGACTACTCCAACCTGCAGCTCATCGGCACCATCAGCACCATGGAGACGTTCCAGAAGATCTACCGCCCCGAGATTTACAACGCGAACTCCGCCGCCGCCGTCGTCTACCAGCCGAGCCTGGGAGAGCAGGATTACTCGCGGACCCAGATCGCCTACGACCGCGTCGAGCGCGGTCAGCTCGCGATCACGCAGGCGAAGTACACGGAGGAACACTTCATCACGCCCCACAAGGATCTGTTGGACCAGTGGACCGCCAACTACCCCGCTCTCGTCAACTGACCCACGGAGAATCGCCCATCATGAACACACTTTTGCCCACCACCCTTGTCGGAAGCCTGCCGAAACCATCGTGGCTCGCACAGCCGGAGACTCTTTGGTCCCCGTGGAAGCTGGAGGGGGATGCACTGCTTGAGGGTAAGCAGGACGCGCTGCGCATCGCCATCCACGAGCAGAGCCGGCGCGGCATCGACATCGTCAGCGACGGCGAGCAAACCCGGCAGCACTTCGTCACGACCTTCATCGAGCATCTCAGCGGGGTCGATTTTGAACAGCGCAAGACCGTGCGCATCCGCGACCGCTACGACGCGAGCGTACCGACCGTCGTCGGACCGGTGCGCCGCGAACGGCCGGTCTTCGTCGACGACGCAAAATTCCTCCGCGCAACCACCGACAAGCCGATCAAATGGACCCTTCCCGGCCCAATGACGATGGTGGACACGCTCTACGACGACCACTACAAGAGCCGCGAGAAGCTGGCCTGGGAGTTCGCCACAATCCTGAACCAGGAAGCGAAAGAACTCGAGGCGGCCGGCGTTGACATCATCCAGTTCGACGAGCCCGCGTTCAATGTCTTCCTCGATGAGGTCAAGGACTGGGGCGTGGCTGCGCTGGAGAGAGCGGCCGAAGGGCTGCGTGCGGAGACCGCCGTGCATATCTGCTACGGCTACGGGATCAAGGCGAATAATGACTGGAAGGCGACGCTCGGCTCTCAGTGGCGGCAGTACGAGGAAACGTTCCCGCTGCTGCAGAGCTCCAGCATCGACATCATCTCGCTGGAATCCCAGAACTCCCACGTGCCCATGGACCTCATCGAGCTCCTCCGCGGCAAGAAAGTCATGCTGGGGGCTATCGACGTCGCAAGCGAGACCATCGAGACCCCGGAGGACGTCGCCAACACCCTCCGCCAGGCCCTGCAGTTCGTCGATGCGGACAAGCTCATCCCCAGCTCTAACTGCGGCATGGCACCGTTCCCCCGGGACGTCGCACTGGCCAAGCTGAGTGCTCTCAGCGCAGGGACAAACATCATTCGCCAGGAACTCGCCCCCTCCGCCCCCAGGGTGTCATAAGGATGTTTCACGCCTACCCCGCAGATACTTGGCTCGAGGCTCCGAAGCAAAGCTTCCCGTCTTCCCTCTCGGCCGACGAATTCAAAGCACTGTTCCGTGGGCACCCGGGAGGTGTCGCCGTCATCACGGCGGATGCCGGCGAAGGACCGGTAGCGCTGACGGTATCGTCAGTCGTGTCAGTGAGTGCCGAACCTCCATTACTGATTTTCTCGGTCTCGGCACTGTCCTCTGCGTCCGAGGTGCTTTCCCGCGCCGAAACCGTCGTCGTGCACCTGCTGGACGCGCACGACGTCGGCTTGGCGAAGTTTGGAGCGACCCCTGGCGCCGACCGCTTTGACCAGACGCACCGCTGGTCGGCCCTTGCAACCGGCGAAGCGGTGTATGACGATGTCCGCGCCTGGGTGCGCTGCGCCGTCATCGATCGCATGGAGGTGGGGACTTCCACAATCATCGCCGTTCACGCCCTGGAGTTCCGCGTGATGCGTGACCTCCAAGCGGGCGAACCCGGCGACGCTCTGGTCTACCACAACCGTTCGTGGCACCGTCTGGGCGAGCATTCCAAGCTTTAAGGCTGAGCGCCGCGCCGACAATGCGAGGCGGCAAGCCGAACGGCGACGGCGGGAGGATAGCTCCCGCCGTCCGCGCGTCGTGGTTGGCGGCATGGACGCACAGACGGTCAACGAGCACATCCTTGCCGAGGGCCTGATTGACGATGACACCCTAGTCCAGTTGGGCGAGACAACGTTCAAGTACTGAACGGCAAGGGATGGGACGACCTTGTCGGCCATTCCATGAATACCGTCGACGCTACGATAACGCCCTGGTCACCGGCGCAGATCCCCGGAGCGACGGCATCGCCGGAACTGCCACCCAGCCCATCTAAAACCACCAACAAGCATGTCCGAGGGGGTGGTCATAGAGACCACCCCTCACGATGAAGGATCCCTTAAACCATGACATCAGCCGTAGCCAGCTCAGGTACCAAAACCGCCTCTACCCCGCAAGAAAATGCGTCTCCGGAAAAGTTCCGACTGATGCTCATGATGGCCCTCACGCTCGTTACAGGTGTGGTTGACGCGGTCGGATACCTTGGACTTGATCACGTCTTCACCGGAAACATGACCGGCAACGTGGTGATTCTTGCGATGTCGTTGGCAGGGGCGGCGAACCTGCCAACTTTGGGCCCACTGGTAGCACTAGGCGCCTTTCTCCTCGGCGCGGCGGTCGCCGGATCTACGCTTCAGTCAAGCCCGAAAGGCTGGAACCGCAGGGTCACGCTCCTTCTCACAGCGGGTTGTATCGCATTGACGGGAACCGCCGCCATCTCTCTCATCGTGGAAGACGTCAGCCGGCAGTCCATTGGTGTCATTATTGCCGCCGTTATCGCCATGCACATGGGCTCCCAGGCCCTGATTGCGCGGCATTTGGGCGTACGAGACATGACCACAGTGGTCATTACTTCCACCATGACTTCCCTCGCCGGAGAGTCACTTGTGGGCAAGCAACGGCCCCGGATACTCAACCGACGGCTGGGCGCTGTCCTCGCTATGTTCGCCGGGGCCGCCATCGGAGTACTCCTGCTCCAGATCCATTTCAGCGTCCCAATCAGCCTCGGCATCGCCATCACCGCCGCTGTGACGGTCCTGGGGAGCCGCCGCTGGCATTAATGCGGTACATCCCACCGGCCATACCGCACCACGGAGCACGGACGATCGGGGAATCGATCACAGCTTCACCAACATGTGTCCAGGCGGCCTGGCGCCGAACGCTCGTTGTCAAAAAGCGCTGTTCTTCGATCAGGTCCCGTTCTGATCCGACGTATGGAAAGCGGCCTTTTGGACTGGTTAAACGGGCCTCAACACCGAAGCCGGGCGGTCCTGGTGTTGGCGAATCTATATCAATACCGGCGAACTGATGCGTCAGTCCCCGCTGCCGCCGGAACGTGAGCCTTGCCTGGAATTTGGCATTGGCTGGTGTACCGCGAAATCACGCGTGGGACCTTCGTGTACTTCTACGACCCCGGAAGACCTTGGCAACGCGGATCAAACGAGAACACCGACGGCATGCAGTGGGACCACTCCAATGCCGCCAGTACTTCCTAAAGGAACAGACCTCGGCGTTCATAGGGCGGACACCTCTCTGTGTTGTCGCCACCGAACTCAACCAGCGACCACGCGAAATCCTCGGATGGCAGGCCTCCATGGAGCACCACGTTAGACGGCCTCACCACCGACCGAACCATAAAGGTAGCCAAAGAACCTCCGTTATCGGTTCTTCAAGATATGCGCGGGAGGGGTGCAAAGGGGGTTGTTTTCTGTCGTTCGTCGTGGCGTCTTCTACATACTCACCAAAATGAGCGTTGCCAAGGACCTCGGTGCCGTCGCCGCCGCCTGAGAAGTGGGCCATTCCTTTCGGCAGTTAGGCGTTTACGGAGGCGAGCAGTCCGTCGGCGATAACTGCGAGCATTGCTGTCACCGAGTCCGCGGGAAGCTCGCTGTTATCTGCGACCGCAGCGACGCCGCCCACCAGCCGGCTGATCTGCATGGCGTTCGCGCCTGGACGCAGGGCCGAGTCCATCCCTTCAATCAGGCGCTGGTTGGCGCCGAGGTACGTCTGGCACTTCGCTGCGAACGGGGATCCAGGGTCGCCGAGCGCCGCAGTGATCCGAGCTGCCGCCCCCTTATGTTCGGTCAGCATCGCGGTGTAGTCGGACAGCCATGCCAATAGCCGAACCCGCGCCGGGGCTTCGAGGGCAAGGGCCCGGTCGACTGCGCCGTTAACCTTCTCTGACCAGGCCTCGATGATTGCATCGTACAAGGACTCTTTGGTCGGGAAGTGCCGGTAGAGCGTGCCAGGGCCTACTCCGGCACCTTTGGCGACCTCGTCCATGGATACGGCGTCGAAGCCTCTCGCGCGAAAAAGCTCGCGCGCAACCTCCACGATCCGGTCGCGGTTACGTTGAGCGTCAGCACGCACAGAAACACACCTCTCAAACCACTATTGCCAAACGGAGAGTGTCTCCGTATAGTTCTAAGCGGAGCACCTCTCCTCTTAGTGTACGTCAGCCCTTCGGCTAGAACAGGACACCATTCCAATGACTTCCACCACCGTCACTGGCGCGCCTGCAGGCATCGCGCCGGCTGAATCCCGGGTTGGCAGCATCGGCCTCTGGCTGGTCATGCTTGCCCAACTCATGCTTGTCCTCGATGCGACGGTAGTTAACGTCGCGCTCCCCCACATCGCCACCGACCTCCACTTCTCCCGTGCCGAACTGAGCTGGGTGCTGAATGGCTACTCCCTCGCCTTCGGCGGCCTCCTGCTGCTCGGCGGACGGATCGGGGACGTCTTCGGCCGGCGTCGGACCTTCCTCGTAGGAGTCGGCGCCTTCACTGTCTTCTCCCTGCTCGGGGGGCTGGCCACCTCGCCCCTTCTGCTCGTCATTGCCCGCGCACTCCAAGGACTCGGCGCCGCGTTCGCCGCCCCGAGCGTACTCGCCCTGATCACAACCAGCGCGCGGGACGAAGGTGCGCGCAACAGGGCCCTCGCTCTGTTCTCCGCCATCGCCTCGATGGGAGGCGCGCTCGGACTCATTCTCGGCGGCCTGCTCACCGACCTGACAAGCTGGCGGTGGACCCTATTCATCAACGTGCCCATCGGCGTCGTGGTCCTTCTTGCGGTGCCCCGCCTTGTCACCGAGACACCGCGGCGCCCCGGCCGATTCGACCTCGTCGGGGCGGTGACCGCGACAGGCGGCGCCGTCGCCCTCGTGTGGGCCCTCATTCAGGCGGGCGACGCCGGCTGGTCCAGTCCGCGCACGATCTGCGGCCTTGCGGTCGGGGCGATACTGATCGCTATCCTGACCTTCACCGAGCGGAGAGTCGCCCACCCCCTGCTCCGCCCGCAACTGCTCCGCAGTCCGAGCCGGGTCGCGGCGCTGGCAGCGATGGCCGCCACTTATGCCGGAATGCTGGCGATGTTCTTTCTCATGGTCCAGTACCTCCAAGGCGATCTGCGCCTCAGCCCGCTGGTGACCGGACTGGTCTTCCTGCCGATGCCCCTGAGCATCTTCGCGATGTCCCGGATCGTCCCCCGACTGGTCGAGCGCTTCGGAGCCGTACGCCTCGTCATCCTCGGCGCCGCCCTTCGCGTCGTCGGCTTCCTGCCGCTCACCCAGCTGGGTCCGGACACCCCCTTCATGGTCGTCATGGCGGCCCTGCTGCTGACCGGAATCTCAGCCGGCCTGACCTTCATGCCGCTCACGACGCTCGCGCTTCGCAACGTCGAACCCGAGCACGCCGGATCCGCCTCCGGGCTCTTCCAGACGATGCAGCAGCTTGGCGGCGCCGTCGGACTGGCGATCGTGGCTTCAACCTACGCCGCCTTCGCCGTCCCGGGCGACTTCCTGACCGGAGGCCGCGCGGGGTTCTGGTCCGCGACCATCCTCTCCGCCCTCGCCCTGGCAGCCGTCATGGGCCTGATCATCAAACCACGCAAGGCATAACCCTCCACGGGCGGCGCCCCGCGGAGGCAACGAGCGTGGAGGCGCAGCACGCCAGGGGGTCCCCGCGAACGGCTCCAGGTCAGGCCACGCCAATTTTGAGGCCCGCTACCGTCAAGGTGATCAGAAGAGCTATGCGGGGTGTCCCAGTTCCTTAGAGCCGGAACACCGTCCTGGACCCTATGTGTGAGGCGGCACGGGCGCTACCCGGGGCCGCCGTCTGCCAGGCGCAGCCCCTTATGGCAGGCAAGAATAGAGCCTAGGCTGACCTCCGTGGAGGACACCGATAACGGCATCTTCGCTCGGGGACTGCGATACGAGTTCATCGGCGGGGGCTACAGCAACTACCGGTTTCAAGCCGGCACTCCCTCGCTCCGCTTCGTCGTCACCCCGGAGCAGCTCGAGTTCCACGGCCGCGGCCTGAACCTGTTCCGCATCGGCCCTTGGATAGTGCCGCGGAGCGAGGTCAAAGAGGTCTTCTCCAAGCGCCGGCGACGCCTGATCCCGCCCATCATCTGGGAGGTCGAGATCGTCACCACCGACCCCAGTGTGTGGTTTACCTTCTGGTCGCCCCACGATTCCGGCCCGGTCCTCCTCTCGATGGAGGAGTGCGGCTATCCCGTCGACTGGACCCCGCACAACTGGGCAGGCATGCCGATCGAGTGACCGGGCGAAGCTGTCGCCACAACCTCGTCTCACTTTCCTGGAACCGGGACAGAACCATGCGGGCCACTCCCCGGCGCGTGACTTTCGGCGATAAGTGGTGGCGTTCTGGCGGCGCTATTTGGCGCATGAGTTCAGCCCGCAAGGAAATCCGCGACCGGGAAGGGCTCACCTCCACGGCCATTCCGCCCGTGAATGGCTCGAACGTCGCCGACTGCGCCAAAGTTGAGGACTGCACTTGGACCCGGGGATGCCCAGAAAACCTCCGGCGGGTAGCAATGAAATCAGCAACAAGCGCACCGATCAGGGCTAAATCCAGAGGTGACTTCGCGCCCTCGACCGCAATATAAGTCATCAACGGATAGTGCTCATCCGGTTGAGTTGAGGCCGGACGCCATCGGGATGGCGAGCAGGGCCACCAATACCAATATCCCAAGTGTGATGAGACGGGCTGCGGTGCTGCGCACTGCCACCCGGTAAACCAGAACTGCTGCCGCGGCGAGAGCGATGAGAAGCGCTCTCCACACGTACCGCGGCCAGTCACCTTCGACGCTGACGAACCTGTCGTTGAAACCCAAGTAGCCGTGGGCTTCTGCCAGTTGCAACTGCATGGTGATGTAGCCGGCCAGGAGGACGACCAGTATGGGCCCTGCAACAGCAATCAGGATGGATGCGGCCGATCGAGGACCGGATGCCGTGCTCATTCTGTCCTGGCTAGCCACGTTGTTCATGATGAATCCCCCAATTCTTCGTCCTCAGACTCTAAGCCTTACGGCACGTGCCGGACAGAGGAGGACCCAGACCGTCCAGTCTTTGCGGGCTGAGCTCATGCGCCAATTAGCGCTGCCACTTATCGCCGAAATTCACACTTTTTCGACCTTTTTGGGAAGCAGGCTGGTCGCAAGTCAGAAACGGTCGTTTTTGACATCCCTTCTTCACGCTCCTCCATTGAGGCAACAACTGCCTCCCAGGGTCTGGAAACTAAAGGTTCATAATTTCACTGCAGATTCCCCACTTTGCAATAGTTGGGTACATAGACTTCCTTCCATGCGCGTCTTCGACATCGCCTTCGACTACCTGCTCGACACCACGCCGCCAGGAAAGGACCCGGATTCCCATTGCCCGCGGCTCAAAGCTGACCATCAGCTGCTCTGGAAGAAGGAGCTATCCGATGGGCAGCTGTTCGACCTAGAGGTCCCGGAAGATCCCAAGGTGCGTCGGAAAAACTACCTGATCTTCAAACAGACGCCGGACACGTGGTTCACGGTCGGCAGTGACGCCATCACGAACTCCTACACCAGGTGGGGCAGGCCTAAGGCCTTGGTTGAGGCTAAGGCCGAGTTGAGTGAGGAGCAGAAGCGCCGCTATTTCAACCCGCCGTACACGATCGGTAGCGCCATGATCTGGCCTGTCAGGACGATACATCTACCCACCCTGAACACCGCCAGGGGAATGCGAATTCGGATTGCGGACCGGATGGACCTAACTCTGGAATGCGTCCGACGCCACTACGCCGAGGAGCCAGGGAGTCCCCTCGCCGATGTCGCCACTAACTACGCGGACTTTTTCGAACTCTTCGGCACGTTCACGCAGTTCGTGGAGTTCTTCCACTTCCAGGACCTCGTGACGCCGGAGGGGAAGATCGCTTTCTTTCTCGAGGAGAATGAGGACAGGGTCTTCACGCGTCCCGGCGTCCCGGTCACGAAAGACGAGTACATCATGCTGCGGGAAGCTTCGTTGAAGTTCATAGCGCTGCGGGGCAACCGGATGGCCGACTGGGTCGAGAAGAACCACTCCGACATTGAGATCCGACGGCAATAAAAAGGCTCCACCATTGCCTGGCACACTGGCCCGCCGGCGCGATCGGAATTAGTCTCAGACGCTATGGTCAGGCCAGCGCGTCGATATGAACGACGTCCGAGCAGGCCCTCGCACAAAGACTCGCCCTCGAAATTCTCTCGTAACTGCAGTTCCCTTCCCGGTCCTACGGCGAAGGAATGGTCCAGTATGCAATCGAACGGATTCCCGGATTTTGGCGCGCAGAACGCAGTCATTCCCGCACGTGCTCCGTGTCTCTCACCTCGCAAAAAGGACTCATTAGAGCAATGGAGGGCGTATTGCCCGCCCGCAGCGTCCGCGTGGCCTTGGGCTTCCAATGAACCACCTCCGTAAAGTTCCGCGGCGCAGGACTTCCTCCTAACACCTTGCATTTACCGGCGAGGATCTTGACCAAAACCTTGAATAAATCTGCGGAAATACTCATCGGTTCTTCATCGGATCGTTCGCGGGCTCTACTAAAGTACTTTTGTCGTAAAGTACCCTTATCCATCGCCAATGGGACTTGTTCCGGCGAAAATCAACCTAGTCCCGAGGAGTCCTACAAATGAATAGCGTCAAGTGCACAAGCGACAATGTCACTGTCGAGATGCTGCAGTCGGGGGGAGGCACTCGAAAGCACGGAACCGGCCTTGGCGGAAATGTGAACAATGCCGCGCGCGGCTTGACAGCACTTTCAACTCTAGGGGTGTCGAACCTGGTTTGGAAAAAATCAAAGGGCACTGAAAAAATAAAGTTCAAGACACAGAAGAGAGCTATATGCCAAAGCTGCGGCCATGACTGGGCCGTCCGTTAGCAATCCGTCGCTGTGGCAAAGAGTATTTGCGGTCTGACGGCCGTGATCTACAAGCTGACCTGGCGATTCGTTCCAGTGATCCACCGCGCCTCCTCATGAAAAAGATGAGACTTCGGTACGCGGGGGTTTGCAGGGCGTGTGGGTCCCCTCTTCCGCAGGGAACAGAAGCGGTCTATGAGAGCGAGACCAAGACCGTCCGCTGTTTGGAGTGCGCCACCGAGGATACGAACGCCATGCCTCCCGATGTGGAACGACGTTCTGATGATTCCGGAGTAGCCGGGTCGTCCGCACGACGTGAATATGAGCGCCGCAAGGCCAAGGATGAGGCAAGGCTCCGTGAGAAGTGGGGCCGTTTCGGTGGCGTAGCAGTGGCCCTCGCTGACGAGCGGCAAAGCACCAAAGCGTGGGATCGAGGCGCGGTCGGTGAGGAACGCCTGGGCGCCCGGCTGGATGCCCTGGCCACCGATGACATCGCAGTTCTCCACGACCGACGTATCCCTGGCTCGAAGGCGAACATCGACCACATCGCCATCACTCGCGGTGGAATCTGGGTGATCGACGCCAAGCGGTACAAGGGGCGACCCGAGATGAAGATCGAGGGCGGCATCATCCGACCACGCGTCGAGATGCTCCTCGTAGGCCGGCGGGACTGCACGAAACTGATCGATGGAGTACTCAAACAGGTCGGACACATACGCGAGCTCGTCGGGGATGTGCCGGTCACCGGGGCGCTGTGTTTCGTTGATGCTGACTGGCCCCTGATCGGGGGTGCTTTCACGACGCGTGGCACCCACATTGTCTGGCCGAAAAGGCTGGCGAAACTGCTTACAGAAGACACTGGCGGAGACGTCGATGTCGCCGCGGTTCGGGAGTCGGTAGCTTCGCGGTTCAAATCCTCGTGACGTCCTTGTCGACGGCGGCCGCCACCGACATCCTGCTTACTACCCGGCCAGGTAGGTGCCATGGCGCTGCCATACTTGGCGGCGGACGCTTTTTGATATTTGTTGGCCCAGCTGCTGCTCCTTGTAACCCGGTTCTTCTCTACTCAGCTGGACCAGCAACGACACTACCGGGAGGGCGGAGCGGATGTTGACGACGTGGGGACCGTCGAGATTCGGGAAGCTTGTCACCGGTTCTGGCAGTTGGCAGCTCACCCTTGGTGATGACGGTCTGACTGTCCGCGCCGACGGAACCTCATTTGCTGTCGGCATGGAGGCACTGACATCGCCGATAGTGCTGCCAGGCGTGTTGTGGTCCACGCTCGTGGTGCCGTGCGAGGGGCGAAGCATCGTGCTGCGCGGTATTCCCTCCCGATCCGCCCGTGAACTCGGGAGCGCTATCGAACTGCTGCTGGGGGTCGCTGAGGTGAAGGCCTGGGCGGCAGGGTTCTTCGATGCAGCCCTTCCCTCTGCGGCGGGACGGCGATGGCTTAGCCGGGACTTTCGCCTGCGGTGGGAAGAAACGAAACCCGGAGAAAGGCTCGGGAAGCTCCTGCGCGAACCGCTCCTTGCCGGCCACGTTGCCGCTCTCGACAACACTGCCCAGAAGGCAATCCGGTTATGGAGCACTGACCTCGAACAGTACATTGCAGGGTTGAACGCGGATCACATGAGTTCCGAGCTGGAATCCTGTGCTGACTTGTTTGACCGGGTTGAGCGTTCTCCCTTGACCCGGGAGCAGGCCCACGCCGTGATCTGTTTCGACAACCGCGTGCAGGTCATCGCCTCCGCCGGTTCCGGGAAGACCTCCACCATGGTCGCCAAAACCGCCTACGCCCTGCACCGAAACCTTGTACCGGCGGAGAAAATCCTGCTGCTGGCCTTCAACAAAGACGCCGCCGAAGAACTCAAACAACGGATTAAGAACCGCCTGCACCCCCTGGACCTCGACGGTGACCAGGTCGCCGCCCGCACCTTCCACGCATTCGGACTGGAAGTCATCGGGAAGGCCATCGGCCGTAAACCTGCCCTGGCCCCGTGGCTGGAGAATGGACAGGACCACGATCACTTGATGCGCCTGGTTAAGAACAACTGGATATCAATGCCGTGAATAACGAGCTCACCCTGCTATTGCCTGCCTCTTCTGTCGACGTACACGGCTCCGGAAGGCAGTCACTGACCCACGAGCTCACGAACCAGATTCCTCCCGGCCTTCGACGCGAATTCCGTTCCTACCTGCGCGCCGCCGGCCTCGACGGCCCCGCAACGGTCGAAGCAGAGGCCGCCGAGGCGATGACAGCCCCCTATCGCTGGCTCACCCGCCGCATCGGGCCTGACGGTCTATCTCTCACCGCTGCCGGCTGGCTGCCACCGGCCGTTGTTCGCGAGGCAATGACAGAACTCGGCTTGGCCAAGGACTGGATCGGCAAAGCCAACCGCGAGGACCAGACACTGCCCGTCCTTCAGCTGCGCGAAAGCGCTCAACGCATCGGCCTGATCCGCAAAATCAAAGACCGGCTCGTCCTCACATCCGCCGCCAAGCGGCTGCTCGATGACCCGGCAGGCCTGTGGCATTTCCTGGCACGATCCATCGCCCACCGACACCGTCACGACTCCGAGCGCGACGCGGCGCTGTTACTCCTGCTCGAAATCGCGGCAGGGAAACGAACCAGTTGGGTTCGCTGCCTTGAAGCCGTCTCCTTCGGCCTCGGTGCGCTCGGCTGGCGCAGCCACACGGGCGCCGAACTGGAACCGACCACCGTCCAAGCGCTCCTCGTCGACGCCCACGAGGTTCTGCTGAACCTCGGCGTCTTCGATGACCTCTTAGAACTCAAAGCCAACACGGTCAAAGCAGCAGGGCAAGCCTTCGCCCGCGCAGCATTGCATTCATAACCACTCACAACCAGACAGAACACCGACCCCGCGGCGACCCACGTTCTCCTGGCCAGCGAAGGTTGAAGCTGGCTCCCAAAGGAGGGCGTTCCGGCCATGAAAGACCTTCGCCGGCCACATGACTCTCTTCTGGGACAGGCCTGGAACTCAACCTGACAGAGTAAGGGCTGGAGCCGCAGAATGGCCGGGCAGCGGATCGCGTACGTACGGGTGAGCACTCTGGACCAGAACGAGAAACGCCAACTCGACGGCCAGATTCTGGACCGAGTCTTCACGGACAAAGCCTCGGGCAGGGACACCGCCAGGCCGCAACTCACGGAACTGCTGCGGTTCTCCCGCAACGGGGACACCGTCGTCGTGCACACCTTGGACCGGCTCGCCCGCACCCTCGATGACCTGCGTGCCCTCGTCCAGGGCCTCACGCGCAAGGGCGTGCAGGTGAGTTCGTCAAGGAGAGCCTGGTCTTTACCGGTGAGGACTCCCCCATGGCCAACCTCATACTCTCGGTAATGGGTGCCTTCGCCGAATTCGAACGCTCCCTCATCACGGAACGCCAAAGGGAAGGCACCGCCCTGGCAAAGCAAAGCGCCGCCTACAAAGGGAGGAAAAAGACCCTCGCACCGGAACGGGCCGCCGAACTGGTCACGCGAGAAAAATCCTGACGTCGGTCTTGGTTATTTCAGGAAACCGTGTGACGCCTAACCGCACTGACCGTCGACCCCGTAGTGCTGAGGGCCCGATGCTTTCTGGAGGAACCCAAGCAGCCCGCTCCCCTCTCCGCAGGAACACCAGGGCCCCGACCTCCCATACGGGACACCAGGGCCCTGTGTACCTACCAGTCCGTGTTTGGGTGTTTAGCCGTCGGTGTCGGTGGTGGAGGCTTCGGCGGGTGCCTGGGCGTTTCCTGGTCCGACTTCGTCGGGGGTGAGGATTTTGTCTTCACCGGGGTAGGGCTGGGTGAAGTTGTGCGCTCCATACCAGTCGGCGTGGTTCAGTTGGGCAGAGTTGGCCCGGTCCGGGCCTTTCCAGTCCTGTTTCTTGGACCAGTCCGCCCAGGCCTGGGCGGCCGGCTGCGCGGCTGCCGGCGCGGCGGCTGCGGGCGTTCCGTTGAGGGTGTCGAGCGGGATCTGATTCGGCACCGCGGTGTAGGGGGTGGTGTCGGCCTTGTCGGTGAAGGCATCGAACATGGGCTCTGCGGCGAGGTCCATCTGCGTCATCGGGGGCAGGGCAAGGATCTGCTCGATGGTCCGCACGATGTTCAGCTGGGTGTAGTAGGTGTCCACCACGGCACCCTTCTTGGCGTACGGGCTCCAGACCAGCGCCGGTTGCCGGTGTCCGTCGACGTGGTCGACACCGGCCTGGCTGTCATCTTCCATCACGAACACGGCTGAGTCTTTCCCGTACTTGGAGCGGGAGATGCCGTCAATGATCCTGCCCACGGCAAGGTCGTTGTCCGCGACCATCGCCGAAGGGGTGGGCTTGGAGGGGTCCGTGCCGGCGGTGTGGTCGGTCGGGAGCGTCATCACGTTCAGCTGGGGCAGGTTGTTCTCCGTTTCGGCCTGCTTCAGGTCCTTCAGGAACACATCAGCACGGTACTGGTCCGGGACCTGGAGTTGGAAACCGGGGAACTGCGGGTTCAGAATTTTCGCTAGGGACGGCACATCTGTCGAGGCGTGGTATTGGTCCGCCGGGATCGTGGCGGCGTGGCCGGCTTCCTGGCCTTTAGTGTTCTGGTACCACTGGGACCAGGTGTTGGCGTCGTCCTTGCCGGCGGCATCGGTCCACTTGTTGGTGTACTCGCCCCAGTCTTTGGCGCTGACGCCGTGGCGGGCGGCGTTGTCCCAGAGGAACCCGGTGGCGCTGTAGGCCATGGCATCGCCGCCGTTGTACGGGTAGCTCCGATCGTAGTTACCGATCGAGCGGGTGAGGTATTCATCCACCGTCGCCTGGGTAAGCCACTGGTGCCCGTCCGCGGACATGGTCCCGGAGGAGTACGTGTTATCGAGCAGCGGACCGGCCGCGGAGGCCAAGGCGTGGTGGTTCGGGGTGGTGGTGCCGCCGAACTGGGCCAGCGCGGGGTCACCGTTGCCGCGCTTGTCATCTCCCAGGACCTGGTCGTAGGTGCGGTTTTCCTTCACGATCATGAACACGTGCTTAATCTGGGAGGGGTCACCGTCACGGCGCGGGATTGCGACCGGGGCCTTGCCCTGGTCCGGGTTTTTCTTCAAATCGGCCAGGGCCTGATCCCACTGATTGTTGGCCCAGACCTGCTTGGTCATCTCCGGCAGCTGCTCCGGGGTCGGGGTCGGGATGGTGCTGACCAGGCCCACATCCGAGTACACGGTGCGCCCCCCGTTGGCGGCCGGGGAGCCGAGGGAACCCTCGCCCTTCTGCGCGGCGACCACGAGCTCGCCGAGCGGCTTGTCGAACTGCACGGTGCCGGGGTACCAGCCGGTGGGGATCAGGCCCTGGAATGACGCCGGGGTGCTCTGGTCCTTAACCTCGTACACGGCGACGGCATTGGCCTGGCCGAGGGCGACGGCGAGGTGGGTGTCGTCAAGCATCGTGAGTGAGCTTGGTGAGCTGCTGGCCGGGGCGCCCGGGAGAGGGTTGACGTTGATGGTCTGCCCGACCTTGCCGGTCTTGGCGTCGATGACGGAGACGGTGTCGGAGTTGGAGTTCGCGACGAAGACGTTATCGCCGTGGACCAGCAGCGCCGAGGGCGCCAGTCCAGTGTCGTAGCTGCGGATCACGGCGCCTGTGGCCGGATCAACTTCCGAGACACTCCCCGTGGAAGGAGACCCGTCCTCGTTATTGGTCACGATGTTCGTCCCGTAGGAGGTGTTGGTTTTATCCCCGGGCTGGGCGACCCGGCCGCCCTGGTTGGCGACGAACGCGTGGCCGTCCTCGACCACGACGTCCCGGGGCGCGTTCCCGACCGGGACCTGACGGATCAGAGCACCAGTGTCCGCGTCCAGGACCGCGAGCATGTTCGTGCCGTTGAGCGTGGCAAGTATCTGCTTACCGTCGGGCGTGAAGGCGAGCCCTGCCGGGATCGGGTCCTTCCCGTTTGCGCCGGGCAGGGCCACTCCGACAGGGTTGGACAGTGAGCCGTCTGCGGCGACGGTGAATTTGATGAGGCCCTTGGTGTGTGCAGCCCAAAGGGTTTTGCCGTCCTGGGAGTACAGCAGGCCGCCGTAAGAGGTTGAACCCTCAGCGGCTGCCGGGGAGAGTTGCTGGATGTCCTTGTGGTCGACCAGGTCCGTGACGGTGAACTGTCCGCTGCCGTCCCACGTCTGGTTCACGGCCGTCTTGCCGTCCGGGGCCACGGCCATGCTCATCGGCCGGCCGCTCTGTTCCACCGCCGTACCGGCCGGGGTGATCTTCTGGTTGGTCGCGGTCAGGACCGACCCGTCCGCCTGGCGCCCGATCAGCGCATCCCCCCAACCAGTCTGCGTCGCAGCGTATGCGGCGCCACCGGCCATGACGACGGCGACCGCCGCAGCCGGGATCGCGATGCTTTTCCGCATCCGCCGGTCCGTGATCGTGTTCTTACCCATTTTTTCTTCCTTAACCAAGGGGAGCGTGCGAGGTGTATCAAGGTCCTCGAATGGTCACCGCGGCGCACGTCCCCCGACGGCATGAGGAACGATTCAATCCACAAATGGACACCACCCCGGCTGTCCCAGCCTTGTGGTCAGACCTTACGAAAAAGGGAGCAGAACATGAACACAAACAGAATCGTGGAGGACGCCCACGCACCAGAGGCCGCTTCGTCCGGTGTTCAACAACGCGACGCGGGTAATGAACTGAACGTTTTCACTTCCCCACTACAAGCACAACGCTTCGAGAAGCCGACCACCTTACACTGCAACTGCATTGGCGCCCGACTGGTGGAGCATATTGCACGTGGTACCGCATGGCACGTCGCAATTAGCCGATAAGTACTCGCGACCTCCTGTAAAACGTTGCGCGTAACCCCAATGAACGCAGGGCCGTCGGCTACCATTCACGCGGCACGCTCGCTATATCCCTTGGACATTGCAGTAAGCCGTCGGCTTTGCCTTATCGAAAAAAATATGTGTTATCGGTCCTGAAAAACCGTCCACCGGCGCCCACGACAATGCCCGCCTATTACGATCTGGAGCCGTTTTTTGTGGCGTTCGCGACTTTTGGAAGGGATCGGTCATAGGTTGGAACCCACAACCGTGATCGGACGGGTGTCCCTGCCACGAGAGGACGAACTCATGTCAGATTTTGAACGCGTTCCGGCAATGCTCTTGAGCCGGCGCGCGGCGCTTGGCCTTGGGCTGGGAACACTGGGGGCCGGGGCTCTTGCCGGGTGTGGCGGCACACCCTCGCTGCCGGTGCCGTCCGGTTCCGGCGCGTCCAGCGGGGCGGCCGGCGGATCTGTCATCGATCTGGCCGCATACGACGCCGTCCTGGCAAAGGGGGCAGTTGCCGCCGATTCGGTAATCCAGGGGAGTCCTTGGGCTAAGGCTATCAAGGCTAAAGGGCAGTTGGTGCGTGGAGGCACCGATACGTCGACCCTCTTTTCGCTGCGGGATCCGGCCACGGGCAAAGTGGCCGGATTCGACGCCGGCCTGTCCCAGCTGCTGGCTAAATACATCATCGGCGAGCCCAAAGAGAACCTTACCCAGGTCACCGTGGACACGCGCGAGACGCTGCTGCAAAACAACTCCGTCGACGTCATCTTTGCCACCTACTCCATCACAGCCAAGCGTGCCGAGAAAGTGGATTTCGGCGGCCCCTACTATGAGTCAAAGTCGGCCATCCTGGTCAAGGCGGACAACACCTCCATCAAATCCGTGGCTGACCTCGCGGGAAAAACCGTTGCAACTCAAAGCGCCTCCACCGGCGTCACCCTCCTTAAGGAGGTGGCCCCGCAGGCCGACGTTCAGACCTTTGATGACAACCCCAAGTGCCTTGCCGCGGTACAGCAGGGCCGGGTGCAGGCTTACGTGATCGACCAATCCATCCTGTTATCCGATGCGGCGAAGAACAAGGACGTAAAAATCGTCGGTGAGACGTTCGGCAACAGCGATAAGTACGGCATCGGGCTGCACAAGGGCACGGACGCGCTGGCGTTCGTGAACGCGTGGTTGAAGATTGTGGAGTCCGACGGGTCCTGGGATGCACTGTGGAAGGCCACGGTAGGCCAGGTAATCAAAACGGACCCGCCAAAGCCCCCAGCGATCGGCGCCTGAAGCCGGCCTCCATGGATCAGTTGTTAACGACCTACCTGAATGATCTTCTGGCCGGACTCTGGACGACGGCGCGCCTGACCGCCACCGCTTTTATCGGTTCGCTCATCCTCGGTACCCTAATCGCTGCATGCCGGGTCAGCCCCATTCTCCCCTTGCGCGCGTTGGGACGGCTGTACGTGGAGCTGTTCGTCAACATCCCGCTGATCAGTCTCTTGGTGCTGGTGACCTTCGGCCTTCCCGATATCGGTGTCACCTTCGATCTATTCAGTTGCGCAGCGATTTCCATGATCCTGCTCGGGGCCGCTTTCACCTGCGAGGCCATCCGGACGGGCATCAACGCAGTATCCGTGGGACAGGTTGAGGCCGCCCGCTCCATCGGCCTGGACTTCTTCGGAGTGCTCCGGTACGTGCTGTTTCCCCAGGCATTCCGCAGCGTGGTCCAGCCCGTGGTTAACGTGTTCATCGGCATCCTGCTCAGCTCATCCCTCGCCGGCGTGATAGGCGTGAAGGACCTCACCCTCCAAGTTTCGGAGATCAATAATGAAGCCGCGCTGGGGCTGACCACGTACTTGTTGGCCGCCGTGGCCTATGTGACGATCTCCCTGTTGGCAGGTGGCCTGGGAGCACGGCTGGAACACCGACTACAGGTTCAGCGATGAAAGGCTTCCCGCCATGAGCACCCAAGACAGTCTCTTCGACGCGGCAGGCCCAAGGGCGCGGCGCAGGATCCGCATCATCACAGTGCTCAGCCTCGCCGGCATCACCGCCGCCGCGGCGGAAGTGCTGCTGCGCTTTGGCCAGGCCGGCCAGCTTGCCGCCGACCGCTGGGCCGAATTCACGCAAGGACCCTACCTGCTCTTCCTACTCGCCGGGCTGGGCAACACCCTGACCGCAGCAGCCATGTCCGCGGTTCTCGCCCTGCCCCTCGGACTGGTCCTTGCCCTCGGCAGGCTCTCCACCCGCACACGACTTCGCCGCCTGTCCACCGGGTGGATCGAATTCTTCCGCTCCGTCCCACTGCTCCTGGTGGTCTACATCTTTGTCAGCGGCCTTCCCCAATACGGGATCAACCCGGATATCTATTGGAAGCTCGTTGTCCCCATCACCCTGTCCAGCTCGGCTGTGATGGCCGAGATCTTCCGCGCCGGGATCAAAGCCCTACCCGCCGGCCAAAGCGAGGCAGGCCTGAGCCTGGGCCTGACCCAACATCAGCTCATGCGCACCATCGTCCTCCCCCAAGCGGTCAGGATCGTCGTCCCGTCGATGGTGGCGCAGCTGGTGGTGCTGCTCAAAGACACCACCCTGGGGTACGCCGTCAGCTATCCGGAACTGATGAAAACCTCCAACAATCTCACCGCCTACACAAACCACCTCATCCAGACATACCTGATCATCGCGGCGGTCTACGTAGCCACCAACATCCTGATCTCCCACCTGGCACGAAACCTCGAACGACGCCTGTCCGGACGACCCGCCCGATTGCGACAGGAGCTCCAGGAAACGGGCATCGGCTAAACGAAAACAACCCGTCCGCGGAGAGACAGCGGCCTTACAAATCGGGAACGGGCGGGCGGCGAGCCAGTACCGCCCTGACATGTGGATACCGTTCCAGGCAGCTCCGGCCCGGGTGGCCGCCAATGACGAAGCCGCCGCCGGACGAACACTCCCCCATGCTTGGCCGCCCCGGGCCGAGGCCTACGGATTAGAGTTACAAATGCCTGATACCTCTTACCAAAAGGACCTTACGTGCCTAAGCCAACCATCGCTCCTGGTGATCCTTGCTGGGTAGACCTGACCAGCTCCGACATCGAGACGTCGCGCGCGTTCTATTCCAGTCTGTTCGGCTGGGCCTACGAAACTGGTGACGAGGAAACCTACGGCGGATACGTGATGGCCTTTGCCAAGGGCGCTCCGGTGGCAGGGATGATGCAGAATGAGCCCGGCGCCGGCCAGCCCGACGCGTGGACCACGTATCTGCGCGTGGACGATATCCACGCGACCCAGAACGCGGCCGTGGCGGCCGGCGGTCAGATCCTGATGCCCGCTATGGAAGTACCGGAGCAGGGCCACATGGCTCTCTTCGCCGACGCCGGCGGTGCAGTTATCGGTGCCTGGCAGTTCGGCGGACACACCGGGTTCCAACTTGCGGGCGAACACGGCGCCCCGTTCTGGCACGAACTGCACACCCGGGCGTACGAGCCATCGGTGAAGTTCTACCAGGACGCCTTCGGCTGGAATACCTCCGTTATGAGCGACACCGAAGAGTTCCGCTACACCACTCTCGGATCCGGAGTCGAATCCCGGGCCGGCATCATGGACGCGTCCTCCTACCTACCCGAATCGGTGCCTTCAAACTGGCAGATCTACTTCGGGGTGGATGATGCCGACGCCGCGGTCGCCACCGCTGAATCCCTCGGAGGCACCGTCATCCACGCCCCGGAAGACACGCCCTTCGGCCGGATGGCAACCCTGACGGACCCCACCGGCGCTGCCTTCAAAATCGCCCAACGACCCACCCAGCCTTAAACACAACAGGCCGCCCGGTAGCGTCCCTGCCGGCAGCCTTCCCTCCGCCCGAGAGAGAGAGAGAGAGAGAGAGAGGCTGCCGGCCCAGCCGACGGGTTCATGTCCTGCCGCACGGTGCCTCCCCTGGCAGCAGCAGCCAAGCGGCTACAGGCTCCGTCAGGGTCCGTGGCCTACCATGACCCCATGGTGCTGACCCGGCTTTACCGCAACGGTGACCTTGAACGCGAGGATGTTGCCCTCGATGAGCTGGATGACCTTATCCGGCAGGCAGGCGTCACGGTCTGGGTCGATTACACCTCCCCGACGGCTGACGACCTGGCAGGGATCGAAAAGGTACTCGGCCTGCACCGGCTGGCCGTGGAGGATTCCGTCCATGAGCACCAGCGGCCGAAGCTGGACCGGTATCCCACACACCTCTTCCTCGCCGCCTACCACGCGGAGCTCGGCAGTGACTCCAACGAACTGAAAGTGTCAGAGATCAAGGCTTTCATCACCAAACGTGCCTTGGTGACCGTGCACGGGCCTGACATGGACCCCAGGCAACTGACCGCGCACTGGGACGCCGAACCTGACCTGACCCGGTACGGTACCTCGTTTCTGCTCTGGGGGCTGCTGGACCTGATTGTGGACGGGCACTTCGACACCGTCCAGGAACTCGATGCCCGCATCGACGCCCTCGAAGACGTCTTGTTCGATGATGCAGCCCCGGACCATGACCTGCAGCGCCGGTCCTTCGAACTCCGAAAATCCCTCGTCCAGCTCCGCCGCGCCGTGCTGCCGATGCACGAAGTCCTCAACACGCTCCTCAGGCGCGACCTTGAAATCCTCAACACCGACATGCAGCCATTCCTGCAGGACGTCTACGACCATGTCCTGCGCGTCTCTGAATGGACTGAATCCCTGCGTGACCTGGTCACCACAATCCTTGAAACCCACATCAGCATCCAGGGCAACAAGATGAACCTGGTCATGAAAAAAGTGACCAGCTGGGCAGCAATCATCGCCGTGCCCACAGCCGTCACCGGCTTTTTCGGCCAGAACGTCCCCTTTCTCGGCTTCCAGGCGCCACTGGGCCTCACCCTCTCCCTGGGCCTGATCATCATCGCCTCAGCCGCGCTCTACCTCACCTTCAAAAAGAAGGAATGGATCTGACCCCACCGTGAGGAAGGAGGCTCCTCATCGTTGTCCTTCCGCTGGCCGCCAGCAACTTCCTTTGTCCGATCACGGTCACGACAAAGCGGCCCGTTCCCGGCTCCATCCCCTCCGACCGTCCACTGGCAAAGCTACCTCGGCACCCTGCCCTTCCGTTCTCCCCCAGCATTACAAAACCCCGGTTATCGGCCTTTTCAAACAGGTGGGGGAAAGCCGGAAAAGAGGCTTTTTCCTGCGTGCTTTTCGGAGGGTTTTTGGCGGCAGTTCGAGCGCCAGAACATCGCAGTCAGTGTCCGGTTCACGTCGGCGATGTCCAGAAAGGCACGCTCAAAAGGTTTAGTGGAGCCGGTCATTTCAACGTGTTGGTGAAGAGATCAGAGACGTTATCAGCGTGGTGTGAATGTTAGCCTTTGAGGTCCTTGTCAGCGACTGCGACTGGCCCGGCCGGATTCTCGTGCGTCCTGGATGGACGCATCCTGGATGAGCCGGTGCTGCAAGGTTTGCGCGTCGCTGCGCTTGGGGAACTTACCTGGTGGGCCGTTCCATTTCTTGGCGCCAGCGGGGTTAAAACGAGTTCTTCTACGACCCGACGCGCAGTCTGTGGCTTGTTCGCCCAGCGTGAAATAGACTTTCGTTGGGCTGGCTTTTTATGTTCCGGCCGCGCGTGCAAGACTCCGCAGTCCTTTAAATATTGGTTGTGCTTAGTGTCCGGGAGTATCAGATGTCCTGGTTTCGTCGCATCGCACCCCTTCTCATTCTCGCTCTATTTACCGCAACGGCCGGCGTGAGCGAGCGTGTTTCATAGAGTGTGTAAGGGGCCGGTCTCTAACTAGGGTTGACCTGCGGTTTTACCCTTGAAAGGACGGGCCCTCTTGGCCGAAATCA
>NZ_JBFBKY010000033.1:0-27549 GCF_040702335.1 Pseudarthrobacter sp. NPDC080039 | reverse complement strand
TGGGCAGATCTCATGGCCACCGGTGGGCAGTTTTGCTGGCCGTCAGTGGGCATTTTCGTGGCCGCCTATGGGCAGTTTTTCATGGCCGCTAACACTGATGCTGATTGGGGCGCTATCGGCGGTTAAACCGAGAACAGCTGTCCCTTCGCGGAAAATGGGGTTTGCACAGAACACCTTCTCACAGAAAAGAGAGGCATCTCGTAGATGCAATTTTCCCACACCGGCACGTCCTCGTCAGCTTCCTTCGATGAGCCCAACCATGTGTCAGCCGCCGGCCTGGTCCAGGCCATGGGACTGGCACTCTAGGTCGGGGTCCGGTGACCCGACGCCATCGGTGGATCAAGGATAAAAAGGTGGCTGGCTCATACCCTCACGTGTAAAAGCAGTAGGAGAGCCCCCGTTTGCGGGACTGTCTGAATGGTTGATCCGTTTTGACGTGATCGCCTGCGTTGCCTGGCGGGGAGGACTGATCAGAGTGAGACCGGGGCCCCGCTATCGCGACCGATTTGGATCAGCAAGAGTAGGCGCAGCAGCTCCCGGACCTAGGACCTACGATCCTGTCGGGGGCGCCCGACCGTCCTTGTCATGGGTGGCTCAAAAAGCGCATCAGAGGTCTCCCACACCCGCTGATGATGCCGACGCCCACGGGCCTTGGGTGTCGAGGGGACGGATGGCATCCGTGTGGCGCTTGAAGACTTCGCCCCTCATACGGCCCGTGGGCGCGGACAAGGGCGGATCTTTTTCGAGTTCCTGTGTAGCTCAGCGCTGGCTGCTCTGCGTTTTGATCCTAATCCTTAACTTCAGCGGTCAAAGATTACCCTCTTTAGCGACGGCCTGATCGTCCCAAAGTCCTCTTTTTCTCAGCATATCGACGAGGCGATCTGCCGCCCCACCGATATGCTTCATTACCAGTTCACGGGCTCCCTCGGAATCGCCGGCTCGCAGGGCTTCCAGGATCAAGGGGTGTTCGCCCCGGCTGTCGAGTACCTGGCCTTCAATCGCCGCGTAGAAACGGTTGGGCAGTTGCTTCACGACGGTGCCCATCACAAGGGCGAGCCTGGGGGATTCAGCGGCGAGGTTGATCTCCCTGTGGAACAGATGACCCAGATCCACGAGTGCGTCATCGTCGCCGCGAAGAGCCGCCTCCGCGTACGATTCGTTCATTTCCTCCAGTCGAGCAAGGCTCTCCTGAGTGATTCTCTGCGCCGCGCGGTAGGCGAGCTCTCCCCCGATCACTGCTTGTGCCCAGAAGAGGTCCCGCACATCCTGGGGTGAAAAGCCCGCAACCACGAACCCACGACGCGGAATCGGTTTGACGAAACCCTCACTGCTCAAGAGAAGCAGCCCTTCACGGACGGGCGTATTACTAACGCCAACTGCCTCTGCGATCCGCTCCATGCGGAGGAAATCCCCAGGTTTAACGTCACCTGAAATTATGAGTTCACGGACATACGAGGCGACTTCCTCGGGAAGCTGTTGTCGCTTCGGAGTGCGGTTTGGGCGATTTGTAAAAGTGTCCTCCGCGGAAGACTTTCTCAGGGACGGCTGCAAAGAAGACATGACACATAGTATATCTAACTGGAATAAGCCTATACTGGAACCATAATATATGATGTTTTAGGCTCCTGCTCGAGGATTGCCAGTGGGAAGCGTTGCGTCCGGGCCCCCTTTTCCCCAGAGATAAGGATGCCGCTGGTGTGTTAAGTGTGTCTCGTACTCGTAGCTAAGCCGAAGCATTCTCGACGATGATCAGGAGGCCTCCATTGCCCAACAGACAGCCGCCGCAGCCGCTTGCGGGACTGCGAGTGATCGAATGCGCAAGTTTTGTTGCCGGCCCCTCCGGTTGCCTGACGCTCGCCCAGTTGGGTGCGAACGTTATCCGCGTGGACCCCCTCGGTGGTGCCCCCGACTATAAACGGTGGCCCGTCTCGCAGCGGTCGCAAAACAGCCTTTTTTGGACCGGCCTCAATAAGGGAAAGCGCTCCGTGATGATCGATCTGCGCCGGCCAGAAGGGCGCGAACTCTTGCTGGCCCTTTCGGCTGCACCAGGTCCGCAAAGCGGGGTGCTGGTGGACAACCAGGTCGGCCGGTCATGGCTAGCCTATGAAAAGCTTGCCGAGCGTCGCCGAGACATCATTCAGGTGCGCATTGGCGGAAGCGCTGATGGGCGACCTGCCGTCGATTACACAATTAACCCCGAAGTGGGCGTTCCCGACATAACGGGCCCGCTTGGCGTTTCCGGCCCGGTAAACCATGTGCTTCCCGCTTGGGACCTCCTGACTGGCATGACGGCGACCACCGCTCTGCTGGCAGCGCTCAGGCACCGCGACCAATCGGGCGAGGGCGCTTACCTGGAAGTGGCACTTGGCGATGTTGCATTGGCCGGGCTTGCAAACATGGGCTGGTTTGCCGAGGCCGATGAGCTTGAAACTGACCGTCCCAAAGTCGGCAACTACCTTTACGGGAGCTACGGCGTGGACTTTCAAACGTCGGACGGAAACCGCGTGATGGTTGTGGCCCTCACATCTCGGCAGTGGGATGCACTGCAAAAAATCACCGGAACGCGACCTGTGTTTGCGGCACTGGAGGATGCCCTCGGCGTGAACCTCTCTGAGGAGGGGGACCGGTACCGGCAGCGTGAAACCATAACTGCGGTCCTGCGTTCCTGGTTCGAGGCCCGCTCCATCGACGAGGTAAGCCGGGCGCTGACAGAGGGCCACGCCCTCTGGAGCCGCTACCGAACCATGACAGAGGTGGTGAATGACTTCCGGCGCGCTGAGGCCCGTTCGGTCTTGGCGGACGTTGACCAGCCTGGAATAGGGCGTGTTGTCTCAGCGCGCTCCGCCATCCGCTTAGGCGCCGAATACGGCCCTGCTAGCGTCGCCCCCGCTTTAGGGCAGCATACCGACGAAGTACTCGAGCAAATCTTGGGCCTCAGCCCTTCTGAGCTCGGAAAACTACACGATGACAATGTGATTGGAGCGGCAGCATGACAACTCGACGTTCGGTCCTGTGCGTTCCGGCCAGTGAGCCGGCCAAAGTGGCCAAAGCACTCGCGGTCGACGTCGACGAGGTCGTCGTGGATCTTGAAGACGCAGTAGCGCCGACCAGGAAGGACGATGCACGGGCGGTGCTGGCTGCTATTGCCCCCCGCGAGCGTGGTGGAATAGCGGTCAGGGTCAATGCTCTCAATTCGGCCTGGGTTCTTGATGACCTGGCCGCAGTCGTCGCTAATGATGCCATCACCTCGATTGTCCTTCCAAAGGTCGATAGCGCCGAAGACATAGAAGAAGTGGAGCGCCAGCTGGTGCGGCTCGAGGGAGAACAGGGGCGTGCTGCCTTAGTGAGGGTTCAGGCCCTAATCGAATCTGCGCACGGAATCGGCGACGTACAGGCCATCGCAGCAGCATCTCGACGTATGGTTTCGCTCATCATCGGATACGCAGACCTCGGTGTCTCGCTGGGCCGGCGCCTCCATGCTTCCTGGCAGTTCGCCCACGACGCCGTGATACTGGCCGCTCGCATCGCGGGCATTCAAGCAGTTGACGGTCCACTACTCACTGTGCACGCAGACGCCGCCCTCCAGCAAGCGGCCGTCGCCGCAGAGTCGCTCGGGTTCGACGGCAAGTGGGTAATTCACCCACGCCAAGCCGGGGTGGTGCAGGACGCCTTCACCCCCTCTGGTGAGGAAGCCGATGAGGCTCGGGGACTGTTAGCTGCCATGGACGCAGCGCTGCGCAGCGGACAAGGCGCCGTCCAATGGCGAGGGCGGATGCTCGACGAAGCTGTCGCTGTGCAGGCACGCCGGGTGCTTTCGCGTGTGGTTATCTCATGAGCGGCCACGAGGGGCCCTTCTTCGATGAGCTTAACGTGGGGGACGTTTTCGACACAGCCCCTGCACTGACACTTACCGCTGGACGCGCTGCCGTCCATCAGTCCATCCTAGGGAGCCGACTCCGACTGTCGCTCGATGCCAGTTTTGCGCAACGCGTCACCGGCTTGGAATCGGCCGATCCTTCCTTCGTGTGGGACGTGGCGATCGGGCAGTCAACCCTCGTGACCCGGCGTGTTGTGGCTAACCTCTTCTACCGCGGGCTGGCCTTTCATCGGCTTCCGTCCATCGGAGACACCCTTTATACCAGAACTGAGGTAGTCGGCCTGCGGCAAAACGCTAGCCGGCCCAGCGGGCTGGCGGCATTGCGTATCACCACTCGTGACCAGGAAGACCGCCTGGTGTTGGACTTCTGGCGTTGTGCAATGTTGCCCCTCAGCTCACCGGATGTGCAGACCGGCAGGGAGGATGACCTTAGCTCCATTGGGACTGCGCCCGACCCTGCTTCGATTAGCACTATGGTCCGAGGATGGAATTGTTCCGGTATTCCGGCATCCGGCGGTATAGCAAGGGGGGATAAGTGGGTTCTTGAGGCGGGCGACCTCGTCTCCGGTGCGGCCGAGCTGGCTCGGCTCACGCTCAATGTGGCGCACATCCATCACGATCGCTTCAGTCAGTCATCCGGCCGCCTGGTTTACGGCGGTCACACCATCGGCCTGGCCCTGGCGCAACTGACAAGAACCCTGCCAAACCTCATAACAATCGCCAGTTGGCACAGCTGCGACCATACCGGCCCTGTTCGTGAAGGCGACACCCTGGTGTCGTCTATCGAAGTACTGGACGTCGAAGAGCTGTGCGGCGGGGAAGACCAACTCACCGGGCTCAAGGCGGTCACCTTGCGCGTGCTCGCATCCGCGAAGCGCGACGCGAACCCGTCCGAGCCGGTGCTCGACTGGAAGTTGACCGCACTGAGTAAGTGATTGAACTCGGTGGTGAAGCGGCGTAGTTCCACTTATTAATCAAGGGGGACTGCCCCGCTTTTGTTGACTCGGGGTCTTGGGCCGCTGTGAGCGCGGTCTGGCCGATTGTTTCATATTCGATGGGCGTGAGTTTGCCGAGCCGTCTTTGCCCTCGCCGGCGGTGGCATGTCCGCTCGATCCAGGTCGTTATCGCCAGTCGAAGTTCCTGTTTGGTGAACCAGCACTGAGGGTCCAGCACGTTCTTCCGCAGCAGCGAGAGGAAGGACTCCATCGCGGCGTTGTCCGAGTAGGCACCGACCCCGCCCGTCGACGCGGTGACCGTGGTGACCGTGTGATTCGACGAATCGTCGCGACGGGAACTGGGACCCCCGGTCCGAGTGCCCGACGGTCCCTGCCGGGCGGCGAGACCGAATGGCGTTACCCAGTGCGCCGACGGCCAGCGAGGATTTCATCCGAAAGTCCATCTAGTATCCGACGATCCTGCCAGAGTAGACG
Source organism: Pseudarthrobacter sp. NPDC080039 (assembly GCF_040702335.1). Lineage (NCBI taxonomy): Bacteria > Bacillati > Actinomycetota > Actinomycetes > Micrococcales > Micrococcaceae > Pseudarthrobacter > Pseudarthrobacter sp. NPDC080039. The sequence continues at coordinate 22,242 of NZ_JBFBKY010000033.1, read as the reverse complement.
TCTTTCATTGCGCAGAGGTAGAGCTTTCCCTCTGCGGTGGGGTGTTCGGTGATGTCCGTCAGCCACAGCTCGTTCGGTGCCGTGGCGGGTTAAGTCCCGCTCGATCAGGTGGTCGTGGCCCGGTGGCCCGGGTCTGCGGTTGAGGCCACGCTTTTTAGAAAGCACTGACCAGATGCCGTGCTCCCTGCACAGGCGCTGGACCCTGTTCTCACTCGCTGCGATGCGCATCCCCGGGAGCTCATCGGCGATGAACCGTTACCCCGAGGCGGGGTCGTCGGCGTGGATGTCTCGCGCGGCGTTGACCAGGTGCGCATCGACGCAGTCCCGTTCTGTCACCTGGTTGGCCCTCCACCGGTAATAGCCTTGCCTGCTGAATCTCAACACCCTGCAGGTCACCGCCACGCGAACACCGACACCGGCAGGATCCGTGACCAGCGGGTAGATCTGCCATTTTGGGTTGATGTCCCTTGCCAGAAAGGCCGCGGCCCGGTGCAGAATCTCATTCTCCTGCTCCAACAACCGGTTCCGCTTCTTCAGTTCACGCATCTCGGCCGACTCCGCCGCCGGGATGGCCCCGGAATCCTTATGTTCGACGATGGCTATCCAGCGCTTCAGCGGAGTGACCGACAGCCCGAAATCCTTGGCAAATCTGCGCCAGCGGCACCTCGCCCTTACGGGCCACATCAATAACATCCTGGCGGAACTCCGCCCGAAGCCGTGGGCATGGTCAACATCCTTCCATGAGCACAAGCTCGCTAAGTCAAGGAGTAAACAAAACCGGCAGTCCCAGGGGTAGGCCGATGTCAGTCAGGCCGCCTGCCCTTAATTTACCGCGAGCACTGGACGCAGACTGAACTCCACTACTCTGCTCAACGCGCCCAAGGCACGATCCGCTTCGGCGTAGGCAGGCACGCCGGCCTTCAGCAGTTTCTGTAGCGGACGTCCCGAACCTCCGGTCCACACCACGACGAATGGCTTCGTGGTACTCCTGTATCCGGATACCAAGCGCTTCACGATTTCTTCGGCGCCCTTGTCTGCATTGCCCAAAATGAGCATCAGTGCATCGGTCTCGGCATTCTCGCTGGTCACTCGTAAGGCGCGGTCCAAGAGATCAAGGTCATTGATCATCGCACCAGTCATATCAATCGGGTTGGCTACAGAAGCGAAGGACGGCAGCTCGGCAGCCAGTTCCTTACGATCGCGGGAATCCGTCCAGGTATCCACGGTAAGTCCCAGTTCGACGGCGCGGTCCGCGGCAAGAGCACCCACACCACCACTCAAAGTGACAATGGTCAGCCTCCTGCCGGCAGCGCGGCGTCCGTCGGAAAACGCCAGCGCCGCGTCAGACCACGCTTGCAGGCTTTCTACACGCACGGCACCGTATGGGGCCAACGCTGAGTTAAAAGCGCCGTCGTCCCCGGCAATGCTCCCCGTGTGCTTCGCTACCGCGCGGGCACCAGCTGTTGTCCTGCCGGACTTCAACAGCAGGAGCGGTTTATCCTTGGAACTGGCCGCCTTGGCCAACTCGGTTAGCGCGTCCAAATCCTTTGCACCCTCGATGTGGCCCATAAGAATGTCCACAGCTGGGTTCTCCACCAGGCCGGAGAGTATCTCCACTGAAGTGAGGTCAGACTCGTTGCCGGTGTTCGCAAAGAATCGGGCCCCGAGCCCTAATGAGTTCATAGTGGTATAGGTGAAAGTTCCTACCGCTCCGGATTGTGAAACCAAGGCGATAGGGGAATCGGGCCGTTCACTTTCATCATCGAACGCGGTGGAGAAGGTTGCAAAAGCCTTGTCTGGTGCGGAGAAAGTCCCCAAGCAGTTCGGACCCAGGACACGCATACCGCTGCTCCGGGAAATGCGGCTAATTTCCTCCTGCAGTGGCATGCCAGTATCGCCGGTTTCCGCGAAACCGGACGCGAAGATAGTAGCCGCCCCCACGCCCGAATCCGCGCACCGCCGCACCGCATCCAGCACCGAGACAGCGGGCACCACGATGACTGCGAGGTCTACCGGCCCCGGAACCGAGGCTATGTCCTGGTAGGCATCAACACCCTGGACCTTATTGCGGTGCGAGTTAACGGCATACACCTTGCCCGGAAAACCAAACTTCAACAAGTAGGCGAGCGGCCGCCCAGACAGTTTATCGGGGTTGGACGACGCCCCGTAGACCACGACGCTCCGCGGGCGGAAAAAAAGATCGGCGGCACTGGTCATGACGTAACGACCCCGCTGAACTGCGGTGTACGGCGCTCTCGGTGGGAAGCCACGCCCTCAACGACATCCTGCCCTCCGAAGCCGAGGAACTCGAGCCCTAGCCCCGCGTCAAAGATGGGAGCATTCTGGCGGTACCACTGGTTAAGTGTGTGCTTAGTCCAACGGATGGCTTCCTGGGCACCGTTGCTCAACTCCCCCGCGATTCCCCGGGCATGATCCAGCAGGTCTTCCCTCTCCACAGTGACAGACACCAGTCCGGCTCGTTCGGCCGCCTCTCCGGAAATCTCGTGGCAGGTCAGCAGTAAGTACTTGGCCTTTGCCATACCGCACAGCAGCGGCCACACCATGGCGGCATGATCGCCCGCCGCAACTCCCAGCCGGGTGTGGCCGTCGATGATGCGGGCGTCCCTTGCCGCAATCGAAATATCTGCCATGAGCGCCACAACAAGGCCGGCGCCAACCGCCGGGCCATGAACGGCGGAGATGATCGGCTTGTTGCAATTAATGATGTTGTAGAAGAGGTCACGCGACTCACGCATGATTCGAACCCGTGTTCCGTAATCCTCGATCTGCTTGTCGATGAGGTCGAAGCTCCCGCCGGCGGAGAACGCACGCCCAGCGCCTCGCACTAGCACGACCCGCACCTCCGGATCTGAATCAATGACGGGCCATATACGCGGAATCTCCTGGTGGGTTTCTTCATCCACTGCATTCAGGCCGGGACCGTCGAAGATAACCTCCAACACACCCTTCTGGTTGCATTCAAAACTGAGCCGCTTGAACTGCGCCTGATATTTCTCGATCATAATTGTCCCTTTCGATTGGTGCTTGCGGAGTAATGGCTTATAGCTGCGCGTCCCAGCGCAAGAGAAGCTCCGGGAGATCGATGTAATCCGTGGTTGGGGCCTGGGGAGCGCGAGCGGTAGTGCGGCTGAACCGGGGTGACGGGGCCGGGTGCAGTGCGCCTGCTATGCGCTGGTACATACCGCGCGAGGCGTTGTGTGGCTGCTCTGCGGCTTCATCAAAGGTGAGAACAGGTGTCACGCAGGCTTCGGTGCCAGCGTACAAGGCAGCCCACTCGTCCCGGGTCTTGGTGCCGACAGCTGACCCAATGGCTTCGCGCAACTGGGGCCAGGAGTCCCGGTCGGCTTGCCCAGGCAAGCTGCTTGCATCCAAGCCCAACTTGGAAATGAATTCACTGTAGAAGTGCGGTTCGATAGCGCCGACAGCAAGGAATTTCCCGTCCGCGCACCGATAGGTGTCATAGTACGGCGCTCCGGTGTCGATGAAGTTGGTGCCCCGTTTGTTGCCGAAGACCCCTGATGCGCGCATGCCCTGGATCTTTGACGTCAGCAGTGCCACACCATCCGCCATGGCGGAGTCAATTACTTGGCCGTGCCCGGAACTTCGCGCCTCAAGGATCGCGCAAACGATGCCGAAAGCGGCTATCGCTCCCCCACCGGCGTAATCACCCAAGAGATTGATTGGCGGGTGCGGCGCCTCGCCCCGCCTACCCAGCGCACTGAGCAGGCCGGACTGGGCAACATAGTTAAGATCGTGGCCCGCCTCGAGGGCCAACGGCCCGGACTGACCATAGCCTGTGAGTCGCGCATAGACCAGGTTGGGCCGTAGGGCGAGCAATACAGCGGGGCTGAGACCGAGACGTTCAGCAGTTCCGGGACGGAAACCTTCGATGAAGACATCTGCGCCCCTTACAAGTTTCAGGACGTTATCGACACCGGCAGGGTCCTTGAGGTCGACCGCCACGGATACAGCGCCCCGGTTCACGACGTCCATTTCTGCTGGCATCTCCTCGGCTGGAGTTTGGGACTGCCTTGCCCGCCCTGAGGGTCGGCAAATCCTCACCACGTCGGCTCCCATGTCGGCTAAGAGCATGGACGCGAAGGGAGTAGGACCCATCCCGGCAAGAGCCACCGCACGCACGCCTGTTAGCGGTCCGCTCAAAGCAGCCTCCCGTTTACTCGTCTTCGTCGCAGCATCAACGCCCCTACTTAACATATAGTATATTGTGGATAGGTAACAGGGAGATTTTAGCTCTTAAACTGACACGAATAGGAAGCGTGAGCCATTATGGGACGTCTCGTGACCACGGAAGGACTGACCGATTTCCAGGAAGAAATCCTGAAGACGGTCCGGCAGTTCGTCGAGCGGGAGATTCTCCCGGTCGCCACCGAGCTTGAACACAAGGACGAGTACCCTACGGAGATCGTGGAGGGACTAAAAGACCTTGGCATCTTCGGTCTGACTATCCCCGAAGAATACGGTGGGCTCGGCGAATCGTTGCTTACATATGCGCTGGTGGTCGAAGAGATTGCACGCGGCTGGATGAGCGTCTCGGGCGTTATTAACACCCACTTCATCGTGGCCTACATGCTCATGCAGCACGGGACAGACGAGCAAAAGCAAAAATACCTGCCCGGCATGGCCAGGGGCGAGATACGCGGCGCCTTCTCGATGTCCGAACCCGGACTGGGGTCCGATGTCTCGGCGGTCGCGACTAAGGCCAGGCAGATGGGCGATGGCTCTTACGAGATCACTGGTCAAAAGATGTGGCTCACCAACGGTGCCACTTCGACGCTCGTTGCGGTGCTTGCCAAAACCGACGAAGGTGCCGAGAGCGTATACCGCAACCTGACGACTTTCCTAGTCGAGAAGGAAGCCGGATTTGGGGAAACCGCCCAGGGCATCACTGTCCCGGGAAAGATCGACAAGATGGGCTACAAGGGCGTCGAGACCACGGAGATGTACCTGGACCAGCACCGGGTCGAAGCGGACCAGATCTTAGGCGGCACCCCGGGCAGCGGTTTCTACCAAATGATGGACGGCGTCGAAGTTGGCCGCGTTAACGTTGCAGCACGTGCAGTCGGCATCGCGAACAGGGCTTTCGAACTCGCCGTAAACTACGCTCAGCAGCGGGAGACATTCGGCAAGAAAATTGCCGAGCATCAGGCAGTCCTGTTCCGCTTGGCCGAAATGGCCACCAAGGTGGAGGCGGCCAATGCCATGGTAGTGCGCGCTGCCCGCAAGAAAGATTCGGGTGAGCGGAATGACGTCGAAGCCGGCATGGCAAAGATGCTGGCCAGCGAATACTGCAAGGAAGTCGTCGAGGCGTCTTTCCGAATCCATGGCGGCTATGGCTACTCGAAAGAGTTCGAAATTGAACGTCTCTACCGAGAGGCCGCCTTCATGCTCATCGGCGAGGGAACCTCGGACATCCAGAAAATGATCATCGGTCGCAGCCTCCTTAAAGAATACAAGGTCAAGATGTAAGAGGACCGCGGAGTGCGGCCTGCAACTCTACGCTGCTGTGTTGGTCTATTTTGTGGGGTGCTACCGTTTTGCGATGGTCCTCGGAAAAGTTCCAAAGGACGACATGAAACTGTCGCACGCTACGGTTATCACGACCCGGAGAGCGTTGAGGAACGCAAGCCGACATACAGGAATCGAAGGGGCAACGCTTGATGCTGGGCGTTCTTAACAATCTCGAAGCGCCTTTCTACATTCACACGAAGGCTTGGATCCGAGGCATGAGGTGACTGAACCCTACCTGCGCTTGATGCCGGCCTTGGTGTATGCAGCGCTGTGCACGGCGGTTGTTAGTTCTTTGGGAATGCTGTTAGTACCAACAATCTCTCGTGAGATGGAGGTTCCCGTCGGTACGGCGCAGTGGATGCTCACCGTCAACCTCCTGGTTGGTGCGGTGGCGACCCCAGTCATGGGAAGGCTCAGCGATGGACCCCACAAGAAAAGACTCCTTCTGTTGGCACTTGTGATCATTCTGGCTGGGTCGATAATCGCGGCAGCCGCACCCAACTTCAGCGTGTTCCTGGTTGGACGGGCGCTGCAGGGCCTGACGTACGGAATCGTCCCGGTGACGATCGCTCTTGCTCGTCGCTACGCCGCTGCCAACAAGATGCAATTTTCGATCTCACGCCTGTCGGTGACCGTAACAACGGGGATTGGAATTGGGTACCCGCTGACGGGAATCCTCGCGGGTCTTTTTGACTTCAGGTTCGCATTCTGGTTTGCGGCGTTGTTTGTAACGACGGCCATTATTGTCGTCTTCCGCGTTGTGCCCTCGGGGCCGGATGAACAGTCCCCCCTAATGCCGTTTGACTACCAAGGCACGAGCAGATTTGCAATCGGTCTGGGAGCCCTCCTCCTGGCGGTCAGCGAAGGGCCGAACTGGGGATGGGGATCGCCCTGGACCGCGGGTACCATGATTTTCGCGACAGTCATTCTCACATGCTGGGTCCGAGGTCAACTACGGATACGGCATCCGCTAATCAATCTGCGGGTCCTCAGGAAAAGGGAAGTTCTGCTGGCGAACAGCACGGCAATTAGCTTGGGGGCCGCAATGTATATCGGGCTCTCGATTTCCGGCCTTGTTGCTCAGGCCCCTGCCTCCACCGGATACGGTCTCGCACTGCCGGTCTTTTGGGCCGGTTTTGTGATGTTCCCGCTCTCGGTGGGAAGTTTCTGCGCCAACCGGCTCGTACGCCTATTGTCGCGCCGAATCCCTTTGGGTGCCTTACTACCAGTCGGCTCGGGCTTGATAGCGGCAGCCGGAATGTTGCTGTGGCTCGCACATGATGAACTGTGGGAGATCCTGATCGGGATGTTGGTGTTCGGCTGCGGTATGGGCACAAGTTATGCCGCCATGCCAGCGCTGATCGCCCGCAGAGTGGCTACCGCGGAACTGGGCAGTTCGGTGAGCTTCAACCAGGTCTTGCGAACGGTAGGAAGCTCGTTCGGCACAGCTGTTTCTGGGGCTGTTCTCGCTGCCTATAGTGCACCGGACTCTCACCCAACTGGTGCTGGAATCACTACGACCCTCGGAATGGGAGCCGTCCTCTGCGCGACAGTGTTCGTCTCATTAGTTATTCACTCCATGACCCGATTTCGCCGGACCATGGGTATGCCACGTGGAAATGCCCTGCGTTAACGTCTGGCCCACGCCTTTACGTCGCTGAGCTCTCGTGTTCGCGTATCCGACCCGTCCGGCCACGTAGCAATTCATGGAATGGGCTCGTGGAGGTGGCACCCAGACAAGGAGAACATTATTGGCGCGGGCCGGCGTCCGGGGTAAGAGGAGGCTGCTTCGGGAGGTGTCCGATGCTCGCAACCATGTGATTCATAGGACCAGCCGGCCATGAAAAGGGGGAAGGCGAGTGGGCGATGACTAAAAGAAGTGCTCCGGACCGGGAAACTGGCCGCTGCGGACATCGTCCCCGAACATAATTGCAGCTTCGCTGAGTGTCGCGCGAAGGTCAGCGTATTTCTTGACGAACCTGGCCAACTTGCCACCACGCAGTCCGGCCATGTCCTGCCAGACGAGGACTTGGCCTGTGGTTGCCTTCCCAGCTCCAATGCCCACCGTTGGAACGGAGACTGCCGCATCGACAAACGCTGCTGTTTCCGCGGGCACCATTTCCATTAAGATGCTGAAGGCACCGGCGTCGACCAGCGCGACGGCATCGTCAAGGAGACGGTGGGCGTCGTCGCCACGGCCTTGCACCCGATAGCCGCCCAAGGCGTGTTCGCTTTGTGGGGTAAAGCCGATGTGGGCCATAACGGGGATTCCCGCTTGAACCATTGCACGAACGGTGGGGGCATAGAACTTTCCCCCCTCAATTTTTACGGCATTTGCCAACCCCTCTTTCATGAACCGGACACCTGTTGCAACTGCCTGCTCGGCCGAAACTTCGTAACTGCCGAAAGGAAGGTCTGCAACCACGAGCGCCCGCTTAGCAGAGCGCGCAACGGCGCGGCACAAGGGAAGCAGCTCATTCACAGTCACCGGCAGGCTGGTGTCATTGCCGAACACGTTATTGGAGGCGGAGTCGCCGACCAGCAACACTTCAATGCCGGCCTGGTCGAAGATCTCTGCCGTGTACTGTTCGTAGGCGGTGAGCATAGCGAAATGTTCACCCTTGTTTTTTGCTTCTTGAAGATGGTGCGTGCGAATCTTTGTCGCGATCTTTCGTGCAGCGGATGCATCTGCAAAAACTAGGCTGTTGTGTGTATCCAAGGTAGGGCTTCTCCTTATTTACGTGCCGAAACGATTGGGGCGTCCTGCACATACGACATGCCTGCGAGATTATGCGGCCAGGGGTCTAGTAGCCGAACATCGGATCTGTGCCCTCCAGGGCCAGTGCCCGTGAACGCGAGATCTCGCCCTTCGCAGTCGCGAATTACGACGGCAGCTTTCCATGGATTCCAGGATCCATCAGATAACTCTCAGACTTCCCGATGTAGCGGGGAACCCGGTCCATCGTTCCGGGCGCTGCGCAGCATCCTCCTGAAGGAAAAGCATGCGGTAGTAGCGCGTGGCGAAGCGCCAGCCGCCTGGGGTACGGCGGAACGTATCCACGTATTCGACCAAGCTGCGTGGCGTTACGTTTGCGGACACGGCATCGTCGGCCGGTTCCGAATCCCGCCAAACGATTGCATACGAGACGCCCCTAGCATGGTTCTCGTCGACAACCTCCACGAACTGGTTCGTCGAGACGTGGCGCGATAGGAACCGCTTCGGGTAGGCCTCTGCCCAGCGCCGGATCGAGCCCTGTCCCACGATCGGCTTAGGCTCGACCGAAGGCTTGTACTCCGCGTCCTCCGCGAAGAGCTCCGCAAACGCCGCTGGATCCAGGTGATCGATGTGCCAGCAGTAGAGCGTCATGAGCTTCTTGCACTCATTCTCGATGACTAATCTCGTCAGGTCGTCCATCTTCGCCTCTCAATTCGTTTTCAGGCCGGAGCGGTTCGTCTGCGGCTTCATGTCTCGGAGCGCTATGAGTCGTGCGGCATGGCGCTGCCGGATGCCCGCGGCGGGCACGGCAATCATGCCGTTTCGGCCGAATTCGCGAGGAGGTGCATCACGCGGGAGAAGTCGTCCTCGAGCTCAAGTCCCAGCACGGCCTCCACCACCTGGTCGGCTGCGCTGCGCGGGATGACGCCCTCGGCGTTCACGTGGAATTTCTCCACCAACTCGTCATTAGTCATGAACGTTGTGGGATCCGGCGAGGCCACGCCCTTCGGGAACATTCGCTCCGCCACGAACGTGGCACCACGGGCATCGATCTCGATGCGCGACGGTCGTGCCGAGGGATTCTTCTTGATCTCCTCGACGTAGTCAGGATGCGGCTGGTAGTCCACCTTCTCCATCAGCTTCAGTACCGATTCACCTCGATACAGCGCGGGATCTTGCCAGGCCGCTCCAGGGGCGATGCGGTGCGCGCCCACAGAAAGACCGTTCGCCATGCTCATCTGCGCCTCGTAGGCGGACTCCACGCGGTTGTCGAGCCAGACGCCCTGCATGACCCAGGCCTCACCCCAAGCCCGGATCGCGTCGATTTCCTCTGGCTTTATGTCGTTTTCTGTGACGAGTTCAATGAGCGCGTGAAGTGGGGCATGGAGAATACGGCAGTGCGGGTACGGCTTGATGGAGTTCTCATTCGGCCAACCCCAGGCTTTCCCGCCTACGCCATTGGCGATGTTCTGCGGAATCCAGCGATCCGTGCCGATGAAGACCGGGTATCCGAAATCCGTGTCGTCGAGTACCTGCAACGCGCCGTGGTGACCGAGCCTCGCCATGTATGCAGCATTGATGCCCGACTCAGCAAGCGAGCCAGCCACGAGGTACTTGATCGTAGAAGCTGGGGTTTCCGTCATCCAAGCCTTATGAGCATTTACCGGGCTGGTGGAGGCAGCGATGGCGAGCGCGTGGGCGATCTCGCCTTGCTTTGCTCCGAGCAGCATGCTGGCCGCTGCCGCGGCACCGAACACCGTAGCACTGTACCCGATCACCTTCGCGTGCGAGGTCGCTCCGCTCTTGTGATCTCGCGTGGAGTCCATGGACTTGCCGAAGCGGAACGAGATTTCATGAGACACTGCGAGTGCCCGAATGATTTCCCGGCCGCTCGCCCGGCTGGCCTCGCCAATCGAAAGGATCCCCGGAACGACGTACGGCGAAACATGCCCGGGCGGCAGCACCGCATCAAAATCCAGGTCATTAATCAGCTCGCCATTTGCGAAGGCTGCGCCTACAACGGAAGTCCGGTGCGGAGTACCGATTATTGTGGCAGGGCCATCGGTTCCACCCGTGACGAGCCCAAGTTCCACGCCGGCTTTGCCCTTTGCCCCGTGGGTGCCGCCGAGAGCGCAGCCGATCGTGTCGAGGAGCGTTCGCTTCGATTCCTCAACCACCTCCGCCGGCAGCGACTCGAAGCTGGCTTCCTCGGCAAATCGCCCGAGCTTCTCGGTCAGTTTCTCACTCATTACAGTTTCCTCGCTCCATTGCTACTGAACTGATTTTGCGCAGACTCAGATGCGCTCGAAAATCGCCGTCAGGCCCTGGCCGCCGCCGATACACATCGTTTCAAGGGCATAGCGCCCCTCGCGCCGTTCGAGCTCCCTCAACATCGTGGCCAGGATACGAACCCCGGTCGCCCCTACAGGGTGCCCGAGCGAAATACCGGACCCATTAACATTTAACCGCTCGAAATCGGCCTCGCCGAAGCCCCACGCTGCGGTACAGGCCAATGCCTGGGCAGCGAACGCCTCGTTGAGCTCGATGAGGTCCATGTCGGCGAAGGTCAGGTCTGCCCGCTTCAACGCGACTTCGGTAGAGGGCACCGGCCCGAACCCCATGCGATTGGGCTCGACACCGGCTACCCCCCACGTCACGAGACGTGCGAGCGGACGCAAACCCAGTTGCTCGGCTTTCTCGCGAGTGGTAACAATGCAGGCCGCGGCGCCATCGTTCTGCCCACTCGCGTTCCCCGCAGTGACGGTGGCCTCGGAATCCAACTTCTGACGGATCGGACGCAGGCCACCGAGCGTCTCAAGCGAGGCATCGGCCCGCGGGTGCTCGTCAGCATCGAACATGACATCGCCCTTCCGGCTCGACACCGTGACCGGCACAATCTCATCGGCGAACCGCCCCTCGCGCTGTGCCGCGATAGCGCGTTCATGTGAACGTAACGAAAACTCATCCTGCGCCTGACGGCTAATTCCATACTCCCGACGCAGGTTCTCGGCAGTCTCGATCATGCCGCCGTCAACCGGGTAGAACTTACCGCCCGAAGTCACCCGACCGCGACCGATACGGTCATGCATCGGTGTGAGCTCGCCGCGTAGGCCCCAGCGCCCGCCTAGGATGTAGTGCTCGGCCTGGCTCATGCTTTCGGCTCCGCCTGAGATGACGAGATCCGCCACCCCGGTCTGGATCCGCATGGCAGCGTCGATCACTGCCTGCAGGCCCGACCCGCAGCGCCTGTCGATCTGGATGCCGGGAACGGCGACCGGCAGGCCCGCGTCGAGCGCTGCAACACGGCCGATCGCAGGCGCCTCGCCGTTTGGATAGCATTGTCCGAAGATCACGTCGTCGATGTCCGTACCCTGCACTCCCGTCCGGGACACCAGTTCTTTCACCACGGTCGACGCGAGCTCGGCCGCGAGAAGAGTGCGGAACTGCCCACCGTACCCACCAACAGCCGTTCGCACTGGCTCGCAAATCACAGCATCGCGCAGAGATTCCTTCATTTCAGCTCCGTTCCTTCCGGAAAATTAGATGTTTAGATACCGCGCCCGCCACTGACCTCGAGCACTGCCCCGTTGATGTACGACGCCAGCGGGGAGACGAGGAAAAGGGTCGCATTGGCGACCTCCTCGGGGGTGCCAGCACGTCCCATCGGCACCTCTGCTTCCTTTGCTGCGAAGATTTCCGGTTTCATTGCCAGCGTCATCGCGCTCCGGATTAGCCCGGGTTGGACGGCATTCACGCGCACCCCCGACGGCCCGAGCTCTTTCGCTGCGGCCTTCGTGAGGCCGATCAAGCCAGCCTTCGCCGCGCTGTAATTGGTCTGGCCGGGGTTCCCGATCTTGCCGGAGAGTGAGGAGACGTTGACGATCGCCCCGCCCCGCTGCGCGCGGAAAAGCGGCGCGACAGCGCGGGTCCCGAGCCATGCCCCCTTAAGGTTGATGTCGAGCACCAGGTCGAAGTCGCTCTCGGCAAGCTTGCTGATGTACCCGTCCCTGGTCACACCTGCGTTGTTGACAAGCGCATCAATTCGGCCGAACCGCTCCACCCCCGTTTCAACGAGTGCGGCGTGGTCGGCCTCGGCCGCCACGTTGCACCGCTGGACAAGGACGGGAAGACCCCGTTCCAAGAGCGGTCGGAGCGCCTGGGTCGCCTTCTCCTCATCGATATCGGCGACGACTACATTGGCACCCTCGTCGAGAAGCCTTTTCACGATCGCAAAGCCGATCCCCTGAGCTCCACCGGTAACGATTGCGGTCTTTCCGGCGAGCAAAGCCATCTTCGTCATCTCCTAATACGACCGGGGCAGACCGAGAACCTTGGTGGAGATGAAATTGAGCACCATCTCCTGCGATACCGGGGCGATCTTCAGCAAGCGCGACTCGCGCCAGTACCGCTCGACGTGGTACTCCTTCGCGTATGAGTAACCACCGAGGGTCTGCAGGGCGCGGTCGCAGGCCTCGAATCCGGCCTCGCTCCCCAGGAATTTGGCCGCATTCGCCTCAGGGCCGCAGGGCTTCCCCTCGTCGAAGAGCTTCGCGGCGTTCATCGATACGAGCTCGGCGGCGTGTAGGCGGATCCACGAGTCGGCGAGCGGGTGCGCTATGGCTTGGTTTTTGCCGATAGGCCGATCGAAGATGATGCGCTCATTGGCGTACTTCACTGCCCGGTCCAGCGCTGCGCGGCCGAGACCGAGCTGCTCCATGCCTACGACTATACGCTCGGGGTTTAGACCGGAGAGCAGATACTTGAAGCCCTTACCGACCTCGCCGATGACCTCGTCTTCGCCGACCTCAAGGTTATCGATGAAGAGTTCGTTAGAGTCAATCGTCGCCCTGCCAAGCTTCTCGATTTCGCGCACCTCGATGCGGTCGCGGTTCAGATCGGTGAAGAACAGAGTCATACCGTCGAACGGACGTTCGTCGTTGCGCGGGGAGGTTCGGGCGAGCAGCAGGATCCGGCTCGCATTCTGAGCGTTGGTAATCCAGATCTTGTGACCGTTGATCACCCAGCCGTTCTCGGTCTTCTCCGCGCGAGTGGTGATGCGGGAAGTGTCGACGCCGGCATTCGGCTCCGTGACGCCGAACGCCATTAGCAGCTTTCCGGCCGCTAGGTCCGGGAGATACTTCCGCTTCATCTCCTCCGAACCGTGATGGATGATAGGTCCCGGCGGGAAGATGTAGAAGTGAATCGCCGATGCGCCTCCGGTGCCGGCGCCCGAGGCCGCGACCTCGGACAGCATTACACCGGCCGCCTGCAGACCAAGTCCCAGGCCCCCATACTCCTCGGGAACCATCACGCCCATCCATCCGGCTTCCGCGAAGGCATTCACGAATTCCCAGGGATATTCCTTCTTCCGGTCTTTCTCCAGCCAGTAATTATCATCGAACTTCCGTGCAAGTTCGCGCGATGCCATCCGTACGTCCTGGAGGTCCACCTCGGTCGTCGTGTCAGTCATGGGTTGTCGCTCCTAGATCTCTTCATTTTCAGTCTGCAGTGTTGGGATGTCTTCAAGGGGAGTAGCCGGGTCAAGAGATGACATGTCCCCCGCTTCCAAGCCGAGATGCTGTGCCCGGATCGCACGTCGCATGATCTTGCCGTTCTTCGTCTTGGGCAGAGACTTGACGATCTCGAGCTTGGGTGCAAAAGATTTGCCGACGTTGTGCACTGCCGTCGCGTAAAGCTCGTCGAACTCGGCAGCGCGGCTCTCAGGATCATCGCGGAGCACCACAAACGCGACAACGCGCTGACCGCGGTCCGGATCCGGCACCCCAATCGCGGCCGCTTCGACGATCCTGCGGTCTCTGAGTAGTCCCGCCTCGATCTCAGCAGGGCCGACGCGACGACCCGACACCTTCAGGGTGTCGTCTGAGCGCCCGTGCACCCGCCAGGCACCGTACCGGTCGACGCTCGCCAGATCCCCGTGTACCCAGGTGTTCGGCCAGCGATCCCAGTAGGTCTTGAGATAACGTTTCCGGTCGTGCCAGAACGCATTGGTCATTCCTGGCCAGGTATTGCGTACACACAGCTCGCCCACGACGCCATGGACCGGCTCTCCGCGCTCGTCGAGAACGACGACGTCCATGCCCGGAAGGGGGCCGTTGAACCCGGCAGCGTCGCTGTCCATGAAGGGATAGCTCACGAGGATGCCGCCGCCGGTCTCCGTGCCCCCGCTGTAGTTCACGATTGGGCGCACCGATCCGCCCACTTCGTGGAACAGCCAGTTCCAGGTCGGTTCGTCCCAGGCTTCCCCCGTCGACGCGAAGCTGCGAACCGAACTCAGATCCTGCTTGATCGGCTCACCGCCAGCCATGACGGCCCGGGCAGCGGTGGGCGCGATGCCTTGGAATGTGACCCGGTTCCTCTCCGCGATCTCCCATAGCCTGGAGGGGGTCGGGTAGGTTGGAACGCCCTCGGTAAGCACGATCGTGGCGCCAAGCTGCAGACCGCCCATGATCAGCAGCGGTCCGAGCATCCAGCCCATGTCGGCGATCCATGCGATGACGTCGCCTTCCCGGATATCGAAGCCATAGGCGAAATCGATGGCGGCCTTCAGCGAGAAACCCGCATGGGAGTGCAGAATACCTTTCGGCGCACCGGTGGTGCCCGAGGTGTAGATGATGGTGAGTGGATCGTTCGACTCCATCGCCGCGGTCTCGACCGGCGTTGGATCCGTCGGTAGCTCGTCCCAGAACACGTCCCGGCCCGGTTTCATCGCCACCCCGTCGTTGAGATGGCGGACCACAACCACCTGTTCGATGCTGTCGACACCCTGAAGCGCCTCATCGGCTGTCGATTTCATCGGTACCGGCTTGCCGCGCCGTGTCGTGCTGTCCGCCGTCACCAGCACTTTCGCGCCCGCGTCGATGAGCCTCATCGAGAGTGCCTCGGGCCCGAAGCCCGTAAACGCCGGCACGACGATCGCCCCGATCATCGCACAGGCGAGGAATGCGATCACCGCCTCCGGAACGACCGGCAGGAAGAGCACGACCCGGTCGCCTCGCACTACCCCCATGCCGCTGAGATTGGCGGCGAAACGCCGCACTTCGCGATCGAGCTCCTCAAAGCTCACCGAGCGATGCTGTCCGGTATCCCCCTCATACACCACCGCGGGCTGCTGCCTGATCGGCCCCTTCGCGTGCCGATGAGAGCACAGCCATGCCGCATTGAGCTCGCCGCCGACGAACCAGCGCGGAAACTCGAAACCGTCGCTGGTGTCGATCACGCGGCTGAATGGTTTCTCGAAATCGACGCGCAGATCCTCGGCCGCCGCTCGCCAAAACCATTCAGGGTCGGCGATTGAGCGGGCGTGCAATTGCTCGAGATCCTGGATCCCCCATTGCTCCATCGCGCGAAGCAGCCGACTGCGCTCACGTACCTCCGGGCCCGGCCGCCAGGCGGCGTCCGGAGAAGCGCCGAACAGCCGCCCCGCGCCCGCTTCCTGCGTATCTGATGTCATGGTGTGCTAAGCCTCCCTGACCGTGTGTTCGACAGGGCGCTTGAGCATGAGACCTGCCCGGTGAGCATCACAGACGACCTCCTCGCGCTGGTTGATACCCAGGTGGCGGAAGTAAACGATGCCGGAGTCGTCCCGACTCTTCGACTCGCGCTTGCTGAGTACATCGGTGCGCACCCGGATCGTGTCGCCGTGGAACACCGGTTTCGGGAAGGTGACCTCCTGGAAACCGAGGTTGGCGAGCGTTGTACCCTGCGTCGTATCGGGAACGGTGATCCCTGTGACCAGCCCGAGGATGAAGAGGCTATTCACGAGCCGCTGCCCGTAAATTGTGTCTTTCGCGTATTCCGCGTCGATATGCAACGGGGCCAGGTTGAGGGTCATCGAGCAGAACAGCACGTTGTCGGTCTCGGTGACGGTGCGACGCGTCCCGTGCTCGACGACCATTCCCGGTTCGAATTCTTCGAAGTAGAGGCCAGCCATGGGTGGGTTTCCTTTCGGCGGAAGATGAAGAAATGCGGTTTAGGAAGCGACTCGTGATGCGAGTACGGCACTGTAGGCGAGCACTTCTTTAGCGGTCTTGACGTGGGCGTAATCGATGTGCATGCCCTCGTAGAGCACTGCGGCCTTACCCTCTACCACGGCGGCGTCGAACGCCGCTACCATGCCTGAGTAAAAATCGACCTCGAACTGCGACGGGCTGTAAATGTCGTTCGCCAGAGCGACGTGCGAGGGATGGATCAACACTTGTCCCCTGAATCCCATCTCACGGTTTTGTTGCGCGAAAGCCCGCGCGCCCTCGGAGTCGGCGAGATCCTGCCACAGCCCAACGAGCGGAAATTCGAGTCCTGCCGCACGCGCCGCCAACAACGCCTTGCTGCGCAGGTAGAGCGTCTCCTGGCCCCCCGGCGTGAACTGGAAGCCGATGGAGCGCGACACGTCAGCGTCGCGTGCAACCCCTGCAAAAAGGGTTGCAACGCGGGTCGAGGCCTTCGCCAACTCGTCGCAGGCCGCATAGGCTTCAGCCGTCTCGAGGTTGATAATGAACTCAATGGTTCCCGTATCCACTCCGTTCCTCGCCTCGAAGTGGTCGGTGAGTGCTTCGAAGCGGATGATGTCGTCGCGTCCGTACGTCTTCGGGAGGCTCAGACCGGTGAGCCCAGGGATCGCCACTGCCGCTATATCATCGCCAGCCATTCTGGTGTCGAGTGCGTTGACCCGCACGTACAGCGCAATGTCGGAGCCCGATTCTCGAACCCGCCTGATCGAATGGGCGACCTGGTGTCGCGCATCCACTTTGAGGTCGCTGGGCACTGAGTCTTCGAGATCCAAGATCAGGCCATCGGCGCCACTCGCTATCCCCTTCTCGACCCAGGAGCTTCGGTGGCCAGGAACGAACAACAGGGATCGAATTGGTTTCATACATCCTCCTTCAGTAGGAACGCCGCACCCTGACATATCTAATGCACAATATATTATACTAAAATAACGAAAGGTACGGCTCGGCTGCGAGATATTTTATATATGATTGTGCCATCAGGTTTACGTTCAAGCATCGTGAGAGGTTTCAATGGAGAACAAGCCCCTACTAGGTATCCGAGTGCTCGAGTTTGGCGGTTACATCGCCTCACCCTACGCAGCCTCCCTTCTCGCCTCGCTCGGTGCCGACGTCGTGAAGGTCGAGCGACCAGTTGTGGGCGAGGATTTCCGGCGCGGCATGAATGATGCGAGTCCATACTTTGTGCAGTACAACGCGGGCAAGCGGAGCCTGGCAGTAGATCTCAAGGCCCCAGAGGGAATTGACCTCATCAAAGCGCTCGTACCGGGATTCGACGTTGTCATAGAGAACCTTCGACCGGGCAAGATGGCGTCATTGGGGCTGGGCAGGGACGCCCTCACTGCAATCAAGGGGGATCTGGTCTACGCTTCGGTCACTGGCTTCGGCGAGGGAGGCCCATGGGCGCAGCGTCCAGCGTACGACATGATCGGACAGTCCTTCGGCGGTCTCGTCGCGGTGCTCGGGGACGACGGGAAGCCCCAGCTCACCGGCACGTGCCTGGGCGACATGGTCACCGGTCTGTCGACCGCCGCGGGCATTCTCGCCGCACTGATCGGCAAGGACATCAGCGGTACTGGCGTCCATATGCAGACGTCGCTCGTTGAGGCGGCGAGCACCCTAATGGTCGATTCAACCACGCAGTTCTTCGAGGACGGTAAGAAAGACCCCTCTCGTCAAAGCCGGCACCCGCAGGCCCAGAACTTCTGCCTGAAGACCGCCTCTGGAGAGTCGATTACCCTTCACCTTTCCTCTTCGCAGAAGTTCTGGCGGGCACTGCTCGACGCAATCGAGCGCCCTGAACTGGCTGAGGATCCTCGCTTCATCAATTACACCGATCGGGTCGCGCACTACTCTGAACTCGAACCGATCGTCATCGAAGAGTTTCGGCAGCGCAGCGCCGACGAATGGACTAAACGGCTCATCGCCTACGACGTGCCATTCGCGCCAGTAAACACCGTCACTATGCTTCGTGATTCAGAGCAGCTCGAATGGCTGGACCTTTACGAACCCGAGCGCGACGGTCTCTCACTCATGCGCCCACCGTGGCGTTTTAACGGGGAGCGCCCTCGCCGAGATAAGGCCGCGCCTAGGGTCGGCGAGCACACCATCGACGTCGCCAGTGAGGCACTGAGCTCCGACGTAATCGACCGACTGATCTCGGTCGGCGTGCTGTTCCAAGGAGCGTGATCCCATGCCGTCGAACGTTGCGGAGTTACTGTCTCTATTCAACCTGGAGCGCCGGTCGGATGGCTTTTATGACGCCCCGGCACCGAAGCGGAGCCTGCTGGCAAAGACCTATGGGGGGCAATACCTCGCGCAGGCCCTCGTCGCCGCAGAACAGGAACTCGACGACCCGTCGCGGCTTCCCCACGCCATTTTTGCCACATTCCTATCAGCTGGTCGCGCTGATGAGCCGGCCATAGCCTCAGTCGAGACCCTCCGCGACGGCAAATCATTCAGCACGCGCCGCGTCGCCCTTCACCAGGGCTCCCGACCGCTTCTTGACGGAACAGTGTCATTCCACGTCCCAGAAACCGGCTACATGCATCAGGCGTCTCTGCCTGACGTACCTCCCCCCGATTGTTGCCTGACGCTGGGCCAAGCGATCGACTGGGCGGGGCATACCGGCAGCGACATGTGGTCCACGGAGTGGCCCATGGTGGAGTTCCGCTATGCCGGCGGGGCAATTGCTCCTGACGGAACGCTGCGCACCAACGTTCCCACTAAGCAACGGATTTGGATGCGCATCAATCAGCCATTGTCCGACGATCCGGCGCTTCACCGCACACTCATCACGTATCTCAGCGATGTCGCCTTGATCGTCTCCGCCCTAATCCCCCACGGCACGTTCGTGACCACCGACAACAACCCACGGGCCAGCTTGAACCACGGGCTCTGGCTGCATGAGCCCACCCGGGCGGATGATTGGCTGCTCTTCGACCAAGGCTCCGCCTGGGCGGGCAGAGCGCGCGCACACGCAACGGCCCGGATCTTCGCAATCGACGGAAGGCTGGTCGCCTCTGCGAGCCAGGAGGGACTGCTGCGCCGACCGACCGGTCGCGCAGCCTGACTGCACGCTGCCGTTGGCTGGGTGGATCGAGTGCGCCACATCGATCCACCCGAGCTCACGCGCTCAGAGCGTCGTCGCGTACCCTCCGTCAACCGGAATCACCACGCCGGTCACGAATGCAGCCGCACGCGACGCAAGATAAATCGCCGTTCCTGCCATATCCGAGGCCTCAACAAACCGGCGAAGCGGCACCGAGCCCAGGACCGTGTCGGCCCCCTCTTTCTCGACGGTAGCCTCCATCATCTTGCTGAAGAACATGCCAGGTGCGATGACGTTCACCGTGATGCGCTCGGCCGCCAACCGATGCGCAAGGTGGAGACTAAGCTGATGCACTGCCGCTTTCGATGAAGTGTATGCATAGGTCTCATGACGTGGGATGTGAAAGGCGTCGATGGACCCGATGTTGATAATGCGTGCCGGATCCTCGCGGGTGCCGCTCTTCCTCAGCAGCGGCAGCAGAGCCTGTGCGAGGAAAAATGGGCCCTTCACATTCAGATCGAAGGCCTTGTCCCAGCCTGACTCGGGATATTCGTCGATTCCGGCCGCCCACAAAGTACCCGCGTTGTTGACCACCACGTCGACGCGGGTCTCGCGCCGGGCAAGTTTCTCGGCCAGTTCCCTGCAGGCCTCGACGGAACTCAGGTCGGCCGGGACCGGGTAGCATTCCCCGTAATCGGAGAGGCGCTTCGCCGTTGCCTCGCACGCATCGGCCTTGCGCCCGCAGATATAGACACGCGCTCCGGCCTTTACGAACCCTTCAGCGATGGCCTCGCCAATTCCCCGACTGCCGCCCGTCACCAGCACTACCTTGCCGGCAACCCCGAAGAGATCGTCGGCCACCCTGGTCTCATCTACTGTCATCTACTCTTTCTCCTCTTCGGATCGGTCCATAATTTCATCGTTCATCTTCAAAGTTTCTTCGCCCGCGCCGCGCATTTTTCCCGTCTCTCGAGCCGTGAGTAACACAAAGACCACAGCGATGAACGCAGAAGCGATCGGAAACATCCATGCTGCGGTAAACGAGATGCGCTGAGCGATTAAACCAAACAGCAGCGAGCCCGTTACCGTGCCGACGTAGTTGGGTCTGCATGTAGCTCGTCGGGAGCGCGCGGGACTTCGGGAACAGTTCGAACGCGACGTGGTGGATAAGCCCCGGCCACGCCCAGCCGATGCCTAAGCTGCCGACCGTCGAAGTCGTAAGCAGTACGGGGCCGGACCCGAACGCGAGTCCGACCATGCCCATCGCCGCGACCAGCATGATCACCGCGATCAATTTCAAGTGCACTGCCGGATTGGGGAGACTGTCCGCGAGGCCCCCAAGGAGTAGACGGGCCGAGATCCCCATCCATCCCACAAAAAAGACCACAAGTGTGGCGTACCCAACGTCCAATCCCGAACCAGGAAGGCTGTCCAAGAAGTACGCGGAGTAGAACGCCGTAGCATTCGGCGCAAGGAAACCGCCGACGCACAGCATGACGAGAGCACAAGTTGGACAGCGGCGAAAGCGCAAGCCTAGAGTTGCAAACGTTCGTATCCGGTGTTGTCCTTCTAGAGAATTGTTCGGCCGCCGTCGACCACGAGTTGGGCGCCGTAGACGAACGAGGCCTCATCAGAGGCCAGAAACAGGACGGCGTTGGCCAGCTCCTCGGGGGCTGCCGACCGCCCAACTGGCAGCTGCGCGCTCCTTTTTTGCATCGCCTCGGCCTCATTGCCACCCTCAAGCAAGTAATCCGTCATTTGTGTCCGCACCAGACCAGGTAAGACCGCGTTGCAGCGCACTTCTGGACCATAGTCGGCCGCGATCGACTTGGTGAGTCCAATTACACCGTGTTTCGCAGCGGTATAGGCTAGGCCGCCAGAATGCGCGACAAGTCCGGCAACAGAGGCTATGTTCACGATTGCCGCGTTGCCGCTAGCCCTCAGGTATGGGAGCGCCGCTCTTGTGATGAGATACATGCCCTTCAGATCTACAGCCATAATGCGATCCCACAAGGCCTCGTCTGTCTCTAGTAGCTTTGCGTTGAGATCAAAGATTCCGGCGCTGTTCACGAGCGTGGTCAACTGCCCGAAGTCTGCCATCGCTGATTCGACGAGGTTGCCTACTGACTCTGAGTCTGAGACGTCTCCCCGATAGCTCTTTGCCTCACCGCCGCTGGCCAGAATTTCGGAAACCGTCTCGCGGACACCCTCTTCGGCTATGTCAAATGCCGCCACCCTTGCGCCCTCTTGCGCGAAACGCTTTGCAATTGCCCGACCCATTCCCGAACCAGCGCCCGTAATTATTGCGGTCTTGCCACTCATCCGCTTGGCCATATCGTGCTTCCTCTCGTAGTGGAGTAATGCAGCAGTCCCGACTTATTGCGGTGCCACAGCTGTAGTTTTCTATATTAAATAAAGTATGTCATACGCATATTACTCGGACTAGCAGCACGTTTCAGTTTTGCACCATGCCCTCAGTGGTGCCCGGGAACTTTCGCAGCCGTAATGAAGCTCGGGACAAAAGACTTCTACAGGAGCGCGAAGTACTGGCCGGCCGCGAGAACCTGCCCGGAAGGCGATCGGCGGGGCCGCGTCGTGTCGGCGAAAGGTCACAGCCCTTTGAGGTGACGCTTGACACATCATATTAAGTATATGATGCTGGTCACTCTAGTGGACCGCTTGTGGTCGGCGGGCGTCCTTGGCGCTCCTCGGCGACCCCGAGGCCCGATTTTCGAGGTCTGCCTTGGTGTGGCCCACTCAGGACGACTCGTAAGAGCAAGTTTTCTCATCTAATAGAGGTCAGAGCTGGGCGTCCGCCTCCGCGGTGTCTGGCCAAGCCAGCGGGCAGCATAGGCGCTGCTCCGCATGAAAGGAACGAACCGATGGATCAGCACCATCAC
>NZ_JBFBKY010000032.1:0-29088 GCF_040702335.1 Pseudarthrobacter sp. NPDC080039 | reverse complement strand
ATCTGCCGCGGCTTGAGGTTCTTGTGGTAACCCTTGTCCTCCGCGTGCAGGGAGGACTCAGTCGCATGCGCGTGACCACCATCAATAACGTGGTCTGGAAGGGGAGTGTTTGTCATGGGGGTGTCCTTTTTGGGATGGGGTGGGCCCAGGCCTGCCGGGTTCCCTGGCCGGGTTTGGGGGGCGAGGGAGCAGGTGGGGACTACTTGCTGAGGTTTGCCAGGCGTTCGGGGCTCAGGAGTTCCTGGAGCTGGGCGTCGGTGAGGAGCCCGTGTTCCAGGACGAGTTCGGCGACGCCCTTGCCGGTGGCAAGTGCTTCCTGCGCGATGGCGGTGGCGGTGGCGTAGCCGAGGTGGGGGTTCAATGCGGTGACCAGGCCGATGGACTGCTCCACGGTGCGGCGCAGGTGCTCGGTGTTGGCGGTGATTCCCCGGATGCAGCGGGCCGTCAGGGTGCGGCACGCCGATTCGAGGTGGGAGATGCTCTTGTGGAGGCTGTGGACGATGATCGGTTCGAAGGCGTTGAGCTGCAGTTGCCCGGCTTCGGCGGCCATGGTGATGGTGACGTCGTTGCCGATCACTTCGTAGGCAACCTGGGAGACCACTTCCGGAATGACCGGGTTGATCTTGCCGGGCATGATGGAGGACCCGGACTGCACGGCCGGCAGGTTGATCTCGCCGAAGCCCGCGCGGGGGCCTGAGGAGAGCAGTCGGAGGTCGTTGCAGATCTTGGACAGTTTCACTGCCACGCGCTTGAGGACACCGGAGAGGTGGACGAACGCGCCCACGTCCTGGGTGGCCTCGATGAGGTCCACGGCGGTGACCAGTGGCAGTCCGGTGATTTCCGCCAGGTGCCGGCAGGCTGTTGCCGCGTAGCCGGCAGGGGCGTTCAGGCCCGTGCCGATCGCAGTGGCACCGAGATTGATCTCGTGGATCAGCAACTCGGCTTCCGCCAGGCGCAGCCGGTCCTCGCCGATGGTGACGGCGTAGCTGCCGAACTCCTGTCCCAGGGTCATGGGGACGGCGTCCTGCAGTTGGGTGCGGCCCATCTTTACTACGGTGCGGAACTCCATGGCCTTGGCGGCGCATGCATCCTCGAGTTCTTCGAGTGCTGCCAGCAGTTCCCGGGCGGCGAAGATGGTGCCCAGCTTGACGGCGGTGGGGTAGACGTCGTTCGTGGACTGGCTGAGGTTGACGTGGTCGTTCGGGTGCAGCCGGGCGTAGTCACCCTTGGGATGTCCCAGGATTTCCAGGGCCCGGTTGGCGATGACCTCGTTGGCGTTCATGTTCGACGACGTCCCGGCGCCCCCCTGGACCACATCCACCACGAACTGGTCGGCAAGGCGCCCGGCCATGACGTCCTGGCAGGCCTGCTCGATGGCGTCCGCGCGTTCGGCGTCCAGCAGGCCCAGCTCACGGTTGGTGCGGGCGGCGGCGAGTTTAACTGCGGCCAGCCCGCGGACCAGGTGCATGTTGGTGGACAGCTTCTGGCCGGTAATGGGGAAGTTCTCCACGGCGCGGAGCGTGTGGACGCCCCAGTATGCGTGGGCGGGGACGTCCCGGTCGCCGAGCAGGTCGTGCTCGGACCGGGTGGCGGTTGCGGTGTCCGCTGCGGTGTCAGTGATGGTCATGGATGTCCTCACAGGGCTTCGTTGTCGGGCGTGGACTGGTTGGTGTTCGGGAATGCAGGGTCCAGGAAATCGGTGGCGAGCAGCCGGCCCACCTGGTGGCCGCCGCCCACCACCGGTGCCGTGGCAATGCCGCTGAGCGGCTCGGTGTCCAGGCCCAGTGCTTCCAGGAGGTGGACGGTGGCAGGCATCCGGGCGCGGTCGCCGCCGTCGGAAATCTTCACGGCCACTGCGCTGCCGTCGGCCAGGCCCACCAGCTGAACGCCCTCAAATCCGTCCTTGGCGACGGCGCCGGGCAGCAGCCGCATCAGCGTGGTGACGTCGCGGCCTTCGCCGGCCACCATCTCCGGGTGGTGCTGCATGGCCAGGCCGACGGCGGCTTCCGGGCTGCCGTCGTCGAGCGCGGCTGCCTTGGCGATCCGGCCGAAGCCCCGGGCCATGCCGGGGAGCGTGAGGGCAAACAGCGGAGTGCCGCAGCCATCGGTGCTTACGGCGGCCGGGTCCTCGCCGGTCAGCTCGCTGACGGTCTCGAGCACGAGTTGCTGCAGCGGGTGGGACGGGTCCAGGTATCCCTGCACTGGCCACCCGTTGATCACGCAGGTGGCCACCATGGCGGCGTGCTTCCCGGAGCAGTTCTGTGTGATCTGGGTGGCGCTGCCTCCGTTCCGCAGCCAGTCCTCACGCTCTCCAGTCCCGTAGGGGAGGTCGGTGCTGTTCCCCAGGTCTGTGGGGGCCACGCCGTGGAGTTCGAGGATGCGCAGCGCGCCATCCCGATGGGTTGATGCGCCTGAATGGCTTGCTGCGGCCAGGGCCACGAGGTCGGCAGGCAGTTCAAGGCCGGCACGGACCATGGCCACGGCCTGGAAAGGCTTGAGGGCAGAGCGTGGATAGAACGGTGCCATGGGGTTGCCTGCTGCTGCCGCCACTGAACCGTCAGCCGACAAGGCAACAGCGGAGCCGTAGTGGACGCTCTCCACCAGGCCATCACGGATGGCAGCGACCAGCGGAGCGTGCTGCGGCAGGGCCAGGTCGGCCGGGGCAGCGATATGGGCAGCAGAAAACACAGGGGATGGCATGGGGTCCTTGTGAAGGGTTGGATGGCTAGTTGTTGAGGATGGAGTCCAGGGCCACGCCCACGGCTTCCAAGTGGTGGGCCATGGCGGCGCGGGCCTTCTCCGCAGAGCCTGCCTCGATGGCGGCCAGGATCTCCTGGTGCTCAACGTCGGAGGCATGCTGGCGGTCGGCCACCATGTTCAGCGTCTCGGACTGGTGGGCCAGCGCGTCCCTGATGTCGGCAACCACGCTTGCGAACACCCTGTTGCCGCTGGCGCGGGCTATGGTGGCGTGGAAGCTGGAGTCAAGGGCAACCCAGGACTCCGGGTCCGTTTCCGTGGCCATGGCGGCAACGATCCCGCGGAGTATGTCGAGTTCCTCAGGGGTGCGCCGTTCTGCTGCCAGGCCGGCTGCAGGGACTTCGATGTGTGGGCGTGCTTCTGTCAGGTCCCGCGCCGAGTACTGCCCCAACGTGAGGTCGTTGGCTACTTTGCTGGCAACAACGAACGTACCTTTGCCGGTCCTGGTGACCGTCAGGCCCAGGGCGGTGCAGGAGCGGAGGGCTTCCCGGATTACCGAGCGGCTCACTCCGTACTGCTGGGAAAGCGTGGCTTCCGAGCTGAGTTTGCTCCCCACAGGGATGAGTTCCGATTCGATGTCCCCGCGGATGGCGTTGAACACCGCCTCGGCAGCGCTCAGCCGGGCAAGGGGGCGGACTACAGGCTGTCCTGCTGTCCGGCTGTCTGACAGGTTCACGCCTTAAATATGGCACTGGTCACAGTTGGTGTCAAACTCCCCCTATGAATTCGAGGCACTGTCCTGTGGCCGGTTCGCCCGGCGCTGCCGCTGCTTGCGCCGTCGTGCCTGGAAATGCCAGGCAACAAGCGCCGCCACCGCCAGGACGGCGATGACGACGGCGAGGTCCTCGCCCACTGCCTTCGCCACGGTTTCGTAGGAGTTGCCTGCAAGGAAACCCAGCAGGACGAAGCCGGTCCCCCAGACGACGCCGCCCGTCGCGTTCCAGGCGAAGAACCGGCCATAAGGCATCCGGGACGTGCCGGCCAGGGCGGGCATGACTGCCCGGAAGAAGGCGGTGAAACGGCCCAGGAACACGGCGGACCCGCCCCTGCGCCGAAGGAAGTCCTGCGCATTTTCCAGCTTCTCGGAGTGGCGCGCCAGGAACCTGTTTTTCAGGAGCCGGCCGCCCAGATGTTTGCCCACTTCGTAGCCGACGCTGTCGCCAATGATGGCGGCGCCGACCACCAGGGCCACCATGGTACCGAGCTGCACTTCGCCCCGGCTTGCCACCACTCCGCCCAGGACCGCCGCCGTCTCACCTGGAATCACGAAGCCGACAAACAGGGCGTCCTCGGCGAATACCAGGCAGAAGACTGCGATGTAAGCCACGAGCGGGCTGACGTTCAGGAGGCCGTCGATGAAGCCCGTCATGGCAGCGGGTCAGGCCTGCGGCGCCGGGACTGGGCCGAGCTTCGCCAGGAACGGGATGCGGGAGAGTAGCGCCAGGCCGAACCTGTTCCACAGGCCGGTCAGGAATGCCGCGCCAGTGGCTGCGGTGAAGAAGGATGCCGTGACATCGGTGGGGTAGTGCACGCCGAGGTAGACCCGGGACAAGGCAACCAGCACCGGCACCACGATTCCCAGGATGGCCGCGGGCCGCTGCCACCGGGTGCCGCGGGCCAGCAGGAAGACGGCGATCGCCAGCGCGGAAGCCAGTGCGACGTGGCCGCTGGGAAAGCTGTCCGTTCCGGGTTCAGGGATCAGCGGGTTGAACAGTGCCGTGGAGTCGGGGCGGTGCCGGGCAACCAGCACCTTGAACAGTTCGCTGCTTACCCAGCCGCCGGCGGCCACCAGTCCGGTGGCTATCGCATTCACCGGGCTCCGGCGCACCAGCAGGAGGTAGAGGCACAGCGCGGCGATCATCAGCACGCCGCCCGCGGGGCTGAACACCACATTGATGAACATGGCGACTCCCGTGAGGGGTGCAGTGTGGTCGTGGCTCAGCTCAGCGT
This sequence comes from Pseudarthrobacter sp. NPDC080039, assembly GCF_040702335.1. Taxonomy (NCBI): domain Bacteria; kingdom Bacillati; phylum Actinomycetota; class Actinomycetes; order Micrococcales; family Micrococcaceae; genus Pseudarthrobacter; species Pseudarthrobacter sp. NPDC080039. Next base: position 24,381 of record NZ_JBFBKY010000032.1, on the reverse strand, counting down.
CCACGGACATGTCAGCCGAGGTCAGCGCCGGGACGAACCGCAGCGCCAGGCCGGCGGCCACGATCAGGACCGCGGCGAGGAGCGGCACCGCAATCCAGTGCCGCAACTGGGGAAGGACGGCCATGCGAACGGCTGCCGGGTCCGTTGGGGAAGCCGCAGCGGGGAAGCGGTTGGAATGGGACGTCAAGGTTCAGCCTGTTTCTTTCGCCGGTCAGAGTACCTATGAGTATGCGCCCGCACGCCTGAAAGAACCCTGGGAAACTGGCCCCTACAGGTGCTGGATGCCTGCCCGCTGCATCGCGTCCCGGTAGGTCTCCACGTTCTTGGCCAGGAGTTCTTCCTGCTTGGCCTCGGAAACAGCGAAGGCCCTGCCGCCAAGGGCGGAGGCCTTATAGATTTTGATGCCGTTGTTCTTCAAGGATGAGTGATAGGTCTTCTCGAAGAGGGTCAGGAACGTGGAGGCATCGGTGCCGTGGGCGATGATTGCCGAGACCCGGGAGTTGATCTTGAGGAACTGGCGGAAGGGGCGGAGACCGTCGGTTTTCTCCTGGACGCTCAGCGCGGAAGGGCTCCCGCTCTCACGGACCCACGGGTAGGCGTTCCACGGCATGACGTAGCGCGGGTCCAGTTCTGCGAGCTCATAGATCTGGGTGGCGCGGCGGGCCGCCTCGTCATCGTTGTTGTGCGAGACGAATCCGGATTCCGTGCCCTTGCCGGGGCTGGCATGGAGGCTGATGATTCTGCACTCATCTTCATCGTGGACGGGGTCGATATAGGGAACGGTGGAACCGGGCTTCTTTTCCATCAGTTCATCGCAAAGCTGGGTCACCTTGGCGATGTTCGGTTCCTGTAGAAGGGCCTTTTTTTCGTCCCAATCAATCGTCACGATTTCTCCCTTGGCAGCGAGGCGTCCAGAATCAGGCGTCCTATGTCACTCTACGCTTCCCCGGGGAGGGGTGGGCACACCGAATTTTCCAGCGGGCCAATCTACCGCCGCCCGCGCATGTGCTGGCTGTTCAGTTCGTCGAGCTGTTCGTCGGTGAGTTCGTCAAAGACCTTCGCCTCCCGCTTGTCGCTGCGCGAGAAGCGGATGAACATGAGGATGATCAGCGGCAGATCCACAACTTCGCAGATGAACCAGAGGAGGTTTCCCGCGAACTGCTGGTCTTGAAGCGCGTCCCTGAACCACCACTGGGGATCGGGAACGGACGTTACGTGGTCAAGTACCTGGCCGCTGAGACTGAGCAGGATCCCGGGGATCGCGTCGATCAGCAGCTCAATGAACACGAACATGAATTCAAGGGTCAGGTAGGCACTGGAGCGCTGGAAGTCCGACTCTTCGATGATGGGAAGAGCCATCAGCATCCCCAGCAGCGGCACGGCGATCGTGAGGAGTGCATCAGCAGCAGGGTTGGTGCGCAACGTGTAGAAGGCGGGGGTGAGGAGTGTGGAGAAAAGTGCGAGCCCCAGCAGCGGCGCGCCGAACGAGTTGCTGACAAACCGGACCGGCCGGCTGGCCAGGACCGCGTCAAACGCGGCTATGCCCTGTGGCGGCAAGGCAGCCCGGGCCAGGGTGAGGGGCTTTCCCAGCCCGATGAGCAGGGGAACAACGAAGAGCAGCAGGGAGAGCTTAAGGGTGAACGCCCACCGCTGCTGTGCGCCGTAGACGCCCGTGAATCCACAGGTCAGCACCACGAACGTTCCCAGGCCAAGAACGTAAAACGCGGCGGCCCGCCAGGCCGGCCACCGGCGGCCCTTGTGGGTTGCTGCCCGCACCCCCAGCCCGTACAGGAGGCCTGTGACCACAACGAAAGCCGCCGCGGCCCAGTCGAGTCGCCAGGAAGAAATCAGGATCTCAAGGGGTGGCACGGGCCAAGGGTAGCCGTTGTTCCTGAAAGTAACCTGTCCGCGCACCCGGCAATGGTGGTGCGGTGGAGTGGTAGGTGTGGCTCGTTGGGGCGGTGGCTGCTCCTGATGCACCAGCGTTTCAGGAGATGCTGTTCAATGGACTATGCAGTTCACCAGGAAGGGCCTGAAGGTCGAGGGCTTCGCCGGCTTCAGACCTATCCAAAGCCTCGAAACCATGAGGATTCCGCAGGGAACAGGCCTCTTTGCGGTCGTGGCGCCCGAAGATTTCCAGGCGCGTTTTCTCGCGAAAAGCACCGCGGGCGTCTTCAGGAAGAAAGACCCGTCCCTCCCCGTGGCTGCATTGGCCGCCGAATGGGTGGATGCCGCCGTTGTTCTCTACGTGGGGAAGGCCGGCCCCGGCAGCAAGGGTAACCGGGGGCTTCGGCGCCAGGTCCAGGAGTTCGTCGACTTCGGGCAAGGAAAGCCGCCCGGCCACTGGGACGGGCGGCTTATCTGGCAGTTGGCTGACGCCGGATCACTCGCCATGGCGTGGAAGGAGCTTCCGGCGGACCAGCTGAACGGCGCAGAAGCGCGTTACCACGCTGCCTTCGTGGCCGAATTCGGCCGGTTGCCGTTCGCTAACCTTGTGCAGGCACGCACCAAAGCGGGCGCCTGACCTTGCGGGGCACACCTGTCACGCAGGTCCCCGGAGCCGCTCCATCTCCCGACGGTCCTTCTTGGTGGGCCGGCCTGCGCCCCGGTCGCGCTGCGGCAGCCCAAGCGCCGGAAGGACGGGCCGCGGGGGAGTGTGGTCGGTAAAGCAGTGCGAGGCGGCCTCGGCGCCTACGCGCTTGGCGATGAGCCGCCGCACCTCCAGGACGCGCTCGTACCCCGGCATCCGGACCGTGACGGTATCGCCGGTTACCAGGGTGGCCGAAGCCTTCGACGGGTTGCCGTTTAGCCGGACATGGCCGGCCCGGCAGGCCGCGGTGGCGGCTGAGCGCGTTTTGTAGGCGCGGACGGCCCACAGCCACGCGTCGATGCGGACACTGGCGGGGGAGGAAGGCAGGCTGGTCATGATTGGCACCGAGTATAGCCCGGGGCCCGCAGCGTCACTCCACCGTCACCCTGACCTGCTGTACCACGTTGTTGCCCATCCCCTGGTAGTTCCAGTGCTGCTCCAGGGGCTGGGTGGCGCCGGTGATGTCCGTGGCGCGGCAGGCCAGGACGTGTTCGCCGGGGTCGGCTACCCACGGCAGGCTCCATCTCCGCCACGCAAAGCCCCCGGCCGGTTTCTCAAGATGGGCCGGCACCCAGGTGCCGTCGATGCCCACGTCGACGGCGGTCACAGCGCCTTCGCCGGACCAGGCCCTGCCCTCCAGCATGACCGGGCCAGCAGGAAGGAACCGCTGCCGGGTGAAGAAGTCCGGAACGCCTGGCGGAACCATCAGCGAACGGACCCTTATGCGCGTGACCGGCGTGCCGGCGTCGTCCGCGGATTCCTGGTACCGGTACGCGGACTGCTGCTGGAACCCGGCGAAGGGCGCCCTGACCACCTCGATGGACTGCAGCCACTTCACGCTGGCCATGCCATACCAGCCCGGGACCACCAGGCGCAGCGGGTAGCCGTGCTGCGGCGGCAGGTCCAAGCCGTTCATCCTGTAGGCAAGAACGACGTCGGGACGCAGCGCTTCGCGGATCGGCAGGCTCCGCGCGTAGTGCTGGGGGACGCCGCCCTGCACGCCCGCGTCGGCTCCGGTGAACACCACCTCCCGGGCGTGAGGCAGCACGCCCGCCTTGCCGAGGAGATAAGCCAGGGGCACCCCTGTCCAGTGCGCTGTGCCAACCGCTTCGAGGACCCACGGCTGGCTAAGGGGCCGGGGCTCAAGGAGCGACCGGCCGTTGCCCGCGCATTCGAGGGTTACGGGAACGGTGATGGCGGGATCCCTGCGGAGTGCCGCCATGCTCAGTTCGAGGGCCCGCTCCACGGCACCGCCGATCCGCAGGTGCCAGGAGGAAGCGTCCAGGTCGGGGATGTCGAAATGCGTCAGCACATAGTGGAGCCCGGGCGGCGTGACCTCGCGGCGGAGCGCTTCCAGCGGCATGGAATGGTTGCGGGCGGCGAGCTGCAGCTCCTCACGGGTAAGCGGACCGGAGTCAGGAACTGCCGTTGCAGGCAGGACCGGCGCCTGTTCCGCCGACTTCCGGGTGGACTGCTGGTTCCTGTAATTCATGGCGCGCTGCGATTCTGTGACGGATCAGGGACACCCCTGCCAACAGGTCTACGCCGGCCCACCCCGCCCGTCAACGAAATTAACCGGCTACAGCACCGGCCGGGTCAGGAACTCGGCGAGGGTGATCGGGTCCTGCCCGGTCAGCCCGTGGACATCCGGCGAAAGCCCTGCCATCTCGCCTGCCGCCATCGCCGTGTAGGTGCTCACCCACGCGTCCAGCTGCCACTGCGGCGCGCCGTAGGAGGCCCGGGATGCGTAGGCTTCCTCCACCGTCTCCGGCTGGTACCTGACGGTCCGGCCGGTGCCTGCACTCAGCACCTCTGCAGCCTGCGCCATGGTCAACTCCTCCGGCCCGGTCAGGTCGTAGGTCTTGCCCTTGTGGATGGCAGGATCCCGCAGCACGGCGTGGGCGCAGCGGGCAATATCCTCGCGGGCCACCCCTGAAAAGGCGCCATCACCGGCGGGGCCACGGATCACTCCGTCGTCCCCCGTCATCAGCGGCAGGAAGTCCAGGTAGAAGTTGTCGCGCAGGAACGTGAAGTCCGTCCCTGACGCTTTGATCCGCACCTCCGTGGCGTAATGGTCCCGCGCCAGCGTGAAGGTGGCATCCGGCGCCGCCCCGTAGAAGGACGTGTACACCACGTGCTGCACGCCGGCGTCGGCAGCGGCGTCGATAAACGCATAGTGCTGCTGCAACCTGTCTTCGGCCTCCGCGGCGGAGACCATGAACAGGACCTTCACCCCGTCCAGCGCCTGGCGGGAGGCGGCGCCGTCCCCGTAGGAACACACCACAGGGTGCGCGTCATCCAGCTGCGGCGCCCGGGAGGCGTCGCGCACCAGCAGGCGCTGGGCGAAACCGGACGCGGCAAGGTGCCGCGCCACCATTCCACCCAGGCCCCCGGTGGATCCGGTGACAGCGAGCTCCGGGAGGTCCGGCGGGGACGCCACTTACGCTTCCCGGGTGGCCGGCGATTTGGTCTGTGCCGGGTCCCGTTCGGCGAGGCCTCCGACGGCGTCGTCGATCTTCTTGAGGACTTCGGCTTCCAGCTTTACGCCGACGGCACCCACGCTGTCGGCAATCTGCTCGGGGCGGGAAGCGCCCACGATGGCTGACGCCACGTTTGGGTTCTGCAGCACCCATGCGACAGCAAGCTGCGGCATGGACAGGCCGGCCTCCTGGGCGATCGGCTTCAGGTCCTGCACGGCTGCAAGGACGTCGTCCCGCATCCACCGCTGGATCATCTTGGCGCCGCCCTTTTCGTCCGTGGCGCGGCTGCCTTCGGGAGCGGGTTGGCCGGGCAGGTACTTGCCGCTGAGGACGCCCTGGGCCATGGGCGACCACACGATCTGGGACACGCCCAGCTCCTCCGACGCCGGGACCACCTCGGCTTCGATAACGCGCCAGAGCATGGAGTACTGCGGCTGGTTGGAGATGAGCTGGAAACCCAGTTCCCTGGACAGTTTGTGCCCCTCGCGGAGCTGGTCGGCGGTCCATTCACTGACGCCGATGTACAGCGCCTTGCCCTGCCGGACGATGTCCGCGAACGCCTGCATGGTTTCTTCCAGCGGCGTTTCGAAGTCGTAGCGGTGGGCCTGGTAAAGGTCCACGTAATCCGTCTGCAGCCGGCGCAGCGAACCGTTGATGGACTCCATGATGTGCTTGCGGGACAGGCCAAGATCGTTCTTGCCCTTGGGGCCGGTGGGGCCGAAGACTTTGGTGAAGATTTCCAGGGACTCGCGGCGTTCACCCTTCAGGGCCTGCCCCAGGACGGTTTCCGCGGCCGTGTTGGCGTAGACGTCCGCCGTGTCAAAGGTGCTGATGCCGGCGTCCAGGGCAGCCCGGACGCACTGGGTTGCGACGTCGTTTTCCACCTGTGAGCCGTGGGTCAGCCAGTTGCCGAACGTGATTTCCGAGACTTTGAAACCGCTGTTTCCGAGGTATCTGAATTCCATGGGTTTCACGCTAACCCAGATGGTTACTCAGGGTAAGGGCTTAGCCGTTATCCCGTGCCTGCTCCTTGAGCACCTGCTGGGGGCTGGCCAGGGAAACGAGGGACCCCGTATCCAGGGGCGGCACCGGATGCGGCGGCTGGGGCTTCTTGAAGGACCGCGGCATTTCGTGCGGCGGACGGTGGTTGTGCAGGGCCGACTCCACCAGTGGGGCCACCTCGGATACCTTGTCCGCCGGGACGGCGGGGTCGGGGAGGTCGCGCACGGACAGCTTGATTTCCGGCCGTTCCGCCTTGGCCCTGGCCTCGGCCCGCTTGTCCGCCTCGGCAACGGCAGAGGCCCAATCTTCGGCGAGGACGGGCGGCTCGGGACGCGCCGAAGCCAGTTTCGGATGGCGTACGACGGCGGTGCGCAGCGACTCTTTCAGCCGGTCCGGTTTCAGCGCGGCGGCTCGTTCCCGGAAGGGTTTGCGCGGTGCCGGCTGCCGCCCCGCTGCCCCTTCGGCTCCGGTGGCGTCCCGTTTCGCGGGGCCCCGTCCGAGCAGGGTCATCAGGACGATGACGGCCAGGCGCCCCATGCCTGCGAGGACCAGGGTGAGCACGCCCAGAAGGAAGAGGACTGCGAACATCAGGAGGGCGACGCCCATGGTGCCCAGGAAGGTCAGGTTGAGGACGAGAGTGTCCGGGGTCCCCACGTCTTCTCTCCTCTCTGCCTGCATCCGGGGCCGGTTCCCGGCATCCTGCGCCGGGGCAAGGCCCTTCTCCACCATACGGATTTTTGCCGGGCCGCGCCGCCCCGGACCGCGTCATGGCCGGGGTTGTAGCGAAGCTGTTACCGGATGTGACAGCATCGCCGGGTGACCGAATCGATTGACTCCGCAAACTGCTTGTGCCTGTCGGGGGAGCCGTACGCTGCGTGCTGCGGCAGGTTCCATTCAGGGCAAACCGAAGCTGCAACGGCTGAGCAGTTGATGCGGTCCCGCTATACGGCGTTCGCGCGGCTGGATGAGGATTACCTGCTCCGTACCCACCACCGGTCCACGGCGCCATCCGGCCTGGACCTGGACCCCTCCATGGAATGGCGCCGCCTGGACATCCTGGCCAAGAGCGGCGGCGGGCCCTTTGATACTGCGGGGACTGTGGAGTTCAAGGCCTACTACCGGCACGGCGCGGACCGCGGCGTCCTGCACGAGAACAGCAGGTTTGTCCGGGAGGGCGGCCGGTGGCTTTACGTGGACGGCGACATCCTCGCCTGACTAATCCCTGTCGACGTAGAACTCGCTGTCCGGAGTGAATCCGGCACGGTCCACTTTGCGGTGGAACCGCATGCCGGCCAGGCCGCCTAGGACGGCCCCGACCAGGGCCACTACCGCCACCACGACTGCAGCGATGATGCTGGTGGTGGTCAGCTGTCCCTCGTTGACGGGGATGCGCGGGAAGCTGTTGAGGTTGGCCAGGACGTTGAACTGCTGCCCTGCCACCAGGCCCAGGATGGCCACCAGGATGGCCACGATCAGCGCCCAGATCCACACCATCACCCCCTGCTTGACGCCGTTGAAGCGGGCCATCCGGCCTGCCACGTAGCCGCCGCAGTAGTAGGAGACGAACAGGATCACCAGCAGGACGATGATCCCTACCAGCCCCACCGTGCCGCTGTTCTGCGCGGCCTGGTTTACGGCCTCGTTCACGTTGGTGTTGTTGGCGAGGCCTACAGCAGTGCCCGCCGCCGCCACCAGTGCGGTCAGCAGCACGGCCATGCCGGTGGCCGTCAGCCAGCCGAAGAAGGCAGAGCCCGCCTTGATCCCGCCGAAACGTTCCTTCTGCCGTGCGACAGCGGTTTCCCTGTCCGCCAGCGCAGGATCCACCGCCGGCTCCACTACAGGGGTGGCAGTGGTGGGTGCGGGCTGGTACTCCCGCTCCGCGGAGGGCGGGATGTAGTCCCGTTCCACGGCGCGGGCCGGCGGCTGCTCGAATGAGCGCGTGGCCGCGTCGTCAGCTGCTGATTCCCGGTGGCTTCCGCCGCGGGTGGTCTCGGCCTCCCGGGCGCGGCGGGAAGGCAGGTTCTCTGGGTCCGTTGAGCTGCTCATGGCTCAACATAACCACCCGCCTGCAGTGATAGCAAGCGTGCTTACTATTTTGTGACCTGCGGTTTTACCGGTATTTCCGGTGCAGGTCCTGTTTCTTCGACGGCCCCGGGGAGGCGTCGGCAATCCACGGGCCCGTGCCCTCGGACTGGTCCAGCACCCCCACTTCCAGCCACGTGTAGTCCCCGGCGAGGACTTTGCGCGTCAAAGCGTGGTCGGCGTCGTCCGTGTTCCGCCACAGCTGGTCGAAGTACTCGTCCACCCGTACCCTTGCCTGCTCGCAGTAGGCGTCGGCCAGCTCATAAGCCCCTGCAGCCCTTTCAGGAGACGTTTTGAGGAGCATCTCGGCGCGCGAGCAGCAGGCGGTCATGGCGAAGAGTTCTGCGCCGATGTCCACCACCCGGCCCAGGAAAGCCTGTTTCCGCTCAAGCTTTGCCTGCCACCGGCCCATTCCGTAGAAGGTCTGCCGGGCAAGCCGGCGCGACGAACGTTCCACGAACCGGAGGTGGCGGGCGAGCCTGCCGAATTCGCCGTAGGAGCGGGGGTCCATGCCGGCGCCGGCCACCAGCTTGGGCAGCCACTTGGCATAGAAGCCGGAAGCGCCGACGGCGGCCTTCGCCTTGTCGGCCAGGCTGGCGTCAAGCGAGGCAAGGTCGCCCGCGGCGGCAAGGTGCGCGTCCACGGCTTCCCGGGCAATCAGGAGCCGCATGATTTCCGAGGATCCCTCGAAGATCCGGTTGATCCGCAGGTCCCGCAGCTGCTGTTCAGCGGGCACCGCGCGTTCTCCGCGTGCCGCCAGTGATTCGGCCGTCTCGAAACCGCGTCCGCCCCGGATCTGGACCAGCTCGTCGGCGATCCGGCAGCTGATCTCGGTAGACCAGAGCTTGGCGAGGGCAGCCTCGATGCGGACATCCTTTTGGCCGGCATCGGCGAGTTCGGCGGAGAGTTCAAAGACCGCGTCCAGCGCGAAGGCTGAGGCGGCGATGAAGGCAATCTTCTTACCCACGGCTTCGTGTTCACCCACGGGCCTGCCCCACTGCGTGCGTGCGTTGGACCACTCGCGGGCGATCTTCAGGCTCCACCTTCCGGAGGCCACGCAGAGTGCCGGCAACGCCAACCGGCCGGTGTTAAGGGTGGTCAGTGCAATCTTCAGGCCCTGGCCCTCGCGGCCCAGCCGGTTGGCGGCGGGCACGCGCACCTGGTGGAAGCGGGTCACCCCGTTCTCGATACCGCGCAGGCCCATGAAGGAGTTCCGGTTTTCCACGGTGATGCCCGGTGAATCCATCTCCACCACGAAGGCGCTGATGCCGCCTTTGTGCCGGGTGCCGTCGGGATCGGTGTGTGCCGGCACCACTGCCATGACCACCACCAGTTCCGCGATCACCCCGTTGGTGGTCCAAAGCTTTACGCCGTCCAAAAGGTACGCGTCGCCGTCGTCGGTTGGCGTTGCGGTGCTGCCCAGACGGGCGGGGTCGCTGCCCACGTCCGGTTCGGTAAGGAGGAACGCGGTGACGGCGCCGGCGGCGCAGCGGGGCAGGTACTCGCGTTTCTGGTCGGGCGTACCAAAGACCTTGACCGGTTCCGGCACTCCGATGGACTGGTGGGCCGAAATAAGCGCGCCGAGGCTGGGATGCACGCTGCCCAGCAGTGCCAGGGCACGCCCGTAATAGACCAGTGAAAGGCCCAGCCCCCCGTACTCCTCCGGAATCTTCATGCCGAACACACCGAGGTCGGCCAGGCCCTTGATGTAGTCGTCGGGAATCTTCGCTTCGCGCTCGATGACCCGGCCGTCCATGGTGCGGGCGTACTCCGTCAGGCGGGCCATGAATTCCTCACCCCGCTCAACGGAATCCGGCTCGGCCGCGGGCCAGGGGTGGACCAGGCTGAGGTCAAAACTGCCAAGGTACAGGCCCTTGGCGAAGCTTGGGCGGTCCCAGCCTGACTCACGGGCGGCCTCCGCGACGGCCCGCGCATCTTCAGCAGTGGCACCGGCGCCGATGTTGCCGGCAGGGACGGGGGTTTCGTCAGCCGGGGCGTCCTTGGCCTGGCTGTCAGTGGCGGAGGTCATGGGTCATCTCCTTGGCCGGATCGGCCGGTGTAGCCATGGATCCGCCGGGGTTGGAGAACCCTTCAGCTGTCACTCAAGATTACCCGCGGGTAGGTTCCGGTACTAGGGGACGTTTGGCCCTGGAAATCTCCCGACAGATCCACCGCGGCGGCGCGGTGGACCAGCTTGTCCCATCCGGCGTTGATGCCGTGAACCACGGCGAGGAGCGTATTGGCCACCACCATCCAGGTGAGCTTGCCCGCCCCCAGCAATGCCAGGGCAATGAGCCCGGCCGTGATGACGAATGCGGCCAGGATGGCGCCGAACACCAGCGTTCCGATGAACACCATCGTGGCTGTTTCCACTGAGCTTGGATCGAACTGCATGAATCCCCCTGCTGCGGCGTTGCTGTGGTGAATAACTGCGGCGCGAACGGATTGCTTCGCGAAGACCAGTAGCAGAAGCGTAGGGGGACAGCCGCGAAGCGAGCCAGAGCGGGATGGGGCAGAAGTGACTGTTGATACGGGATTGAAACACTACCCACAGGTAGGTCACGAAGTGGTCGCGGCGGGCTGAGTTAACCTTGTAGTTGGCAGTTTTCCGGTCCGCTCCCTTTCGGACCGCCCTGCCCAGTCCCGGAACAGTCCAACAGCCACCAGCCCAAGGAGAGTGCGTGCCCCGCTCCGCCAGGTCATCCGCTGACGCCATCAGCGCCCGGCTCCGGGACCTCGAACTCCTCACCAAAGGACCCGCGTGGGCCCTGACGCGCTCGGCGCCCTGGGTGATCGCGGTGCTCCAGGCTTCCTTTACCCGCACCCGTCCGCAGGTGCCGCTCGAGGAGTTCCACGCCGACGTCGACTCCTTCCTCGAGGAACTTCGGCGCCAGGATCCCGGGCTGGGAGGAGGGGCCAACGGCAAGGCATTCGGTGACGAATGGACCCGGCGGCAGTTCCTGACCCGTCGGAACCAGTCAGGGCAGATTGTCTACGAAGCCACCGAGCCCGCCGCACGCGTGCTTGCCTTCCTGGACAGCCTTTCCAGCGAGCGGTCCACCCTGAACGGCTCCCGCCTGGGCACCCTGCTGGGCGACGTGGAAAAGCTCGCCAACGAGACCAACCCGGACCAGAGTGCACGCCTCGAGGCCCTGGAAGAGGAGATCGAAGAGCGGCAGCAGCTCATCCAGGACATCAGCACCGGGGAGTTCGACGGCCTGCTTGACGACGACGAGGCCGTGGAGGCCGCCGGAAACATCCTGGACCTCGCCGCCAGCCTGCCTGCGGACTACAAGAAGATGCGTGACCGGATCGAGGAACTGGTGGGCGGGCTGCGCAACCAGATCATCGAAGAGTCGCTGACCAAGGGCGCCACCATGGCCCAGGTCCTTGAGGCCGACAAGCGGCTGCGTCAAAGCCCGGAGGGCCGCACGTTCCGGTCATTCACGGCGTTCCTGGAGGACCCACAGCAGCAGTTGAGGTTCCGCTCGGCCATCGGTGAGGTGCTGAGCCGCCAGTTTGCCGATGATCTTTCGCCCGAGGACCGGGAAACGCTGAAGAACCTGGTGGCTGAGCTCCGGCAGCAGCACAGCCAGATCCAGCGGATCTACGGCAAGCTCAGCGAAAGCCTCAACACGTATGTCCAGAGCGACGACTTCCGCCAGTCCGTCCGGCTGCGGCAGGTTCTGCGCGAGGCGGAGCAGGCCATCCGGTCCCTCCCCTACGAGCGGGAACGCCCCGGCCTGGTGCCCGGCCCTGTTCTTTACAACGCCGGGTTCGAGTCACTGTCCATGGTGAAACTCTTCGATCCGGACGAGTTCGCGGCGCCGCCCCGCCTGGCGGACCCCATCGCCTTCACCGACTCCGACCGCGTGCGCTCGCCGAGGACGGGCAAGGCCAAACCGGCGGTGGTCCGGGCGGCTATGGCAGGAGCTGCAACGCTGGCCGACGCCTGGCAGCAGCTGCCGCCCGAAGAGCAGCACATCAACAGCATCCGCGCGCTGCTCTCCGAGGCCCTGCACCGGGGTGCGGACTTCAACCGCGGGGCCCTGGACGGCCTGGACTTCGAACAGATAGACGGTTCCACCCGCAGGGCCTACCTGCCCGTGGTCACGCTCGCAAAGGATTCAGATGACTGAGGAAATCACGACGCCGGTGGTTGGACCAGAACCGGTGGTTGAGCCAGTCGAAACCCGGATTTCGACAAGCTCAATCACCGGAGCAGTTACTCCCCGCGACACCTTTGTGGACGGCGCCGCCCTGTTCCCCGGCGACACCGGGGTGCTGCCCATGAAGGTGCGGCAGGCGCTGGTGAAACTCCTCAAAGGGCCCTACATCGACGGCGGCCGGGACGAGAAGTTGTGGACGGTGCTGCTGGACAACCAGCTGATCCTGCGCAGCCGGCTCTCGGAGCTGTTCCTGACCCTGCAGCTTGACCATGAGCGGAAGATCGCGGTCCTGCGTCCCGTTGACCCGGACGTGATCGGCGGCAGCACCAGGTCCAGCATCCTGCGCCAGCAGCGCGCCCTGAGCCGGGTGGAGACCATTGTGCTGCTCCGGCTGCGCCTGCTGCTGGACCGGCATGTCACGGCACAGACCGACCCCACCATCACCCGCGAGGAAATCACCGACCTCGTGGCGCACTACCAGCCGGCCGGCCAGCAGGATGCACTGCGCGACGCTGACGTGGTCACCCGCGCCATCACCAAGCTCCTGGCCCGCCAGCTCCTGCTCCCCACCGGACTGGACGAGGTGTACACCATCTCCAACGCGCTTCCCCTGGCCCTGCCGTTCGAAAACATCGGCGACATTCCTGCCCATATCGAGGCTTTGGTGGCGGCCGCGGCAGACGCAACGGGCACCGAGGCAATGCTGGACCTCGACGCCGGCCCGGCGGCTGGACCTGCGGATAGCGACGACGAGGACCCGGACGAAGCGGAGGCAGCCAAATGACGGTCGCGAGCATGTTGCCGTTGGGCGATGTGACCAACCCGGGGCAGATGCGCCTGGCCCTGGTGCAGGTGGTCAACTGGGGGACATTCCACGGCGCCCACACCATGCACGTGGACCGGAACGGCACACTGCTGACGGGCAACTCGGGCGTGGGCAAGTCGACGCTTTTCGATGCGATGCTGCGCGTTTTCGATGCACGGCCGCGGTCCAATGAGGCGGCTGCGCAGCGTTCCGGCGGCGCGGTTGAGGACAAGCGCACAACGTTCACTTACATGCGCGGCAAGGTGGGGGACAAGGCCGTGGGGGAGGGCTCGGCGAGTGCCTTCCAGCGCCCGGGGGCCACCTGGTCCGCCGTCGCCCTGACGTTCGACAACGCCGCCGGCACGCGGGTGACGGTGTCGGCGCTGTTCGACCTGCCGAAGAACGGGACCGAGTCCAGCGTGGGCCGGTTCTACCTGATCGACAACGTCCCACTGGACCTCGAAGCCGTTGAAGGCATCGTGGACAAGCGCTTCACCAGAGGTGCGCTGGAGGCGCTCTTTCCGCACGCGCAGGTGTTCGACGTGCACAAGGCCTTCGCCGAGCGCTTCCGGCGACTGCTGGGGATAAGCTCGGACCAGGCGCTCCCCCTCCTGCGGGTCATCCAGGCGGGCAAGGGCCTCGGCGGCAGCGTCAATACCTTCTTCCGCGATCAGGTCCTCGACGCCCCGGCGACGCTTGCCGCCGCGGACGACGTGGTGGAAGAATTCAGCAACCTGATGTCCATCCGGCAGCGGCTGGAGGATGTCCGGCAACAGCGCGACCAGTTGGCACCGGTGCCGGGCCTGAACCGGGAGTACGCGCAGTCGCTGCTGGACGCGAACCGGCTACGGGAGCTGGTGGGCGGGGAGTTCGAGGCATACAAGCAGCAGCTCGCCGTCACGGTCCATCAGAAGACGCTGGCGCGGTTCAAGGAGCTGGCGCAGGCAAAAGCCAAGGAGCTCGGTGCCGAACGGGCGGTCCGCGATGGCCTGGCCAAGGAACTGCGGCAGCTGGAAACGGACTACAACAACCAGGGTGGCAACGCCATCTCGGCCATCGAGCAGTCGCTGGAGAACGCCCGCGTCGGCCTGAAGCTCCGCCAACAGGTTGAGGAGGCAGCCCAGCAGGCACTGGCCGACGCCGGACTGCAGCTTGAGTGGTCGGCTGAAGGCTGGGAGCAGGCGCACGAGCAGGCGGCGGCCAGGTCCGCCGAAATCAAGGATGATTCGCAGGCTCTCCAGGAGCTGCGGTTTGAGGCCTTTGACGCCCACGCCAGCCGGAAACGCGAGCTGGCGGCGGCTGAACAGGAACTCGTGTCACTGAAGACGCGCAAATCCCTGCTGCCGCCGTCGAGCATTGAAAACCGTGCCGCCATTGCCGCCGCCACCGGCATCCCCGAGGACCGGATGCCGTTCGCCGGCGAACTCATGGACCTCGCGGACGGGGAGGAACGGTGGCGCCCCGCTGCCGAACGCGCACTCCGCAGCCTGGCCACCACCTTGCTGGTGCCGGGCGAGCACTTCGCCGCCGTCACCCGCTACCTCAATGACCACAACGTCCGCGGTGCGCTGCGGGCAGTGGACGTGTCCAAGCCGCTGGCCGGCGGCGCGCTCGCGGTTGAAGATGTGCGCGACGGCGACCTGCTCACAAAGCTGGACATCCTCGCCAGCGGTGCCGCTGCCGAGGCGGGGGAGTGGGTCAGGGAGCGGATCGCCCTGGACTTCGCCTACCCCTGTGTGGAGGATCCGGACGAGCTGGCCGCATTGGACAAGGGCCTGAGCCTGGGCGGCGTGGTCAAGCGCAACCGGCACACGGTGGAAAAAGACGACCGTTTTACCAGCCGCCAGGATTACGTCCTGGGCTTCGACAACGCCGCCAAGCTGGAACTCGTGGCCGGCCAGGTGGAGGACCTCCGGCAGGAAGTGGCCAAGGCCGCCGAGCTGGCGCAGAGCCGCGAAGACTCCCACCAGGGCCTGAGCCGGCAGCTCGATGCCCTGCGGCGGATCGCGGAAGACGACCGCCCCTGGGAACAGGTGTCTGCCGCCGTTGCCGCCGATGAGCTGACGCGGATCGAACAGCGGCTTAAGGACGCCCTGGCAGCGCAGGCGGACCTGGAACCGCTCCGCGCCACCATCGAGGAAGTCCGGCAAAAACACCAGTCCAGCACCGAGTCCGCCGCGGTCCTGCAAAGCGAATACAAGGCGCTGGACCGCCAGCTGACCGGTGCGGACGCGCTGCTGGAAGCCGCGCGCCACCGCCTTGCCGAGGCACCGCCGTCGGACGCCACAGTCACAGCCCTGGAGCCGCACTTCGTGGAATTTGGCGACGTGACCGAAATGCACGAGCTGGACAACCTTGCCAACCGTGTGCGCACCGCCCTCCTGGGCGAGCTGCACGCCGCCGAGTCGCGGGGGCAGGCCACGGCCGAGCGGCTTACCCGGATCTTTGAAGGCTTCGTGCGGGAGTGGGGGAGCGCCATCTCGGCGGACCACGGCACCAGCGTCGGCGCGGCCAGCGAATTCGAGGCCCGCTACCACGCGATCGTGAACGACGGCCTGCCCGCGCAGGAAGCTGAGTTCCGGCAGTTCTTCAACCAGCGCACGCACGAGTCCTTCAGCACCCTACTGCACCTGCTGGACGAGGAACGCCGCTCCATCACCAGCCGTATCCTGCCGCTGAACGGCATCCTGTCGCAGGTGAACTTCCACGAGGGCAGCTACCTGGAACTGGACATCAAGCAGACACTGCCGCCCACGGCCAAGCAGTTCAAGGACGCCATCCAGAACGCGCTGAAGGCCCGCCACACGCGGCCGGTGAAGGCCGAAACCGGGCGACCCGACGGTTCAGGTCCGGACCCGGACGACGACGGTGAGCTCACCGCGCGCTACAAATCCTTGGAAACCCTGGTGAAGAGGCTCGGCTCCCAGGCGCCGGAGGACCGGCGCTGGCGGGCCGAGGTACTGGACGTGCGCGGGCACCTGTTCATCCAGTGCAAGGAGCACCGGGAGGTGACCGGTCCCCGTGGGGGCAGGAAGACCGAGGTGTTCATGCATGCGGATACCGGTTCCATGTCCGGCGGTGAGCGGCAGCGGTTCACGGCGTTCATCATGGCCGCGGCCCTGAGCTACCAGCTGGGCATTGCTGAACAGGGCTTCACCACCTACGGCACCGTAATGATGGACGAGGCCTTCGTGCTCGCGTCGGAGGAGTTCGCAGGTGCCGGGATCAAGGCGCTGCACGAATTCGGGTTCCAGCTGCTGCTGGCGGCCCCCGAAAACGTGATTGACCTGTCCCGGCACCTGGGTTCGGTCACGGAAATCCTCCGTGACCGGCGGACCAACCGCTCCGGCGTGCTCACCGCGCCCGTTATCCGGCCCCGCCCAGGGGAGGAAGGCGCCTGGCGGTCCGAGGCGAACCCGGTGGATATCGTCCTGCGGTAACCGGCCCTACCTGGGCTGCGCCGCTATTTGGCCTGCACGCGGCCCAGGAACTGCGCGGTGCGTTCCTGCAGCCCCTGGATCTGGCGTTGCACCACGGCTGCGGGGTCCGGGTTGATCTCATTGACCGGCGGTTCCCTGCGGACGTTGCCGCAGCATACGAAGTCCGCGCAGATCAAGGTGCCGACGGTGTTGCCGTTGCGCCCGGACTGGCCAGACCGCCTGGCGACCCAAAGGAGGACGTCCTCCTTTGAGAACACATCGCGGCAGAGCTCGCACAGCACCGAGCGCTTCTTCCGGGCGCCGCCTTCGGGCGCCCTCAGCATGATGCCGGTGAGGCCCTTGGGTCCGGGAACCACCAGATAACCCCGCAGCGGCATCTTCTCATCGCGCCACCCGAGGAACTCCAGGCTGTCCCAGTCCAGGGAGTCGAAGTTTTTGGGCAGTGTCAGCTTCGCGGCTTCTGAGCGGCTGGCGTTGACGAAGGACGAACGGATTTGCTGAGGCGTGACTGATTGCATGGCTGAACTTTCGTGAAGGTGGGCAGCCCGGAGCCGGGCAAGGGGTAACGGGGGAGTCAGTCAGTCTCCGCGGAGCAGGCCAAAGCGGCCACCCCGCTCTCCATGGCAGCGGCGGCCCGGACGGCCTTCTGCATGCGCATCGTTTCCGTTGTCCTGTTCCTTGTTCAGCGTTCCGGTGGTTCTGCCGCCGGACCGGCAAGGCCATCCTGCCAAATTGGAAGTCAACTGTCCAAGGGGCCCCGTGGGGGTATCCACATCCCTTCGGCGCCGTTCCCCTGCAACGCCCCATCAGATCCTGCGCTCCAACCTCCAACGCCCCGTCAGATCCTGCCCGTATTTTCGCAACGCCAGCTCACCTTTGGCCGCCAAAACCGAAACGCGCGCTCACTCGCTGTTCATCCCGGCGTCGTCCCTGCTTTTCCTTGGCCCGTTAGGTTGAGGCAGTGGTGCCTGAATCCTTGCTTCCTGACTCCGGGCGGCGGGTGTTTGTTGCCCTCGGTGACTCGTTTACCGAGGGTGTGGGGGACCGGGATGAGCGGCTGCCCAACGGGGTGCGCGGGTGGGCGGACCGGGTCGCGGAGAAACTTGCCAAGGCGCAGCCCGGGTGGAGGTACGCCAACCTGGCCATCCGGAGCAAGCGGCTGCGGCACATCATCGACGAGCAGCTGGCGCCCGCGCTGCGGATGCGGCCTACGCTGGTCACCCTCTACGCTGGCGGCAACGACATCCTGGACCTGAAGACGGACATGCCCGCGCTCATGGCGGACTACGAACAGCTCGTTGCAGAACTCGCCGCGACGGGGGCCACCATGGTGCTTTTCACCGGGTTCGACGTCAAAGTGTCTGCGCTGCTTGAACCGCTGAAGAAGCGCAACACGTATTACAACCAACGGGTGCGGGAGATCGCGGACACTCACGGTGCCGTGCTGGTGGACTACTGGTGTTTGGACGCCTTCCACGACCGCCGGATGTGGGACTCTGACCGGCTCCACATGTCCAAGGCGGGGCACAAGTACCTTGCCGGGCAGGTGCTGGACCAATTAGGGGTGCCGCACAAAATCAAGCCGAAGGACTGGGAAGCGCCGCCCAGGATGACCCTGCGGGAATGGGAACGGCGCCAGCGGCGCTGGGTCCACGACTGGGTCCTGCCGCTCTTCGGCCGCAAGCTGCGCGGCGTCACCCTGGGGGACACCCTCACTCCCCGCTGGCCGGAGCCGGTGAAGGTGCCCCGAAAAGGCGGGTTGAAGAAGCTGGCGGCGGAAAGGTCCGACGGCGGGACCGAGCCTTAAGGGGCAGGCTGGGGAGGGGTGTCCAGCAGGTTTTCAAACCCCGGTGCCACCCGGCCGGCGTGGAACTCCAGCACCTCGAAGTCGGCCACGCCGTTGGTGTAGAAAGGGTCCTGCGCCAGGCTGGCATCCAGGGTTTGCCGTTCAGCCTGCGACAGCAGCAACCCTCCGGTACGGGGGATCTTGCGGCCGGCAGCGATGAAGACGCCGTCGTCGAACGCCTTCTGCAGCCAGGCAATGTGCGCGTCGTTGTGGAAGTCGACGATCTCCTGGGGCACGCGGTAGGTGAGCGAGACAACATACATGGGGCAAGCCTACTGGGGCCGGGCGGGCTACTTGAAAGATCAATCGTAGAATGGGGCGCATGACCGAACCCCGCTGGCTCACCGCCGACGAACGCCGTGCCTGGCTGGCGCTGGTGAGCATCAACACGCTGCTGCCTGCGGCCCTCGACACCAGGCTCCACGCTGCGGGGAAGCTGTCCCTCTTCGACTACACCGTCCTGGCCATGCTCTCCGAAGCCGAGGACCGGTTCCTGCCCATGAGCGAACTCGCTGCCCGCAGCAGCGCCTCCCTGTCCCGCCTCTCGCACGTGGTCACCAAGCTGCAGAAGCGCGGGTGGGTGGAACGCCGCCCGCACCCCTCGGACGCGCGGGTCACCACGGCCCACCTGACCGATGAAGGCATGGCCACCATTGTGGGCCTGGCCCCGGCGCATGTCGAGGACGTGCGCGACCTGTTCCTTGACGCCCTGACCGAGCAGGAAGTTCTGGACCTGGCCCGGATCGGGGAAAAGGTGGTGGGACGGCTGGACAAGGACCACTGGATCCTGCGGGAAACCAAAAGCTGACCCGCTGATTGGTTGCTTCCGGCAACGGGTGGCAAACTAACCGCATGGATTTTACTTCCCGGTTCGTGGCCCTCGGCGATTCCTTCACCGAAGGCGTGGGTGACGATGACCCCTCACGCCCCAATGGCGTCCGCGGCTGGGCGGACCGGGTGGCCGAACAGCTCTGCGCCGCCGACCCGGAGTTCGGCTACGCCAACCTGGCCATCCGCGGCAGGAAACTCCGGCAAATCCTGGCCGAGCAGGTGGACGCCGCCGTCGAACTTAATCCCACCCTGGTGACCATCTACGCCGGCGCCAATGACATCCTGCGTCCCCGCGTGGACATTGACGATCTGCTGGTGGAATACAACGACGCCGTCGGGAAGCTCGCCGCCACCGGTGCTGCCGTGGTGATGTTTACGGGTTTCGACGCCCGGGGGTCCAAGGTCTTCGGCACCATGCGCGGCCGCACCGCCATCTACAACGAACTGGTCCGCGGAATCGCCGGGGACCACGGCGCGCTGCTGGTGGATTACTGGCGCTTCAGCGAGTACTACGACTGGGGCATGTGGGCGCACGACAGGATGCACATGTCCGCAGCCGGCCACGCCAACATGGCCAAGCGCGTGCTTGAGGTCCTCAAATACGAGCACTCCATCGATGTCCCGCCCATGACCCCGGTGCCGGAACTGAGCGGCGCCGAAGCCATCCGCGCCAACGCGCAGTGGTTCCGTGAGTACGCCGCGCCGTGGGTGGTCCGCCGTGTCACCGGCAAGTCATCCGGGGACAACCTGCAGCCAAGGTATCCGCAGCTCACCCGCCTCTAGCGGCAGCGCCGCCAAGGCCATCAGGCCGGTTGAAAGGCCGGCGTCGCCAGCATCGAGCCGTCGGCACGGATGGCCAGCACCGCGACGTCCCAGTTGTCGGCGGCCCGGTCCAGCATCCGCGTTCCGCCGGCAACAATCGCCGTGGCCAGGACATCGGCGGTGACGATATCCGTGGCGGCCACCGTGACCTGGACAAACTCGGCGCTGTTTCCCACCCGCCAAATGTGCTCACCGCGTTCAGCAGAGCCCGAGGTGGCGATCGCGCGGTGCGGGCTGTTGCCGCCCAGCGCATAGCCGGTGATCAGGGTGCGCCGGTCCGCTGGGTCCACGATTCCGGCCTTCCACGCTTCACGTCTGCCGGGCGTTGGTGAGCCGCTGACCAGCACATCGCCACCTGCATTGAGGCACCAATCGCGCCGCCCCAAGGCCAGGAGCGAGGTTCCCGCCTCCCGGATGGCGTGGCCCTTGATAATCCCGGACAGGTCCAGCACGCCGTCGGGCCTTTCGGGGGTGAACGCGCCCTCGGTTCGCAGGCGCCATTCGTGCGCCTCGGCGTACCGCTCGCGCATCCCCGCCGAGGCCTGGGACAGCTTTAGCTCACCGCGGGCCAGCCTGCTCGCCTCCGAATCGGGCCTGTACAGGCTGAAGGTTTCGTCCAGGTCCCGGAAAAGAAGTTCGACGACGGCGGTTGCGGCAGCGAGCTCGTCGAGCCCCGCGTGCCCTTCCGCCGGGTTGCCCACCGGAAGCGTCAGGCCGATGACCGTTCCCATGCATTCAAAAGTGCGGGCCTTGAGGACGGTGCCCCCGGTGCCCGGCAGGGGGTCAGAGATTCGCTGCATCGAGGGCTGCCTGGAGTGAGGTCAGGTACGCGTCGCTGGTGATGGTGGCGCCGCTGACGGTCTGGACATTTGCTGACTGCGCGGCCAGGACCTTGCTGCGAAGCAGGGGGGCCGCGCGGTTGCTGATCTGCATGGACTTGCCGTCCGAATTGGTCAGCTGGAGTGCCGTGACATCGGTGATCTTGCCGTTTGCCACCGTGATTTGAACCTGGACCGGACCAAAACGCGTCTGCACGGTGCTGCCCTTATAGGTGCCCGAGGCAGAGGAGTTAGAGGAACCGGAGGACCCTGAGGAGCTGGACGAACCCGACGCCCCCGCGGACCCGGTGGATCCGGACGCACCCGTGCCGGACGAACCTGTGCCGGATGGCCCCGGACCGGTGGCACCCGTGGTGCCTGTCGCCGTCGTACTTGATGCGACGGTACTGATGCCGTTGACCTGGGTGCCTGTCTGCCAACCAGCCAGGAGGATCCCGGCGGAGGCCAAAGCTGCTGCGGCTGTTCCGCGTAATTTCACCAGTCAAACCTTTCGTGATGGATCTGTTCCCCGGGGACGCCGGCTTTCCCGGCATCCGCTATGACGTTGGCCGCCCACGCTGCGGGACCGCAGACGTAGACGTCCGCATCCCTGATGTCCGGCACGTAGGAGGTAAGGCTGTAGCCGTTGCGCACCGAGTCTTCGGGGAGCCAGGCCGAGTGGCCATGGGCCCGCGGACCGGTGAGGTGGAAGAGCCTGACCCCGCGGGACTGGCAGAGGTCAAGGATTTCGCTGCCCAGGTAAAGCTCCTGCTCCGTGCGCCCGCGGAGCAGGACCGTGGCCTCGCCGGGGGCAAACGGGGTGGTTTCCAGCAGCGCCCGCAGGGGGGTGATGCCGATGCCTGCGCCGATCATCACCACCTTGTTCTTCGTCCGGGCGGCCGTGCTGAGCAGGCCGTAAGGGCCTTCCAGGGCCACCTTGGTGCCTTTCCGCAGCCGGAGAAGCTGGGCGGAGCCGCTGCCAAGGTTGCGGACGGTCACCCGCAGCGTCCCCTGGCCGTCGGGACCATTGAAAACAGGCTCTGCGGACAGGCTGAAGGGGTGGGGGTGCCACCACATGCCCGGGGCCAGGAAGCGCCAGATGAAGAAACGGCCGCCCGTCCCAGCCAGCTGGTCCAGCTTCCGGCCCCGCATCACGATGTTCACCACGCCCGGCGCCACAGCCTCCACCCGGGCCACGGTGAGCTGGTGCCGCGCCGTGGCCAGCACCGGCTCCAGGATGCGGAAGTACACCAGGGCGCTGCCGGTGTAGATGCAGATGGCCAGCCAGTACCAGCGCTGCCAGCTGCCGGCCGCAAAGAGGCCGCCCACGCTGAACTGGTGAGGGATTGATGTTGCGACCGCCGCGTAGGTCAGCAGATGCACTACGTACCAGAACTCGTAGGGGAAACGACGGCGGACAGCCACCAGGGACGTCACGACGACGGCGATAAACAGCGCCATGGACACGAAGGCCAGCCACATATCGGGGACCTGAACCCACAGGTTGACGGCCTCGCTGACAGGGTCCAGCCCCTCGGCCATGCCGTATCCGATGACGAGCAGGAGGCCGTGTGCCAGGAGGAGGTAGAGGGAGGGTTTGCCCAGCTTGCCGTGGAACTCGAGGGCACGGTCGTGGCCGATGGTGCGGTCGATGAACGGAATCCTTGCGGCCAGGAGCAGCATGAGCAGGACCAGGTCCATGCCCGCCAGCCCGGCCATGATCCCCGCCGCCGTGAACAGGGAGGCGGGGGAAGTAATGTTGGTGGCACTGCCGTCGGCAAGCCACAGTGCGATGGCAGCGGCAACGGAGGCCCACGCAATGACGGTAAGCAGGTCCGTCCGCAGCATGCGCTGCCGGTACTGGCGGGCGAACCAGCCGCGGGGCGGTCTTTTCCCGGGGGAAAGCTCCGGGCGGCCGGAGCTGCTTGCGGCCGGTGATGCCGGCAGGAGCTGTGTGTTCATGCATCTAAAGATGCGGGGGGAAGCTATGTCCCTGCTGTGAATAGGGGACAGCCCAACCTGTGCCTTTGCGCCCACCGCGGCCTCTTATACACCCGATTGGTCTTTAATTGCGTCAACTCGTAGACTTGGTAGGCGCTAAGTGCGCGGAGCGTGCGCAATTGCTCCGGTTGCCCGGTAATTTTCTCCAGGCGGCCGGTAGTTAGGGGCTCAAGTTGCGTAACTAACCGTTGCCCGTACATTCTGTGGGTCGCACTTGGCAGCATGGTCCAGCAGCAGATATGCGGATCATTACTTTCAATTCTTGAGGAGAAGTCATGGCAGCACACTGCCAAGTGACCGGGGCCGAGCCGGGCTTTGGGCACAGCATTTCGCACTCGCACCGCCGCAACAAGCGTCGGTTCGATCCGAACATCCAGAAGAAGCGCTACTGGGTTCCGTCCCTGCGCCGTAACGTCACCCTGCAGGTTTCTGCACGTGGCATCAAGACCATCGACGTGCGCGGTATCGACGCAGTCGTCGCCGACATTCTGGCTCGTGGGGTGAAGCTCTAGTGGCTAAGGACAAGGACGTACGTCCCATCATCAAGCTCAAGTCGACCGCGGGCACGGGTTACACCTATGTAACCCGCAAGAACCGTCGTAACGACCCGGACCGCATGGTCCTGAAGAAGTACGACCCCAAGATCCGCCAGCACGTCGAATTCCGAGAGGAGCGCTAAACATGGCTAAGAAGTCCAAGATTGCTCGCAACGAGCAGCGCAAGGTCATCGTTGAGCGTTACGCTGCCAAGCGCCTCGAACTGAAGAAGACCCTGGTTGACGAAAACGCAACCGACGAAGCACGCGAAGCAGCCCGCCTGGGCCTGCAGAAGCTGCCCCGCAACGCGTCCCCGATCCGTCTGCGTAACCGCGACATCATCGACGGCCGCCCCCGTGGCACCTTCCAGAAGTTCGGCATCTCCCGTGTTCGTTTCCGCGACATGGCACACAGGGGCGAACTCCCGGGCATCACCAAGTCATCCTGGTAATTCAGCACCGCTGATTCCAGCTGCTTGAGAAGGGCCGGCAACCTTAGGGTTGCCGGCCCTTCTGCGTTTAACCCACCCGGTAGTCGGTGGTTGAGCCTGTCGAAACCCGTGTGCGGCAGCACACAGGGCGGAATGACGACGCCGGTAGGCTGCCTGGGTACCCGGCCCCGGGTTTCGCCGCGGAATCCCGGGGATTTCCAGCCCCGGGAGGGCCGGTTTGCGGTGGGGGCGGGGTGCGTGTATTGTTTTCTAAGTCGCCGCGGGGGAGACAGTGAAGAACTGTTCACCGGGTGGCCAAAAACCCCCAAATCAAAGCCATTATTTGGTTGCTCTTTAGGGCGCTGGAAAAGGGTTGGGGCGGTCTTCTTGCCGGTGGGAATCCTGAATGATGGATTTGCGTCGGGGCGGGGGATCGGGTAAGTTTGAAAAGTTGCTCCGGAGCGATCCTGAACGTTGGTTTGGGTGGTGCCGGGTGTGTCTGTTGTTTGAGAACTCAATAGTGTGCCAA
>NZ_JBFBKY010000031.1:0-35918 GCF_040702335.1 Pseudarthrobacter sp. NPDC080039 | reverse complement strand
GTGGGCAGATCTCATGGCCACCGGTGGGCAGTTTTGCTGGCCGTCAGTGGGCATTTTCGTGGCCGCCTATGGGCAGTTTTTCATGGCCGCTAACAGACTGCCAGCCGTGGTGCGAAGGCCACGCCCCAGGTGACTCCGATTGCCAAATAAGGCGCACTCTGTTGCACCCCGATTATGTTGCGTCCACACCCGAACCCGCTTCTCAGGCACCGTCTGATCCATCACTTGAAGCTCTCAAAGGTGCATTTGAGAGCTTGGGCGGGTTCCCTCCCACCATCGATATCATCCAGCTCTACGCATACCAACCAGAAGACCCGGACCAGCCCATAGGAATCGAACTGGCATTTTGGCAGTCAGATGAATCTGTGGAAGATCAGACGTGTTCCCTGCCAACTACCTTGGAGGGCTTGGAAGACATACACAGACGCATAGGCGAAGCTATCCGAACGCTTCGCACGCAGTAGAGCGGGGAAAGCCCCGGCCAGTCCTCATGACTAAGCCGGGGCATCTATTAGTCCGGGAAGCTAAACCTAGCTGCCACCCGTTTCCTGCCAGAGTTGAACAACCAGACAGGACGAGCTGGATGGGGCCTATACGCCGGCCCTCTTAGGGCGCCTCAGAACACCAGCCGAACGTGTGAAACGCCGGGTTCCTGTTCTGGCACTGAGCATTGCTGCAGTAGGCAGGCATATCCATGTACTGCCTCGTTGCGTCACCCAGACTCGTCACGTCCTGCTTACGAGTTACCACCTTCGACCCACATTTGTCACAGGTCCAATTCGTTGCCATTGGTCTACCCCTTCTACTCCGTGGGAGCGTTCGTCCCCCGGTGCCTTCACACCGTAGCCCCGGGGGCTGACAGGTAGGGGGCAACGAATCGCCGGCGCAACGACCCCCGGGACGCTCCGCTGGGTTCGGCGTGGTGGGTATCGCGGATCCCTGCGCCGCGGACGCCCCGGACACTTCGCCGGGTAGTGTCCTCTCCCTCCCCACTTCATAGGAGGGTGTGTGATGATGCAGTCATGGCAGATATGAGCAAATTCCTCGATTTGGTTTCCGAGTACCAAAGTGCGAAGAGAAATGAGGGTGTTATCGGTTGGGAGCACCTGCCGAACGAAGCGGAATCTATTGCGGCCAAGGCCCTGGAAGAACTCAAGGCCTTGCTCGGCGAGTAGGAGGTTGGTAGTGGCGGAAGTTCCAAGGTAGTGGCAAGAACTGATGGCCCGCGCCGGATACACATCGATCCGGCAACTGGCTAAGGCGGCTCGGCTCAACCACATTGTGGTCAACCCGGTCATCATGAAGGGCACGAGCACCGCGCCGGAGAACATGACCGCGCTGGCCGCCGCCCTCAGTGTTCCCGTCGAAGATCTGTACTTCATAAAATCAGGAACTCGAGCTCGTCCGCTTTCCATACCGGCCGGTACGGAAAAGCTCAGCGAACGGCAAAAGGACGCCATTTCGGAATTGATCCGGTCAATGATTGAAGAGCGGGAGGCCCTTGAAGGCTTGGGCGGTGCATAACCGGATTTATCTGCCGGGTAGGCTAACGGCGTAGAGGCGTTCAGCGTGGAAAAAAATTCCGTGTATAGAAATGACTACCCTTGCCTCCCGGCGACGGCCTCTGGAGCACCCTGTCACCCCTGCCGCCGGGACGCCACCCTGGCATTCCCCGGCGACCTCTCCGTCATTGCACTGCGGGCGAGGCCAAGTCCTGTTGAAGCTTCAAATCAAGTCGCAAGAAACCTGTTTGAAGTCGTTCAGCTAAATTCTTGTGAGGTATCACGGCACTCGCTTGAGTGGAACGCCAATACCTTTGGGTACGATGCATGAGCGTTTGGGTTCCCGAAGTCGGCAGCACGAGATTGAAACCTGGCAGATAGCTCCTGCAGCTGCCTCTCGATCTGGTCCAGTTGAGCGGTAAATGTTCCTGCCGTCGACGTGACAAAGCCTGCCCCGCGCAGCAACACCATGTGGCGACGAACGGTCGACTGCGAAAGCCGCAAGGCAAGAGAGGCGTCACTCAAAGACGCTGGGCCATGCGAGATCAGGAAGCGAAGGAGTCGGCTTCGCGTCCGGTTCATCAAAATTTCCTCTGCCACGGAGACCACCACCGAGTGACGTTGGGGGAAGTTTGAACGCGTCTGTAGACGGGTCTACAGGAGAACGATACGCTCATCCCCATGGGGATGGAAGCGTCCCGACAAGCCTTATTGCAGGCGGCGTTCGCCAGAGGAATACACTGGGCACCAGGGGCCGTCGTGAAGCATTTCACCAGGAGGGAGGCGGGTTTGTCTTCTGATCAACAGGCGTTCGGTGGCGGCTTGTCTCCGCAGGCAGAATTGGCGCGGCGTCTGAACCTTTTGCTTGATGTTGTGGTTGCCGAGCGAGGTCAGCCCGTCACGTTTCGTGAGGTTCAGCAGAAGCTGCAGAGCAGGGGAATCAAGCTTTCCAGAGCCCGCTGGTTCTATATGAAGGACGGCACGGGCAGGCTTGTGAGCGACCCAGCATTGTTGGGAGCGCTGTGCGAAATCTTCAATGTAGACCCTGGATATCTGCAGGGTGGCGAGATGGCTGAGTTGCCCCAGCGCATTGATTCACAGCTCGAGTTTGTAAAGTCCCTGCGTGCAGCTCGAGTGAAGACCTTTGCGGCCAGGACTCTTGGTGATGTGTCCCCGGAGACGCTTCGTGCCATCACGGAGTATTTGAACAGGGACATCAACCGGCGGCCGGAAGGTGAGCAAGCAGCAGCGGGTTCGTCGTCAGACGCGGGTATGACAGCGGAGCAGGTCGAATAGGCGCTACCACCCGCCGTCGCAACGTCGCCACTACTTCTCGAGCAGGTAGCTTAGGTGTGCGTCGAGTAGTTCCTTGATACGGACTGCGTTGGCAGAGTACCGGGGGGACCGTCCGTGCCGGCGCCCAGGTTCGACGTCGACAACCACCACGCCCGCCTCCTCCAAGGCCGCGAGGTGCTTGGCCACGCTGGGCTCGCCGGCGCTCACAGCGGCGACAACGTCGCCCCGTGTTGCCGGTCCGTTAGCCGTTAGGAATCGGAGAATTTCGTTCCGGGACCGGTTGCCGAATGTAGCGACGGCGGCCTCAACGTCGGCCGACCAGGCGGCGTCGTGGGGCTGGGTAATCCGCGGCATAGCCACATTCTTCCCGAAGGTTGACGAAAAAGTAAGAAGCGCACCCTTGACGATACTATAAGTATCTTCGACAATAATTTCTGTAGCTTCTACTGATCGTTGCTGGATCTGCGTATCCACGTCCGCGAGTGGCCTCTTCCCGCGACTCTGCTAACTACTCGATCTGAACAAAGTGGTGAAGTCGTGGAAATCGACGCTAAGCCAAATCAAAACAGCTCGGAACCATCCAAAACTGTCACTGTCGACGTCTCGTTGCTGTACCCTCCTGCGGCAGGGGAGTGCAACATACCGCTCGATCAAATCATGAGCGCGGTGAACAGCGTGCAGGGTTACGTCGTCTCGCGCCTGGCGCGGATTGGACGCACCTGCGATGTGGACGACCTAATGCAGGACATTAGGGTCGCGGTATGGGACGGGGTAACGAAGGGGCGCTACCGGGAGTTGCCGGGAATCCCGTTCGAAGCTTGGGTCCAGGGCGTTTGCAACAAAGTCTGCGCGGCACACGTACGGCGCGAACTTAGTCATCAGACCTTGCCGCTACTCCTGGATTTCACGACGGCGGAAGCCTCGCCTGAGGTGCTTGCTGTCGTCAGTGCCGGTTTGGGTTGGGACAGCACCGAGAAGTATGTCGACCACGCGTGGGCGCAGGCCATGCTCGGCCTGGTGCAGAGAAACGTCAAGGAGGACACGTGGCAACTCGCTGTCTCAAGCCTGGTTGGGCCAAGGCACTTCGGACCCCCATCGCCAAGGGACAGGCGACGCTGGCGTGCCGTTACTGTCGTGCGACAGACCGCTATGACGATCAATGCTGCACTGAACTGCCACCCCGAGCCGGGGCTAAGCATGGAAGGTCTTTGCCGGTGTGCTGCCGATTGCCTTCCCACGGCTGTTCTGAGAAGAGTCGCGCAGACCATAGTCCGCCCGGGGCTGCGCGGCCTGCCTAGGTCCCTACAGATGACCGCGCTAGCGACCGAGCTTGGTGTCACTGAGCGGTATGTCGCGGTGAACATTGGTTTCGCACGGCAGTTGTACAGGACAGCTTGGCGGGTGCTCCAGCACGAGGCCAACAGGCAGCCCGCCTAAGCCATGGTTGTCTGGGGGGCGGGAAGCCGGGGACTGCGCACACTCCATGCGGTAGGCCGTCAGCGCTCATTCGTTGCCGGACTCTTCGTTCTCTTGCTGATAGGTGGCCTCGTTTATCTGTTCTGGCCGAGCCATGGGCCGGGTGCGGTGCCAGTCCCAAGTGCGGCACCACGCACGCCTGTAGCGCCGGCATCTTCCGGGACGCCCTCAGCAACGGCGCCCTCTGCCGTCCCTAGCGAAACCGATGCAGCCGCACTGGCCTCACGTGTTGATCTTCCTCCATCGCGCGACTTCCGCGCGCTCGCTTTAGAGGCAGCAAGGGGAATCTACACGTGGGACAGCCGCTCGTCGTCGTACTCGGATGTGTATGCACGGGTGCGCTCGTGGTGGGAGTTGCTTCCCGATGGATCCAACCCCTTATCCGTGTTGGTCACAGAGTTTGAGGCCACTGGTGTGACTGCCGCTTCCTTTGCGAGTCTTGGACAGCAGTCGGCGCGCCGCAGCGGCACAGCGCAGTCTGTTCGCTGCGATCTTGAGTTAGCCAAAGTTCAGGAATTCCCACCACCCTGGGCAGGTCTTCATGTGTGCACTGTGATCGTGCAAGTGGTCGATGAGACCAGCACGGACCGAAACGCCTATTCCGCACCCATAACGGTGATGCTGAACTGCCCGCCCGCGGTTACAGCTCCCGCTAACCGCTGCGCCATGGTTGCCTTCTATGCGACCGCCGACCGGATCGTCTACTGATGGTCGGCCTTGTGGCCGTGGCAGGTCTGGTCAGGCGACGGGCACTGGTGAAGGTAATCACTGCAGCTGTGACCACTGTTGTGCTGCTCTCGCTGATGGCCTTCGTCGCGGGCGTGGCTCTATTCGCCGGTATGAGAGGCGAGTCGGCTGTCGCTTGTGTGCCAGCTGATGCTGCATCTATCAGCACTGGTACAGGAACTAGCGACGGCATGGAGGTCCGCGACGGCAGCCAGGTGCTATACGAGCTGAACTCGCGACAGGAACGTGTGGCCCGCGCCTACATCGGGGTCGGCAAACAGCTTGGCGTACCCCGTTCGGGACAGATCATTGCCATCATGATGGCGATGCAGGAGTCGAGTTTGCGTGTGCTCGCCAACCCCATGGTGCCGGCTTCCATGGCTTTTCCGAATGACGGCGTTGGCAGTGACCATGACTCGATAGGCTCGGCGCAACAGCGTCCGGGAGCGGGCTGGGGGAGTGTCGAGCAGCTTATGGACGCTTTCTACAACGCGCGCGCTTTCTATGGCGGCCCGCTCGGTCCGAACCGAGGAAGTCCTCGAGGGCTGCTCGACATACCCGGGTGGCAGGCAATGGACAAAGGCCTTGCTGCTCAGGCTGTCCAAGTATCTGCTTTTCCCGAACTCTATGCGCGTTGGGAGCAGGCGGCGACAGCAGTCGTTGCTGCGTTGGAAACGGACACTTCGCCGGATTCTTGTTTACTGTGGGCACCCGACACGAGGCCTGCAGCGTCTTGGCAAAATTTGCCTCAGCTCCGCCGCGACATTCTGCGGTTCACTCAGGAAGGCATGGGTGGACGGTATGTGTGGGGCGGCACTGCATTCAAAGCCTGGGACTGCTCGGGCTACGTGCAATGGATCTACCGTCAGGCCGGTATCGAATTGCCCCGGGTAGAGCAGTGGCGTGTTGGGGTACGGACGGACACCCCGAAGCCGGGGGATTTGGTGGTTCAGAATCCGCAGGGACCGAACAGTTGGGGGCACGTTGGCATCTACGCCGGCAACGGCATGATGTGGAGTGCCTTGAACCCTGCCGTGGGTACATTACTGCACCCAATCAGCTGGAATTCTGGCACCGCCTATTTTGATCTGCTTCCGCGCTGACGGCTCCTGTCGCAATCGGTGGGGCATCTGGGCTAGAGGGGTTTTAGCGCCTAATGAAGGCCTGGGTGGGAGACCCACCTCACTGCGGTGAGCGGGGACATAGCACGTCTGGTCGTCATGCCGTCCGAAAGGCGTGTTCGGTGTCCGGTCATGTCGCTGACCTCCGCTCCATCCATGAATGTTTGAGCTCATCTGCTCACTCCATGGAATACGACGGACGGAGCACCCATGTTTCTGGCAGCGGTGGACCCGGGGATCACGCCAAACGCGAGTTTTCCCTTCCTTGAATCGCTCAAACAGATAGGCGGCGGCATCCTTGTCGGCGCCTTCATCATCATCGCCATCGTGGCGATCATCGGCGCGGCGCTGCTGTTGGCCGGCAAGCTGAGCCAATCCTCGCGCCTGGCCTCCAGCGGCGGCGTGATTCTGCTCTGGACGGGACCCGTGGCGGCTATCCTCGGCGGCATCAATGGCTACATCCTTTGGTCGCAGACCGCGTTTCATCTCGGGTTCTAGGTCATGCCCGTTGAGTGCGATCTCAATGGATGGTGGCCACCCGGATGCGGCCTGGTGTCACAGGCCAACGACAACGCCCTCGGCGCGGTCACGTCACTGTTCGCAAACATCCTGCAGAACATGGCGTCGTGGCTGTGGGCCTTCATCTCGGGTGCTTTCACTGTGTCGAACGTCGACGACTCGCAATGGCTGTCCATCGAAGGGCTGACGAGTTGGTGGGTTGTTGTGATGGTGACTCCGCTCGCCGTCGTGATGATTCTGCAACTGCTCTCCGGGCTGATTAGCCAGCAACCGAGACGCATTGGAAGGGCGATGGTAGGCGGCGCCCTCGCCATCCCACTGGTTGGGGCCGCCGTCTACCTCGTTCGTCAGCTGACCCGGGTAACAGACCAGGCATCCGCCGCCCTGCTCCAATCCATTGGTTCCGATCCCTACCTCGTCTTCATGCGGCTCTTCGGCTTTGAACGAGCGCCACAGGGAAGCGGCCGGGAATGGAACCTGGTCTCGCTGGCTCCCGGTAACACCGGCGGCCCGGCGGGCGCGGCCGTGGTGACCATGATGGCCGTCGTGGTCGTCTGGATACTCGCCTTCATTCTGATGTGCTCGATGATATTCCGATCGTTTGCCCTCGTTGTCCTCGCCGCCGTGGCTCCCGTGGCACTCATGCTGCTGCCTTGGGACAAGACAAAATCATGGGCTCGTCGCTGGTGTGAGGTCGTTATCGCATTGGTTGTGGCGAAACCCTTGGCTGCAACCGTCTTGGCCGTCGCCGTAAAGCTCTTCGCCGATTCCAAGTCGTTCGCAGGCTTGGCAGCCGGAACCGTAGGCATGGCCCTCGCGTGTGGGGCACCCATGATGGCTCTGCGTTTGGTGAGCTTCGCTGGAGGGGAACTGGCTGCAGCTGCCCAAACGGCGGGCGGTGGTCATGTCCTGTCGCGAAGCACCAGTGTTGCGGCCCGGCAGATTAGCCGGCAGGCAGGCGGCCGCCTGACCCTCGCGAACATGGTGAGTCGTTCCGCTATGACTCGGCCCGTCAGTTCAAGCCGTAACGTCTTTCCGACACAGGTGTCAGCTCCTCCTGTGCCCGCCGGGTTGACCTCACCGAATCGCGATGGAGGACAGAGAGCTTTGAGAACAGGATCCTCAACCGGACCACCGGAAGCACCGCAGTCCCGCGAACCCGCCGGGTTCGTGGGTGTAAATCCGGGAAGCCAAAGCGGCATCACTCCAGCACCAGCCCAGCAGAGTACACGTACAGAACCTGGACCGCGAGCGCGGCCTCCGGCTAACACCCCCGGGGCGTCGAGCCCACAACCTCCGAAACCCCAGCCACCAAGAATTGATCCTCCGAAGGGAGGTACCTCCCATGTCTGAAGACGGGCGCGCGATAGAAGCCGTCAAGTTCCCAAGGTACGAGCGCCGCGGTTTCTTCCTTGGACTCAAGTGGTATCAGTTGCTCATTGTGGCCGCGGGAGTTACCGTCGCCATCGTTGCCTCCGCAAGCCACGGTCCGATGGGATTATTCACCACTGGGCCGATGTGGCTCGCGCTCATACTGCTCGGAATCCTCCAATACTCCCGTGTTCCATATCCAGTCTGGGCACAACAGATCGCGACGTTCTTCTACCGCGCAGCTGCGGGCCAGACGAGGTTCCTCGCAAAGCCTGAAGCTCCACGCCTCGCCGGCCGACTTGCCCTTCCGGGCGGGCTGGGCAGTCTCGAAATTCGAACAACCGCCCGTGCGGAATGCTTCCTGGTCGATGGACACGGCAAGGAGGCAATCGCGGTGCTGAGGTGCAGTACGCGTTCGTTCGCTCTCCTGGATGCTGACGATAAAGCGTGGGCAGTCCAGGCTTGGTCACGGGTTCAGGCGGGCATGGCCCAACGGCAAAGCGTTGCCCGCATCGCCATCCAGGACTACACCGTGCCCTACCCGTCATCGTCCCTTTGGGACTTCTACAGGAAGAATGCCCTGCCGGCGCGAGACAAGGAAGACGCTGGATGGGGCCAACGTGCATACGAGGACTTACTGGGGGCCGCCGGCTCAGCTATGAGCCATGAGCTGGTCGTCGCCGTTGTCGTGGACACGAGCAAGGCGCGACGGCGGATCAGGGAGTCGGGCGGGGGCGTCACCGGCCTTGAACACGTCCTGCGGCTCGAAGTCGAGGCGATACGAACGTCGCTGGGCACCCACAACGTCAAAGTCGAGGAATGGCTCGGTGAGCCGGGGCTGCTTTCCATCATCCGCGGTGCCTTCGATCCTGCCCTTCTGCCCGCCGGCAAAGCGACGGCCGCGACAGCTTCGGCGTCGAATGCACCAGCAGCAGAATCTAAGGATGACCTCATGAGGCAGGGCCCGATGGGCGTAGAGGAGCACTGGACCTACCTGCGGACAGATTCCGGCTTCCACCAGACCTTCTGGATTGCTGAATGGCCGCGGCAGAAAGTCTTCCCGGGCTTCCTCCACCCCCTGATCTATGTGGGCGAATTCCGCCACACCTTCACCGAGGTTATTCGGGCGGTACCGACCGCCGAAGCACTTCGTGACATCCGCTCAGCCCAGGAAGCCCACGAGACCCGTCGCCGCATCAATGCACGCTTCGACAGACCGCTCACCCGTGAGCAAAGGGCCGAGGAGGAAGAAGTGACACAACGGGAGGAAGAGATTGTCGCCGGCCACGGTGACGTCCGCCCGGCCGCATATATGACGGTCACAGCGACTTCATTGGAGGACTTGGCACGGCACCGCCAGGAGCTTGAGTCCGCAGCGGCGGGCGCTTTCGTTGAGCTGTGGCTTCTCTACGGACAGCAATGGGCGGCCTTTGTTGCCAGCGGCCTGCCACTGGGAAGGGGACTGCGATGAAGACGACCAAGGCCACTTTCGAATACCTTCCGACGGACAAGAACCGGGAGGAGCGGAAAGCACGACGCCGACCGGCACCACAGGAGTCCGGGCGGGCGAGTGCACCGTCGGAGCATGAACAGTCGGGACTTCAGAAGTTTCGCGTGGCGGGCGATTGGGGAACTAAAGAACCGAACTCGCTCCGGGGCCCGCACCGGGTTACGTCCAGCGCCGCACCGCGCCTCAACAATGACCTTCGCGGCCGCTTACCCTTTTCTTACCGAATCGGGGCTGGGGCACGAAGGCACCTACATCGGAACCGATGTCTTCGGGTCAGGAGCCTTCTCCTACGATCCCTGGATCCTTTACGACAAAGGGATCATCAGCGGCCCATCCATCGTCGTTATTGGAACCGTCGGCACAGGCAAATCGATGTGCGGCAAGTCGCTCGTGGCGCGGTCCATTACGTTGGGCAGGAAAGCAGCAGTCGCCTCTGATCCCAAGGGCGAGTGGGTCGCCGTCGCCAAAGCTGTAGGCGGAAAAGTCATTTCCGTCGGACCAGGCCGCCCCGCACGAGTAAATCCGTTGGACGCCGGGCCGCGGTCAAGCGCCCTCACTGAAGCACAGTGGCAGGCTGTCGTTCGGCAGCGGCGCCGCTATCTCTTGGTGGCATTGGTCTCCCTCATGCGTCAAGGCATGCCGCTCCGCCCCGTCGAGCACACGGCCTTGGATATCGCCCTCATGGAAACCATGGCGGAAAACTCCAACCCCACGCTGCCCATGGTGCTGGACCATCTGCTGCGACCGTCCAAAGAGATGGCGGCTCTCGTGGGGGTCGAGGGCGGAACCGCCGTCAGCCATTCCCTCCGACGCACGGTGTCCGGTGATCTCGAGGGCATGTTCGATGCTCCGTCCACCGTAGCCTTCGACGCGGACGCCCCAATGATGGTGATGGATACCTCCGCCCTCATCGGAGCGTCAGAGCAGGCTCTTTCGCTAGCTGCCGCTTGCGGCGCCACCTGGCTCGAGGCGGCAATCACCAATCCCGACGGCGGCAAGCGCCTTGTCGTGTACGACGAGGGGTGGCGGATGCTCGCCGATCCCTACATGTTGGCGAAGATGAGCGAGCAGTGGCGTCTTGCCAGAACATACGGCATTGCCAACCTGCTGATCATGCATAAGGTCGCTGACCTCAATGAGATTGGTGACAGCACCAGCGGACATCGGCAGAAAGCCCTGGGCCTCCTCACCGAGGCGGATACCAGGATCATTTACCGCCAGAAGCACGATGCCATGCGACTTACAAAGGAAGCCTTGGGCCTCACCGAAGCTGAGTGCGAGCACGTTGAGAACCTTCCGAAGGGCGTCGGTCTCTGGAAAGTCGGGAACCGCTCCTTCATCGTTGCCAACCGGGTGACAACCGACGAGTTGGCCGTTTTCGGGACAGACGAAAGGATGCTGTGAGACGGCCAGCGAGTTCCCGGGCTGCCAGCGACAATCCGCTCGTCACCGCTGCCCTCGTTGGAGCGGCAGCTTACGTATGTCTCTGCGCGCTGGTGCAGGCCGCGGCGCAGCTCGCGTCCTCCTGGCACTGCGGCGCCTTGCCGCCGTCGCCCTTCAACCCGGGTGCTGTCGTCGGACTTTTGGCCAACAGGATGGACTGGATAGTCATCCGCCGAGGGGACTGCGCAATCGGCACGGACAGCGTTTGGTGGATCCTGGCTCCGGCCCTGCTGCTGGTCGCAGCGCTGGCCGTGGCTGCGCTGATTGCGTGGAGGCGGTGGAAGCAATCGGGGGCGTGGCTCCGGCAGGACATCCTGAACCGCGATGGAGTTGCCCGTCGCGCCGAAATCGTCCACGACTTTGGGGCGAGGGCGGTGCAGAAACGGGGGAAGTTCACGCGCCCGGGACTGGTGAAGCCTTCCGTCCAGGACCTGTCCTGGACCCTGGGCCGTTCCCGCGGCGTCACGGTCCACGTCTCCACTGAAGAATCGATGGTGATCCAAGGTGCTCCCCGGTCCGGCAAGGGTTTGTATGTAGTCATCAATGCCATCCTCGACGCGCCGGGCGCCGTCGTGACGACGTCCACCCGGGCAGACAACCTTGTAGTGACCATGAAGGCAAGGGCTTCTCACAACCGCCCGGTGACGGTTTTCGATCCGCAGGGCATGTCAGGTTTGCCGTCGTCCCTCCGCTGGTCACCGGTTCGGGGATGCGAGGACCCGGACGTTGCTACCCGGCGAGCGCTGGTCATTACCGCGGACACGGAGATGAAGGGCGAAAACGCTGCGTGGCAGAAGCGCTCGCTGATCGTCCTCCAATGCCTGCTCCATGCTGCTGCGCTGTCCGGCGAGGGAGTGGCTGCATTCCGACGCTGGTCCTCCAGTCCCGTGCTGGCCAGGGAAGCGCTGGAGGTGCTGGGCAGGCCTGGCGCGGCGCTTGGCTGGCAGTCAGACCTGATGGGAATCCTTGAAGACGACCCACGGAATACCTCGAACTCCTGGATCGGTGTATCGGCAGCGGTTGCCCCGCTGTCTTCACCGAAGGTTTTGGCGGCACTGAACCCGCAGGACGAGTCCGAGGAGTTTGATCCGAAGGCGTTCATTCGAGAACGGGGCACGCTCTATTTGATCGGCACGCGCGCGGGCGCGGCTGCTGCCGGTCCCTACCTTTCCGCGCTTATCGACGACATCGACAGCGCGGCACGCGAAATGGCGTTCGTTTCGCCAGGCGGCAGGCTTGAGCCGCCGCTGTCCCTCATACTCGATGAGATCGCCAACCTGGCTCCCTGGCCGGGCCTACCCGTGGCGCTCGCCGATGGCGGCGGTATCGGCATCTCCACCCTCGTCGTCCTGCAATCCCTCTCCCAAGCACGTTCGGGCTGGTCTATCGATGAGGCGTCGACAATTTGGGACTCCGCCATCATCAAGGTGATTTTCGGAGGCGGATCTGACGAACACGACCTCCGGTCGCTGGCCGGTCTGCTCGGCGAGCGCAGCCTGACGCTCACCACGCGTTCCTGGTCGTCCCAGGGCCGGCAGGACGGTGAACAGCTTCGCGACCGTCCGGTGATCGCCTTGGACGAGATTCGACGCCTTCCTGCTGGCACCGCGCTCATGCTGGGTCGGCGCACGCGGCCCATTTTGTTGGATCTCCTGGAATGGCACAAGCGCAAGGACGCGGGGGAACTGCGCCGGCTGAAGGCTGAGATGGAGCGCCTGTTGGCCGACGGGCACAAGCAGCGTCAACAGAAGACCGAAGGGACTCCCGATGCATAGCCGTGACAACGTCGATGAGTTTGATGTTCCCTCCTCAGGTTCCTTTGGGGACGACGAAATCACTGCACAACTTTTCAGGTCGGCATTTGCCGGACCGGCTGGCCGCAAATCTGTGACCCGCCGCTGGCGCGAGATGACGACCGAGCAATCACAGGAGACATGGCGATCGCTATTTGCGTGGGTGCGATGGCTCGTGGCCACCTACCAACTGACGACGTCGGTCGTCCCGGACTGCTGGTGGCGTCACCCTGAGATCGTGGCCGAGTTGTACGCGCTGCACCGCGCGGAGCTGGCCTCCTACACGACGGACGACCCGGGCTTCGGGCCGCTCGCCTTTCACGAAAGGCTCCCACACGCCGTCGAACGCCTGAGGACGCACACCAGGGCGGCCGGATGCGTCGGACTGCAGGCACACAAGGAGCCCGCACCGCGCATGCTGGCGAACGACGATCCGGCCTTCCTCGACTGGTGCAAGGCGGCCCATCAACTGGTTCCCGAATTCTGAGTCATGTCGCTCGGATGATCGGGTAACCATGAACCGGTGTCTGCGCAGCTTAGCTGCGGTCCAAGAAGCAGAAGGGTGGCTGTCGTGGCCGCTGCACCCGAAGTTCCATCAAGCCCAACCGCCGGCCTGAACTCCGCGTTGGAGACTCGGCGAATGGCGCCGGAGGAGCGCGTTGCTGCGTTGATGGACGGACTCCACTCGATTCTTGAAGAGGCTGTTGAATCGCCTTCACATTGGCAGGTTCTCCTTGACGCTTCCGCCAGCCTGTGGCGCTACTCCGGGGGGAACGTTGCCCTGCTGATGATGCAGATGGCACAGCGCGGTACCGACGAGCCCACGCTCGTGGCCGGCTACAAGGAATGGGAGCGGCACGGCCGGACTGTTCTTCGCGGTGAGCACGCTTTGTGGGTGATTGCGCCAAGGACGGCCCGCGTTCAACAGGTGCTCTTGCCTGACGGCACACGTCACCGCATCCCTGTTGGCGACAAGGCTCCCAAGGGCGCCGTTGACGAGGGGAAGAAGACGCTCATCACGGGCTGGCGGGGCCAGGCGGTCTTCGACGTCTCACAGACCGAGGGTGCCCCGCTGCTGGTTCCTCGATCAGCTGGACTCACTTCAGTCGAAGTGCCGTGGCTGTGGGAGGCGCTGGCTGGAGTTGCGCGCGATCATGGCTTCTCGGTGCACGTCACGGACTCGCAGTTCGGGCTCACAAGCGGCTTTACGGACTTTGCCGAGCACCGCGTTCAGGTAGGTGGCTGGTTGGACTCAGAGGAACGCGCAGCGGTGCTCGCGCATGAGCTGGGGCACGTTCTGCTCCACGGCCCGAACGACAATGTGGGAAAGCTGTACGGGAGCAGCGTGGATCACCGTGGGCTGGCCGAAGTCGAGGCGGAGTCAGTGGCCTACACCGTGCTAAAGGCGCATGGAATTGATCGAGGGCCTCAATCAGCTAGCTATCTGTCCGGCTGGGCTGATGCTGTTATCGAAGCGGAGCAGTCAGCCGGCGGAGCTACCTCACGCAAGCCGGCCTCACGTGTGGATATTGCCAAATCAGTGCTTGGCCGGGTGACGGCCGCAAGTAAGGAAATTCTCGAAGTGACCGGTCCGCCAGGACTGGGCGGGAAAGTTCCGGCTGCAGAAGCCTCCGCGCGAGTTGAAGGCCAGGAAACATATGCGGGGTTGACGCCGACAGAGGGACCGTCGCGTGGTCTCGAAATTTCTGGGCCGTGAGGCCAGCCGATGAAGCGTGGGATGGGAAAGTCCCGTCCGCGAAGGAAGGACGCACGATATGAGCACCAAAATACCGATCAACATCGCCGGCAACCTCGTGGCAGATCCGGATCTGACGTACGGTGAGTCGGGTGTGGCCCACGCCAAACTGCGCGTTGCGGTGAACCAGCGCGTTCAGGCTCCAGATGGATCCTGGCGTGATGGTGAGCCTGTTTTTCACAATGTCTCCGCGTTCCGGGCGCTCGCCGAGAATGCCTCCAATTCGCTGAAGAAGGGCGACCCCGTCACCGTTTCGGGGGAACTCGAATTCCGTTCCTTCGAAAAGGATGGGGAGCGCCGTGAGGCTCGTCGGATAGTCGCAGAGACTATTGGCCCGGACCTTCGCTTCGGTACCGCTGCATACCAGCGTTCTGCGCGTGCCGCTGGGCCGGGCGCGTCAGCAGAGGCTGGCCTGCAGGCGGCGCCGGAGCCTTCCTACAACATCGCAACCAAGGGTCCGGTGTCGGTATCCCCTTTCGGCGAGCCGGCGCGGAATGAGGTTAGTCTCTGACCCTGCGCCCTAGGGTGGGCCTACTGAGCTTGCCCGCCAGCGAGACATGGAAATGGCCTGGTCCTTCCGTGGAGGACCAGGCCATTGTCTTGCTGTCTCGCAGATGGACCGCTGTGCCTGTTACAGCCGCGAACTGCCCTTCCACTCATCCGGTTCCACCCGCTTGATGCTGGAAGAGTGAGCCCAACCCATGTGGTACTTATCGGCGGAGTCCAGCCACTCGATGAGACCATACTTGTGGGTCCAGCCAACGGCCTTGCCATAGATTCCGCCGACATACACTA
Organism: Pseudarthrobacter sp. NPDC080039; assembly: GCF_040702335.1. Taxonomy (NCBI): domain Bacteria; kingdom Bacillati; phylum Actinomycetota; class Actinomycetes; order Micrococcales; family Micrococcaceae; genus Pseudarthrobacter; species Pseudarthrobacter sp. NPDC080039. The sequence goes on along the minus strand of NZ_JBFBKY010000031.1, from coordinate 20,610 downwards.
ACGGCCGGCCGTACTTCGGGAAGTCCCGAATAGGCGCCGGATCATCAATCGGACGGCTCGACTCAGCGTCCATCCGGGCCATCATGCGCTCGAGGTCTTCTGGAGAGCCGGACTTGATCACGCAATAACTATAGAACATATGTTCGAATAGCGACTGCAGGGGACCGCTTGGCGTGAGGAGCTTCAAGTATTAGGTGCACTCACTGCGGATGGCGTTATCGAACTCATCGGGCGCGCCTGGGCAGGTGCCCAGGCCAAGCAATCGACCGCCTGAATGAAGTATGTGTCAGGCCATGGCGCGCCAGGCATAACCTGGGCAGGGTCCGGGGAGATGAGCAGGACTGTTCCGGGCCAGATCGGTACCCGCAGCGACTCCAGCCAGGCCCGCTGAATGTGGTTGAAGCGGTTCCATCGGATTGTGACCCAGGAGCCTGTGGGTTGTACTGCGTCAACGCTGACGAGCGTTACCTCCGCTGTTGTGCGGCCGAGCGTTTTGGCATTGCTGAAGGATCTCCACTGTTCCGTCGCCTGTTCCAGCCACGCGCGCCGTCGCGTCGTCCGCCGCCACCATTGCCATCCGGTAAGCAGTGCACCTGCGAACAGTGTGGCCCCGCCCATTAACTTTGCATAGAAGGGGACGCCAGCGGAGGGTAGGAGAACCATAAAAAGGGCAGCCCCGGATAGAACAGCCACGCTGGCCAGTACCAACCCGGCTGTCGCAACTCTCGGTTTCACCGCTGGGTTCACGACCAATGTTTTGCCTCTACATCAGCTTAGATCTGCCAGCCGGAACACGTAAGGACGACCTGCTGGGATCGATGCATATCAGACGGACGCATTTCTACGTGAGGGCCAGCCTGGCAGCTCCCGGGCCTCTCAATTTCTTCCTGAATTCTCTCCCGTTGGCCTAGCTCTTCCCACTCGTAGTCCGCCGGGCGAGCTCCCAATGGCAGGTGAGAATCGTAGATTCCCCATCTGTCCCTGAACAGGGCAACTTCGCGAATTAGCCCGCCCAAGGATGCTGTCGCACTGACGGCCGCAGTCAGCTCATCCTTCCAGGGAGCATCCTGCGTCAGGGCGGCCCAGGTGACAGATTCCATCCTTTGCCGGATGCGTTCGCGGACCTGGGCGATCATGTCTGCCAACCCGGGTCCCAGCACAGGGAACGATTCGCTCAAAGGGTCTGTCGCCGTCGTCGGTGTTCCTTTTGCGTAGCGACGAAGCCGCGCGCTGAGGACGGCTATTGGGTCATGCACTGAACGACTGTCCTGCACCGTTTGCTCCATGACATGCTCAGCGCCGTGGCGGCTGAGTGCTGATGCCTTACGCCAGGCGGCAACTGCGGCCCCCCACGATGGTGACGCGCTTAGTTCCTGCACTGTGCGTGGGGCACGTTTTCCTAGACAGCGTCTGAGGTCCTCACCGGCAGCGATCTGGGCCAGGTAGTCGTACTCGGCATACAGCCGTTCAAGGCTGTCCGCCTTCGTCCGCTCTGCCTCGCGGACCTCGTGTGCAGTCCGCTCAGCCCCCTCTGCAGCCAGTACCTCGCCGAGGATGCTGCGCCAAGACAGCTGCTGCGAAGGGTCGACGGCCTGGTGGCCAGAGTCGTTGCCCTGGCTGACATACGCGTAGTTGCCGGACCGGCCGCGGGTCATGCTCACGTAGAGCAGTTCGCGGGTCAACCGACCCTGCGTGATCACCGTGTGCCCGGTGTCGACCGTGAGGCCTTGGGATCGGTGGGCGGTAGTCGCGTAGCCCAGCTCAACGGACGTCTCAAGATAGGTCTGGGGGAGTACGACGCTTGCCCCAGTCTCCCGCCGCACTGCGAGAACCGAGCCATCGTGCTTGTTGACGGCTCTGACGTCAAACAACGTGCCGTTTCGGACGAATTCGCCTTCGCTATCGATGAGTCGGCGATTGTTTGCGCGGGCGATGATGGTGTCCCCGGAACCCGCCCGCAAGCCGTCGGTGAGTTGAGCGGCAAGCTCTGCATCTACAACTCCCTGGGCCACCAGGTCTGCTCGGGCGCGCTCGTTGAGCATGTTGACGGTCTCGTTGTCCGCGGCGATCAGGATGGACGACCTACCAGCGCGCCTGTCGGCCTGCCACGCAAGATACGCCTGGTCCAGCATGCTCACGTAGGAGCCGTGCCGGATCCGCCGATGCTGCTCGTAGTCCTCGATCGCCGAGTAGTCTCCCGCCCGCAGCTTGAGGGACGAGGCGCGCTCCCATTCGTCGTGGAATCGCCAAATAGTGCTGAGGCGGGTGGTCATTCCTTGGCGGTCCAGCCAGCCGAGGACGCCGCCAGCGTCGATTGCGTCCAACTGGCCTGGGTCTCCCACCAGCAGGATTTTCGCACCGGCCTCCTTTGCTTGTTGCACGAGTGCAGCAAGCTGGAAAGTGGACACCATAGACGCTTCGTCAACGATGACGAGTTGATTCGGGTGGAAGCGCCACCGCTGTTGGGTTGCGGCGAGCCGGGCAGCTTCCTGAGCAAATGCAAGGCTCCGGCGTTCGCTGTACCTGGACGAACCCAGGAGTTCCTGAATGTGGAAGAAGCGATCAGCCCGTGTGGCCGCACCGTGTCCCATCGACTCGTGCAGCCACTTGGTAACGTTCTCGGTGGCCATGCGAAGTTCCTGGCCCAGAACCTCTGCGCTCGCCGCAGCCGGGGCCAGCCCGATGACGCTGCCTGCCCCATACTCGGCCTCCCAAACTGCCTTTACCGCGCCGAGAGCGGTGGTTTTTCCCGTTCCCGCCGGTCCGACGATAGCGTCCAGTCGATTTCCGCTAAGGACGACGTCGGCAACGGCCGCGCGCTGATCGGCCTGTAGCCTCGGCACTTGGAGGCGGCGGGCGGCGTCCAGCGAGTCCATGATGACTGCTGGGCGGACAGTTGGTCCGCCGTCGTCCTTTCTTGCTGTCATGATGGCGTCCTCGCAAGCGAGCGTTGAGGTGTCTGTGTAGAGGAGTGACCCCTGGAAGTCGAAAACGCTCCGATGGTTGAGTTGCAGGTCCGAGCCAGCGTTCGAAGGAAGGCAATAGCGGTAGCCGTTGAGCGGCACTGATTGTTGTTCGGCAGCGGTGGCGACGGCATCGACTAGGGTGGCGCGGTCAGATGAAGTGCTGCAGCGGATTTGGGCGCAGACTCTTTCTGCTTCTGCAAGGAGGTTCCAGCGGTTCCAGGTTGAGCGTTGTCGGGCAACCCGTTCCCTGGCGATGGTCGCGACGGCGGAGGTCCAGTCAGGGGTGAAGTCCATAAAGGTAAAAGGGGCGACGCGGGAGCGGTTGATTGTGTGCGCGAGGACGTCATCCGGCTGAAAACCTTTGGCAATTGCTCGAGCCTGCCACTGTTCGGACAGTTGGTGAAGTGGTGAGGGCGTCTCGGCCTTCGGTAGGCGTGTTGTAAGAGTTGCCTGCTGGCGGAGCTTGATGGTTGTCGTGGAGGTAGGGGGATGGCCGTGTTCTGCAGTCCATGAAGCCACGAGCCGATCAGTTTCCAAATCAATAAGCCGGGAGCGATTAGAAAATTCGCGGATGACTTCTTCATCGATTCCGCTGAGCTGTTGGCTAGGGTTGCGCGTTGTGATGAGGGGAGTGCGGATCTCGGTGTCGCACCCGAGATTCCGCTGGAGGGCATCGAACAAGAGTCCGTTGTAGTGTTCGCTCGCCGCGACGGCTGCTTTATAAAGAGCACGGGAGTCGAGAGTGACCCAGGATCCGTCGGTGACCCGTTGAGTGCGGTTCGCGATAACCAGATGCGTGTGGAGCTGCGGATCGCCGGAGCGTGATTCCCAGTGGTCGAAGGCGGCGGCAAGGGCTCCCCGTGCGCCGATGTGGGCGACACCGTTACGACCGGCCCTCGTGTGAATTACATTCGTTTCCAGCCACGTAAGGGTCGCCTGGACCGCTTCGTGGTGCGTTCTCAGGATCTGCTGCTGCTTGCTGCGGGGGCTCAAAGCCCAGAGTACGGATACCGACTTTGGCACGCTGAACGTCAGGTCGAAGCCGACGACCGCGTTCCGTTGCGCTGATTGGCCCGCCCTGTTCTCGACAGCGGCACGTTGGGCGTGTGGCCGGCCCAGGGGAGTGCCGGTTCGCGGATGTATCGCCAAGCCGAAAACCGCCCTTGCGTCGGTTTCCGTGACGACGTCACCTGGCGTTTTGCTGATCCCGTTTAGTCCGCCGCCAATCCAACGGCCCTGGGGTGTGCCCGCCTTCAAGTAGTACGTGGTGGAGTCCGGGGGAGAAATGGAAACGTCATCCATCATGGTCGTCTTGAACAGGTAGCGCAGACCCGACTGGGCAGACAGACGCGCGATAGACATGGTCACAGTCGCGGCGCCCCTGCTTGCTGTTTGCCTGGATCCCATCCCCGCCGTCGGAGGATGTCCAAGGTTCGGACGTCAAGAGCCACTCCCTTGACGCGGGAGATTGAGACAAGCAAGGCCGCGGTGTGGGCCAGGTCCTGCACATTAGTCCGCTGAGCTCGTTTAAGGCGTGCGACCTCCGACTGGAGGAGGTTGATGCTCAGCCGCTGTTCCGAACTCTCGGCTTCGAGCCGGTCGATCTCTGCGGCTTGAGAGCGGAGCTTGGACTGGATCACTTGGCGTTGGCGCTCGCAGAATGTCCTCTCGGACTCCAGACGACGCTTCGTGGCCTGCAACTGCGCTTTGAGGTGCGGCGAGCTCAGAGTTGTTGCCGGCACTGTGGAAGATCGGATGGTGTTCCGGTGGCGACGACCCCGGTGTCTGTTTGCGCAACGGATGGAGCAGAACCGTTGGCTCCTTCTCGTCGGTTCGAAAGCGGCATGGCACTCTTCGCACGTCTTCTGGTTCACGTTGATTCATCGGTGAGTCTCAGAGGGGCGACATGACTGGCCGTGATGGCACCTAACGCTGACGCCTTGGATGCCAGAGGTGTGAAGACTGGATTCTATCGAGCTAGGTGGGTTGCCGAGCGGCTCTCGAGTAAGAGCTCGGCGCGTTCGACTACCCGTAGGTGGTGTGCCTTGAGGCGCTCGCGGGCCAGAGGGCTGGCCATTTCGCAATCTCGAATTTCAACGAGGCGCCTGTGAAGCTGGGTTTCAGCATGTCGACTGAAGAGTATAGGCAATGCGGTGCGGCGGTCCTGCAGGACCAGCTCACGCTGACAGTTCGTCACATCGTTCCAGACTGGACTGATCTTCATGAGAAGCAGCCTTGCATGCAGGGCGAAGATCCCCTGCCTAAGGCGTCCCGCCAGACGGGGGAGAAGTAGTCCGAGACTGACTAGAAGCACAGCAGCCGTCTCTCCAATCCAGTAGAAGCTAGTCAGGGCGGCAGCTGTTTGGCTGTCGGCGCCTTCAGCTGCAATCACGGCTCCGTAGATCAGTCGGTCCAGGAGGACCAGCGCGAACAGGACGCATCCCCCTGCGATAAGAGTGAATGCCGACCGGAAGGCCGGAGCATGCATGTGCGGGACGTTACTGCGGCAGACTCGGGCTATGTCGAGGCAGACCCACATGATGAAAGCAGAGCCTGTCCAGAGGAAGATTGCCATCCCGGGCTGGTCGGCGTAGGTCAGGGGCAAATTGGGATCAGTGTCATCGACGCGGCTGGCGAGAAACCCGGCCGTTACTGTGCTGCATGCGGCGGAAGCAGCGAACCTGCCCAAGGCGAGCTGCCGCCGTCGTACTTCTGTATCTGTAATCGCCGCGAGAAGAATCGCCGTGCGAAATTGCCAGAACCCCAGGAGCAAGGACAGGAGGGTAACCAGCCCGACGCGGTTGTGTCCGCCTAGCAATGGATCGACGGTGTAGTAGACCGCTGGAACATAAAGGGTGCAGGCGATTGCAGCGAGGATGGTGGCGCGGAAGACGCTTCCACGGTGCCTATCGAGCGCTGTTGGAAGCCGAAGGACGGTCAGTAGCCAGAGTGCGGCGGCAGGGACCGCTTCCATCAGCCGAATACTTGTCGAAATGCCAAGGGCTCGGGCATAGCATCGGCGTCGCCGTTGATGATCCGAGTTGCGAGCTGGTCCGCCAAGACTTCAGCCATGAGCTCTGCGCCATCTGTGTAGCTGCTGCGTCCGAGCACTCGGAGTACGTCCTCGTTCAGGTCAGGCAGGAAGGTCGCGGCGAGGTCCGCATTACTGTCCTGGAGATCATGACAGAGAATCATGTGGCTGAACTCGTGAAGGACGATCTGCTGCCGGTGCCAGGCTGACTTCACGGGCGCATGCAAGACGATGTCCCGGTCTGCGCAGATGAGCCAGACGCCGCAGAGTTCCGATCCGGATAAACCGGGCAGTTCGTCGACAATGATGGGACGGTTTCTTTGCAGTTCCAGCTTGTCCTGGATGAGCTGAAGCGTTGGGGCCTTGGGCAAGCCGAAGCCTTGCTCCGCCTTGCGGGCTACTTTTCGAGCTTTACGATAGTTCATTGCTTCGGAAGGTTGACGGGTCAGGAACCTTGAGGGGGCCGATTTGGTCCAAAGAGTAGCCGCCCGGGTACAAAGACGAGCCAGCCTTTCCTGGCGTGAAGTGGGGCTTTCGGTTCAGAGGCCGCCGCCGATGCAAGCTGTTGCGGACTGCCAACATGCTTCTTAGGGCGGCCCGGGAGATTTGGCCAGTGCGGGGGAGCCCGAGCCCGGCCACGAGCCGGTCATCAGCGAGCATCGCGCTGATCATCCTTGCCGCGAAGGGTCGTAGAGGAAGGGGCAGACGGCTCTGGAAGACCTGAACGGTCGCGTCCATCAGCTTTTGGCCTTCAATCGATGGACCGACATGCGTTGCCTCGTATTGGTCAAAGAAACGCTCCGCTTCGGCGTAGGTCTCGGGCATGCCGTGTATGTTCATTCGCGACCCCAGCTCAGCGAAGAAGCGGGATGCAGCGGCCAGCTCTGCTCGTGTGGGCTGGCGCCAGGCATGGTGCTGGGCCCAGCGAATCGGGACGACCAACAGTGTCAGGAGGACGTACAGGTAATCCTCTCGGCTGCCGGGGACGTTTCGGTGAGCGCGATTGAGTAGAGCGATCATGTGCTGTCCCCGGTCGCTATCGAGGCCGCTTGCGATGAGCTCGTAAATGACAATGGCGGTGTCATAGGAGCGCTTCATGGGACGCTCCTGGATTTCGCCGTTCCGATAGAGAGTGGTTGCGATACTTGGGATAGCGAAATTTCGGTAGTACGAGAGGAAGAAGCCAAGCTCCAGATCTGCTGCCAAGTCGTAAAGGACCATGCTGCGGAAGGTGGTTTCCCAGTCGATCGGAGAAGGGCTTTCCTGGCGGCTGAGACTATCAGCGAGGGTGGGATGAAGCTTCATCGTGGCCCCCGTTCTTAGTGGCTGCTATTGCACGCTCGAACTGTGGGCTGCGAAGGCTCCCCAGCTCGGCTAACGTAGTTACATCGTAGAACTGTTGCCACGACCTGACTAGGCAAACGTAGACGGGTCTACGCAGGTTTCTTGGCCTGATTGTTTGCCAGCGCTTGCTCCAAACCCTTTTCCCCCTGATGCATCATCAGGGCGTGTGCTGCCCTGAAAGCTGGAGCAGCAATTGGTGTCAGCACATTCATCCAACGCTGGGTAGGTCGCACGCGCCACTCTATGTCCATGCGCGTTGCCAGGCCTTGTTCCCGGGGGACGAGCGTTACCCGTCCGGTCCCCTGCAAGTGCCCTCCGGCGTCGAACTCTATCTCACGAGGTGCGGCGACCTTTGTGGGGTGGATCGTGACGGTGAGTGTGTAACCCAGGAAAGCTTTGAAGTTCAGGTGAGCCGTGGTGGCCTTCAGGGTTTCCTCCGGTGTATCGCTCGCCGCATCGGTTCGCTCAAGCGGCGCAGCAAAGGTGCAGTGCGGCCACCACTGAGGCCAGCTCATATCGGTGTCTGCGATTACGGCCCACACCTCTTCGGGCGAGGCGGGGAGGTGCCAGGTAGAGCTGAGGTCGAAGAGGCGCGCCTTCATACAGTTATCTTGGCATCATCGCCGGCAAGGTCTGCTCTGCCCGCTCAATTAAGAAGGGTGAGGAACGAATATTTGACGTCTCCACTCTTGCTGGACTTGTCAATGCTGCGGGCGCTCATCCTCGCCTCCGGTCCCAGGCGATTGTCACGCACCCTTAGTTCCCACAGGCTTCGCCGTGCTGCAGCAACCAAGAAGTACAGGCCGAAGCTGGTAGAAGAGCAGGGGTAGTGTCAGGTTTGAATTTAGGACTGCCAGGTGGACATGTGTAGGAACTATATTTATGGGCCTGATCTGACAGTTTTGATACCCCCCTGACGTCAGGTTGGGGTGTGCGCCAAACACATTTGCTGAGCTAGAAGACGGGGTGGCTCACCTTCGATGAGCAGTTCGTAGCCGTTGTCCGCGGCCTCATAGAAGGGATAGGTTTTCTATGGACTCGGCCGCGAGGCAGGAATTCCCGACACCCCTCCCGCCCATCATGAAGCTTTTCTCTGGATCGGTCTTGGCGCATTCCCTAGCGAGTGTTTTCCGCTCGAACGCCCTTGCTTCTCGCAGTGGTCATGATCCTCCTCGCGGATAGCAGCCTCACCGAGGGTGGGACGTCCCTGCCGGATCATCCCAGCGGGCACGCCCGTCCAGTTTCGTCCACCGTTGTACTTTCGTTGCAATCGCTTGACTTCCTCCATTGTCGCGGCCACGACTAGGTCAGACAGCGAGGCATAGCCTTCACCCATACCAGCCGCGTGGAGTGCTGCACGTACTTGGGCAGCCTGGGCACCGGTGAAGTACGGGGTGACGTGCGCAGACCATTTTTCCACGCGACGTCCTGGTCGTTTTCGCACCATCTCCGGTTCAGCTTTGGCGTTGGATGAAAGCGCGTGTTTATCCTGACTTGCCTGCGACCGTGCTGAAGCGCCCGGACCGGGCGTGTAGTTCAGGGATCGGATCGCCACCTGCACCTTTTCTCGTGTGCGGACGGCGACAATGTCCGGGCGGTGCAGCACGTTCGAAACGGTGGCCACAGAGACGCCGGCTGCGGCGGCTACATCTACCATGCGGGCTGGAGGTTGCACTGGGTCTCCGGTTTGGGTTGTTGGTTTTTTGGTAGACACTGGTCGTTGCTCTGGCTAATCACGCCGTGTTTGCAGTGGAGTCCCGCATAGTGGTGTAACGCCACGGTGGTTGTCTGCGTCGTTGCTGACGTGAAGGCGGTCACCGTGTGATCCTTCGAGGAAACTCTGACCGACGCGTCCCCGGATTTGATGCGGCATCTGCTGCAGACCATGATTAACGCTTTGCTCTCGGCTGACGCCGATGCCGTTGTCGTTGTCGGGGCGGAATGGGGCGAACGCAGCCCTGAGCGCACCACCCACCGCAACGGCTACCGGCATCGGAACCTCGATACCCGTGCCGGGACGATCGATGTCGCCGTCCCGAAGCTGCGGCAGGGCAGTTACTTCCCGGAATGGCTCCTCGAACGCCGGAAACGGTCCGAGGCCGCACTCATCACCGTGATCGCGGACTGCTACCTCGCCGGCGTCTCGACCCGCCGGATGGACAAATTGGTGAAGCAGCTCGGTATCCACTCCCTGTCGAAATCGCAGGTGTCCAGAATGGCGGCCGATCTCGACGAGCACGTGGACGAGTTCCGGCACCGCAATCTCTCCGAGGCCGGCCCGTTCACCTTCGTTGCCGCGGACGCGTTGACGATGAAGGTCCGGGAGGGCGGCCGGGTCGTGAACACCGTGGTCCTGATCGCGACGGGGGTCAACGGCGACGGCCGGCGTGAGGTCCTCGGCCTCCAGGTCGCCACGGCGGAGACCGGTCCGGCATGGAACGCGTTCTTTGCCGATCTCTGCGCCCGCGGCCTTGCCGGGGTGCAGCTGGTCACCTCCGACGCGCACGCTGGGCTCAAAGACGCGATTGCCGCGAACCTGCCCGGGTCAGCCTGGCAACGCTGCCGCACCCATTATGCAGCGAACCTGATGTCCGTGACACCCAAGAGCATGTGGCCGGCCGTGAAAGCGATGCTGCACAGTGTCTATGACCAACCCGACGCCGCCGCGGTGACCGCACAGTTCGACCGGACCCTGGACTACGTGAGCGAGAAACTTCCCGCCGTCGCCTCGCACCTGGACGCGGCCCGGGCAGACATCCTCGCGTTCACCTCGTTCCCCAAGAACCTCTGGCAACAGATCTGGTCAAACAACCCCAACGAGCGGCTGAACAGAGAGATCCGCCGCCGAACCGACAGTGTCGGCATCTTCCCCAACCGGGACGCGATCATCCGCCTCGTTGGTGGCGTCCTCGCCGAGCAAACCGACGAATGGGCCGAGGGACGCCGCTATCTCGGCCTCGACATCCTCGCCCGCTCCCGCATGCGCCCCACCGCTGACACCGGAAACGAGGCAGACCCCGACACGATCATGGCCCTCAGCGCCTAAGCGAAGGATCAACCGTTACACCACTCCACGGGACTTGACCCGGGGCAGGGCCGGAAAAGGTTTACTTAGCTAAGGCGGCATCTTCGGCGTCACCACGCCTAGTAGCGGACGCGGGGCGTGGTGACGCCGCTATGTCGGGACCGTCTAGAGTGTTGCCGCGTAGGGGTCCCAGTTTTCCGGCAGCGGCTCGGCTGCTGCGGCGCTGCTTTGCAGGTCCACTACTTCTCCGGACTGCACGGACTCGGAGATGGATACCATGGCATCGAGTACGTGGTAGGCCATTTCGCCCTGGGCCCGGTGCGGTCTGCCTGCTCTGAGGGCGCGTGCCATTTCCAGGACTCCCGAGCCGCGGGTGCTGCTGGCACCAATTGAGCTAATGATTTCCGGCTCGTCGGTGCCGCGTCTGGTGATCGTGATGTCGCCATCAAACATGTTGGGGTCCGGGAAGGCGAGGGTGGCTTCAGTGCCGGTGACTTCCAGGAAACCGTGGCGCTTCAGCGGGGAATCGAAGCTGAAGATGCTTTGCGAGGACTCGCCGCTGGCGAACTGTGCCAAGGCACTGACGTGCGTTGGCACCGTAACCTCAAATTCCTCACCGGCCCGGGGTCCGGATCCGATCACGCGGCTCTCGCGGGACTTGGAGCCGAAGGCAGCTACCCGCGCGATGGGGCCGAAGGTTTGGACCAGCGCGGTCAGGTAGTACGGTCCAATATCGAAGAGGGGACCGGCGCCCTCTTGGAAAAGAAAGGCCGGGTTAGGGTGCCAGGACTCGGGCCCGGGCGACTGCATGAGGGTCAAAGCCGTGAGCGGAATGCCAATGTCGCCCCGCTTGATTATCCGCAGCGCCGTTTGCAGGCCGGCGCCCAGAAAGGTGTCAGGGGCGCAACCAAGCCGGACGCCCGCGGCGTCGGCGGCCTTCAGCAGGCAGATTCCGCTTTCCCGGTCCAGCGAAAAAGGCTTCTCGGTCCAGACGTGCTTGCCCGCGTTGACTGCCGCGGTAGCGACTTCGACATGGGCTGCCGGAATCGTAAGGTTCACGATGATTTCCACATCGGGGTGCGTCAGGGCTGCCTCGACACCACCGGATTGTTCGATGCCGAATTCAGCGGCGCGTTCAGCGGCGACGTTCTCGAACATGTCGGCCACGATGTGTACTTTGACGTCGGGGAAGGATGTGAGGTTCTTGAGGTATTCCTTGCTAATGACTCCCGCGCCAATGATTCCGACGCCGACGGGCCCGGTCTTGCCGGTTGTTTGCTGGCTCATGCGTTCTGTCCTGCTTTCAAATATTCGAGGCTCTCGGCGACCGCGTCGAAGATGTCGCCGGAGAAGTCATCGAGTTCCACGACCCCGACTTCCACAGAAGTCCCTGCTTTGATGACGTCCCAGACCGGCATTTTGCCGGCACCAACGGCGACCTGGTCCTTGTCTTCCTTCGTCAGCGGGCCGTCCTTGATGTGCATGAACTTAACCCTCTCGCCGAGCCGGCGCAGCAGGGCGGAAGCGTCCTCGCCACCGACGGCGGCCCAGTATGTGTCTACCTCCAGTATCACTTCCGGGTCGAGATGCCCGGCGAGGACTTCAAGGGCGGGGCGCCCGCCGATGCGGGATTCGAGTTCGAATTCGTGGTTGTGGTAGCCCACGCGGACACCGTAGGTGGCGCCCTTCCGGGCGGCTGAGTTGAGTGCCTCGGCCGTGGCCTTGATGTCCTCTTCGGTGTTCCATTGAGCGCGGTCCACGTGAGGGTCAATTACGGTACCGATGCCAAGCTTGCGGGCTGCATCGAAAATCTCGTCCTGGTCCGCGCGCAGCAGTGGAGCATGTCCGCTGGGTGCGCTCAGGCCATTTTCCTTCAACGCCTTGGCGAGGACGTCGGCAGTGGCAACAAAGTTGTAGGGCTCCACTGCGGTGTAGCCAAGGCCTGCCACCCTTGCGATCGTGCCGGGCAGATCGATTCCGAGTGGGCCGCGGACGGTGTAGAGCTGAAGGGAATAAAGCACGTGTCTCCTTGGAATTGGCATTTATGGGCCGGCTGAACAACTGAAAGTGGCCCGATGAAGTGGGAAATGCGGCCTTACAAAGTGCAAACTGTGGCCAACAAAATGGGAATAACCTTAGGGTTGTTCTTCAAGGTAATGGCAACTTCTGTCGGCCGTCAAGCAAAAGTGTGGGGACGTTTAAAGGCCTTTTGATTGTGACAAGAACAAGTGAGGCGTGCTATTCCTTAGCTCATGTCCACACCCCTTCTGTCGACCCCGACCGGCCCGGAAGGCACGGGCGCCGGATTCTCACGCGCGGGCGATCTCTTCCAGATCCTGCGTGACGGCCGGCCCCGGACCCGCGCCGAGCTCGCAGCAATGACGCGTCTGGCGCGCTCGACGGTCGCGGCCAGGATTGACTTGCTCATCGCGGCAGGGCTGGTCGGACCGGCCGGCGAAGCGCTGTCCTCCGGGGGCCGGCCTCCGTCCCGATTGGCGTTCCTGCCCGCGGCGCAGGTCGTACTGGCGGTCGACGTTGGTGCCACGCACACGGTCGTTGCGCTAACGGATCTCGGGGCCCGTGTTGTTGCCGAAGCTAGCGACTCCATCGACATCGCCTCAGGTCCGCAGGTCGTGCTGGACTTGGTGGCGGGGCTCTGCGACCAGGTGCTGCGTGAGGCCGGCCGGCAGGTGGAAGAGATCGCAGGAATCGGCATCGGCCTCCCGGGCCCTGTGGAACACTCCACCGGGAGGCCCGTCAGTCCGCCGATCATGCCCGGCTGGGACGGGTTCGACGTGCCGGGATATGTGCAGAAGAAGTTCCCGGTGGATGTGCTCGTGGACAATGATGTGAACATAATGACGGTGGGGGAGCGCGCAGCCTACTGGCCCGGCGATGAGAACCTCCTGTTCGTCAAGGTCGCAACTGGGATAGGCGCTGGGATCGTCAGCGGCGGAGCGCTCCAACGGGGCGCCGTCGGCACAGCGGGAGACCTAGGTCACGTTCGCGTATTACGCGGGGAAGCGGTTCTATGCCGATGCGGTAACTACGGCTGCCTTGAAGCCGTGGCAGCCGGGCCTGCCGTCGCGGCAGCCCTGGCAAGGGACGGTTTCGCGACGGCCAATGCCCGGGACGTCCTAGCGCTGGCGCGACGGGGCAACCCGAGGACTATCCAGGCTCTTCGGCAGGCTGGCCGCGACGTGGGTGAAGTCCTAGCCATGTGTGTGAACCTGCTCAATCCGTCAGTCATCGTCATCGGTGGTAGCCTCGCCGCCGCTGAGGAGCACCTCATCGCCGGTGTGCGGGAGGTTGTCTACCAGCAGTCGCCGCCCCTAGCCACCGCGCGACTGCAGATCGTGCAGTCAATAGCGGCTGGTCAGGCCGGCGTGATGGGTGCCAGCAGGATGGTTATCGACCACGTGCTCTCCGCGGATAGCATCGAGGCCCGGCTCTCTTTTTGACCCCTCGGGCCTACCTCGCGCATTCTGCCCTTAGCCTTAGTACTCGGGCGCCCTTCCGGTGCCGTCTTGTCAGTGGAGAGGGGAGCGGCCGTGGGCAGAGTGACGATCGCGGGGTTGGCTGAGCAGTTGGGGATCTCAAAAGCGTCCGTTTCCTATGCCCTGAACGGGCAGCCCGGCGTCAGCGAGCAGACGCGGCGGAGGGTCCTCGACCTTGCCGGGGAGCTCGGTTGGTACCCGAGCTCCAGTGCCCGCGCGCTTTCGAAGTCCCAGGCAGGCGTCGTGGGCATCGTTCTCTCCCGGGAACCGGAGCTCATCGGTTCCGAGCCTTACTACATGCGGCTCATCGCCGGGATCGAGTCAGTATTGATCACGACCGACATCAGCCTCCTGTTGAGGGTGGCGGGAGCCGAGGAAGGCAGGGACTTGGCAGTATATCGGCGCTGGGCCGCGGAGCGTCGGGTCGACGGTGTAATCCTTTTCGACCACCTCAAGCAGGACCCGCGGCAGGCACTGCTGCAGCGGCTGGGCTTGCCGTTCGTGCTGCACGGCGCTTCCGCTCCTTATCCCCGTATGGCCTCCACGACCGCGGACCAGGCTGGAGATGCAGCCATTATTGTGGGCCACCTTCAAGCCATGGGGCACCGGAGGATCGCCCACGTGACTGGGCCGCTCCGGCTGCTGCACGAGGACGCACGGCAGTCAGCCGTTCGGCTCCACGCCGGCCGCGCCGGAATCGAGGTCCTCGATGTGGAGTGCGACTATACGGTCGAGGGCGGTGCCCGGGCAGCAGAGGGCCTGCTCAGCTCCTTGGGCAGGCCTACCGCGATCATCTTCAGTAACGACCTGATGGCGATGGGCGGCGTCATTGCCTGCCGACGGCACATGACTGCAGTGCCTGGCGAGGTGTCAGTGGTCAGCTGGGATGATTCCATGCTTTGTTGGCTTGCATCGCCGTCTGTGACCGCGCTGCACCGCGATCCGGTTGAGCAGGGACGTCAATCAGCGCGCCTCCTCTTAGAAGCCATCGACGGAGGCCCACCGCGAACTATTCAGGCTGTGCCCAGTGCCCTCAACGTCAGGGAAAGCAGCGCGCCGCCGCCGGTTCCGACGCACCAGTGAGCGCTGGCTCGCGCGCCGTTGGCTAACTGAACCGGTTAGGTTACACTCGTCACATCCGGGAGTGGTGTGATCGGCCTCCTCTTGATGAAAAACCAAAAGAATTCCCCGCTATTTCGAATGACGGCGTCGGGTCTCGGTTTTGTGCGTCCTTCTTTCGACGAGCCAGCGATAAAAGATAATAAGTGACAATCAACTTTTGATTGACGCTCGCCAGAAGTTCCTTTAGCTTGAAGGCATAAACGCTCCAGCAGGCACATTTTGCATACAGACAAGGAAGTCAAGAAGTGAAAATTCGTACCCTTGCCGCCACTGCGGTGATCGCAGCCATGGCGATGACCACTGCCGCTTGCAGTGGTGGTGGCAGCAGCACGACCGCATCCTCCGACAGCTCCGGTGGCGGGAAGACGCTCACCTACTGGGCCAGCAACCAGGGGACAAGCCTGGACAACGACAAAGAGGTCCTAACTCCTCAGCTTGAGAAGTTCCAGCAGCAGACAGGGATCAAGGTGAACCTCGAGGTCATCGGCTGGAATGACCTGCAGACCCGTATCCAGACGGCGGTCACCTCCGGTCAAGCTCCGGACGTCGTCAACATCGGGAACACCTGGGCTGCGTCGCTGCAGTCCACTGGGGCTTTCATGCCTTTTGACAGCAGCGCGATGGATGCCGTTGGCGGCAAGGACAAGTTTGTCAAGACAGCGCTGGACACGGGCGGCGCACCCGGGCAGGACCCGACCTCCGTGCCCCTCTATGGCCTGGCCTATGGGCTCTACTACAACAAGGCGATGCTCTCCGCTGCCGGGCTCAAACCGCCGACAACGTGGGAGGAGCTCGTCTCTGACGCGAAGAAGCTCACGAGCGGCGATAAGTACGGTCTCGCCCTCGCCGCTGGCAGCTACACCGAAAGCGCCCATTTCGCCTTCATTGACGCCGCGCAGAACGGCGCAGACCTCTTTGACTCCAGCGGCAAGCCGACTTTCACCTCGGACGGGGTCGTAAATGGGATCAAACGCTACCTGGACTTGATGCAGACGGATAAAGTTGTCAACGTTTCGAACGTTCAGTACGACAATGGCACGAAGGCCGTGAACGACTTTGCCACCGGCAAGGTTGCCATGATCATGAACCAGAACAACGCTGACACCAGCATCCAAGCCAATGGGATGAAGTCCAGCGAATACGGCGTGGTTCCCTTCCCCGCTCCGCAGGGCAGCCCGACTAAGGTCGCCAGCCACGTGGCGGGTATCAACCTCTCGATCTTCAAGAACACGAAGAACAAGGACGCTGCGCTGCAGTTCGTGAAATTCATGACCAGCACGGAGACGCAGTCGGCCCTGGATCAGAAGTTCACGGCGCTGCCTGTTTTGAAGGATGCGACCCCCAACTTCACGGACAACCCTGATGAAGCCAAGACCTTCGCTACTATCTATGCCACCCAGTCCAAGCCGCTGCCGCTGGTCGCCTCCGAGGACCAGTTCGAAAGCACTGTCGGCAAGGCAATGAATCAGATGTTTAGCAAGATCGCCTCGGGCGGCACCGTCAGCACGAGTGATATCCACTCTGCCCTGGATACCGCCCAACAGCAGGTCGCGGCGGCCGGATAGCGCCAGGAGGGCGGGCGGCCGCTGTGGCCGCCCGCCCTTTTCGCCCACGTCCGGTCAACCCAGAAAGGGGAGTGCCTCGTATGTCCGCTGTGACTGAAGCTCCTACCAAACGCAAAACCAGGGGACACCAGGCTGATAAGCCTGCGCGCCGCGCACGGACCGCAGGCTGGTGGCTGCCGTATGTGCTCCTGGCTCCCGCCGTTATTTTCGAACTTCTGATCCACGTCATCCCGATGGCCACCGGCATCTGGATGAGCTTCATTAAACTCACCAAGGCGTTCATCGCAAACTGGGGCAACGCGCCCGCTGCCGGCATCGCCAACTACAACGTCGCCCTGGATTTTAACGGGGCAGTCGGCGCAGCGCTGCTGCAGTCCTTCCTGGTCACCTGCGCTTTCACAGTCCTGGTGGTGGCCCTCTCCTGGATCCTGGGCATGGCGGCGGCTGTGGCCCTTCAAAAAAATTTCCGGGGCCGCGGCTTCATCCGCACCCTGTTCCTGGTTCCCTACGCCCTGCCGATGTACGCGGGCATCATCGCCTGGAAATTCATGCTGCAGAAGGATACCGGAGCGATCAACCACTTTTTCTACGACAATCTTCACCTCAGCGGAGAGAAACCCTTCTGGCTGATCGGCGATAACGCGTTCCTCTCCGTGGTCATCGTCGCCATCTGGCGGCTCTGGCCGTTCGCCTTCCTGATGCTGATGGCAGGCTTGCAGTCCATTCCCTCCGATGTATATGAGGCCTCCGCCGTCGACGGTGCCAAACCATTCCGACAGTGGCGCTCCATTACGCTGCCGATGCTGAGGCCCGTGAACATGGTCCTGATTCTGGTCATGTTCCTGTGGACATTCAACGACTTCAACACCCCATTCGTGCTGTTCGGCAACGCCCAACCCCCGGCCGGGGACCTGATCTCATTCCACATCTACAACGCCTCCTTCCTGACCTGGAACTTCGGCTCGGGGGCAGCGATGTCTGTATTGCTCCTGCTCTTCCTGCTGCTGATTTCGGGCATCTATCTGATCGTGTTGAACCGGAGGTCCCGCCGTGCGTGAAACGCAGCCAGCCAAAATCTTCCGTATCGTAGTTGTCGCCGTGCTGACGGTCTTCACAGTTGTGCCCATCTATGTCATGGTGACCTCGGCACTGAAGCCGCTCAGCGACGTCCAGGGTCCGTTCAGTTGGTGGCCCTCATCGATCACCTTCGAGCCGTTCGTGGACATGTGGAAGACCGTGCCGCTGGCCAGCTACTTCGGCAACAGCCTTATCGTGGCCGGTGCCGCGACGGTGATCAGCCTTATCATCGCTGTTTTCGCCTCCTACGCCATCTCCCGCTACCGGTTCTTTGGCCGGTTCATCTTCTCCACCACTGTCCTCTCAACCCAGATGTTCCCCGGCGTGTTGTTCCTGCTGCCGCTATTCCTGATCTTCGTGAATATCAACACGGCCACCGGGATCCAGCTGGTGGGAACCCGCGGCGGCCTGATCATCACGTACCTGACCTTCTCCCTGCCGTTCTCCATCTGGATGCTTGCTGGCTACTTCGACGGCATCCCACACGAACTCGACGAGGCTGCCAAGGTGGACGGCTGCGGGCCCATTGGGGCACTACTCAAGGTGGTGCTGCCCACGGCACGGCCTGGCCTGATCGCGGTGGCCATCTACAGCTTCATGACCTCCTGGGGCGAGGTGCTTTTCGCCTCCGTGATGACCACGGACGCGAACCGTACGCTCGCCGTCGGGCTGCAGCTCTACTCAACCCAGACCAACGTCTACTGGAACCAGATCATGGCTGCATCCCTAGTCGTCAGCGTCCCGGTTGTCGTCGGATTCCTGCTGCTCCAGCGCAACTTCGTCGCCGGACTCACCGCTGGCGCGGTGAAATAGTTTCGGAAAGGAAACCATGCAACGGCATTTCGAGATGGTTGGAGGCAAGAGCGCCCCCGTCATTTGGCTCGGGGCAAACTTCTGGTCCCGCACAGGGGGCCCACTCATGTGGCGCAACTACGACGGCGCGGTGATACGGGAGGAACTGAAAGTCCTGGCCGACAACGGACTGAACCTGACTCGGTCGTTCTTCTACTGGCCGGATTTCATGCCCACACCCAACACGCTGGACGATGAGCTGTGCCACCGCTTCGAAGACTTCCTCGACGCGCACACGGAGGCCGGAATGACAACCATTCCAACCTTCATCGTCGGACACATGTCCGGAGAAAACTGGGATCCTGCGTGGCGCGCTGGCCGCAACCTCTACAATGACGTTTGGTTCGTGAACCGGCAGGCTTGGTACATCAAGACACTGACAGCACGCTATGCCCGGCACCAAGCAATCGCGGGCTGGCTCATCACCAATGAAGTCCCGATTTATGGCGGCGAAGCCGGACGTGACGAGGTAGCAGCCTGGGCCGAGCTCATGGTCAACGCGGTTCGCGCCGGCGGCGGAAGGCAGCCAATATCCGTGGGCGACGGCGCCTGGGGAATCGAGACGACCGGGCACGATAACGGGTTCACCATCCGTGATTTGGCGGCCTTCGTCGACTTTGTCGGACCGCACGTATACCGGATGGAATCAGACGTGATCCGCCAGCATCTGAAGGCAGCCTTCATCTGCGAAATGTCCGCCATCAGCGGGCAGCCGGTGGTGATGGAGGAGTTTGGCCTTTCCAGCGACTTCGTATCCACCGCGAACGCGGGCCACTACTACCGGCAACTGCTGCACAACACCCTGCTCGCCGGGGCGACAAGCTGGATCGCGTGGAACAACACCGACTACGACAGCATTATGAGCCAGCGGCCCTACAGCCACCATCCGTTCGAACTGCACTTCGGCATAACCGACGCCGCGGGCAGGCCCAAGCCAGCACTGGAGGAGTTGAAGTCCTTCAGCAAGACGCTCGTGGTGCTGGACCTTCCCCGCCTGAAACGCTCAGAGGCCTCAGCGGCGCTTGTGATCACTTCGTACCTAGCCGCGGATTATCCATTTACAGAGGAAGCTGAGCGCGAACTTGTAGTGAAAACTGCCGAGCAGGCTTACGTCGCGGCTCACGAAGCTCACCTGCCCGTCGCTGTCGTCCGCGAGGCGGAGGACGGACCGCTTCCGGAAGGCTACAGGCTGTACTTGCTGCCGTCCATCAAGGCGCTCACCGGCCCTTCATGGGCACAGCTTCCCGGACTTGCTGCGGGCGGCGCGACTATTTATGCCTCCTACTGCGTAGGTGAAACGGGCACCCAGCGGGGCCCCTGGTGGATCAACACGGAGGAAATTTTCGGCGTCGAACGGCAGCTGGTCTACGGGCTGAACAACCCGATCCTGGACGACGTGGTCGAGTTCTCCTTCACGGAAGACTTCGGCGGCATCCAGGTCGGGGAAAAGCTGCGCTTCCGGGTGGCCGGGAACGAACACGCGCGCGCTTTCCTTCCGGTCAAGGAAACAGATGGCACGGTGGTCGCCCGGGACCAGCACGGCAACCCGGCGCTCGTGGTCAAGCGCCACGGAGAAGGCAGGGCAGTGCTGTGCACTTATCCTCTGGAGTACATGGCGTCGGTTCAGCACGCTGTCAACCCTGAGCAGTCCTACCTGCTTTATGAGGCCCTCGCGGACGCGGCTGGCATCCGGCCGCCGGTCGAGGTCGCGGACCCCAAGGTGTTTGTGGACTCGTTGGTGCACGAGGATGGCCGCAAATTCATCCTGCTGGTCAGCCAGCACGAAGACACCATTGAAGTACCGCTCAAGGCCAGCCCGGCCCCGCGCACCCTCGAGGGAGTGGACGTCACCAGCATCACGCTGGCGCCCTTCGGAGTTGCCGTGCTCCAAGCATAAGTCGACCACTCGTGGCAGCAGTCGGGAGAAACACATACTCCCCCGACTGCTGCCGCATATATCTTTTGGCAAGCCCCGGAACGGGGAGTTCAACGTCAACGCCCGGCGCCAGTATCCCGGCCCTCCCGGAGGACTGGGGACCGGAAACGGCCACCCTCTAACCCGGCACACCCAGCCCAGCCAGCAGGAAGCACGCAGGAACGCATCATGACCACACCCGCACACCAGTCCGAG
>NZ_JBFBKY010000030.1:0-37871 GCF_040702335.1 Pseudarthrobacter sp. NPDC080039 | reverse complement strand
AACGCCGTCGCCACCGTCCTGGTAGGCACCTGGGTCAAGGAAATCGACGGCGCCCAGGTCACCCGCGTCCTCTCCGGCGAACTGCCCTTCGACGAGCAGACCATGATCGCCGGACACGGCGAAATGACACCAAAGGAAGAAGGCGCCCGCCAGGTTGCCACGGCCTAGCCTGCAAAACAAATTGGCCTGGAGCCCTGAAGACCGCCCGAACAGGTTCGCCTGTACGGGCGGTTTTCATTTGCCCATAACTTGAGGACTCACAAAGTGAGCTAATGGACCACAAGACGGCCCGCTCGCTATGGCCGAGCAGGTATGCAACTCCTGACAGCGGTCCTTGAAGCTTCCTCGTTGAACTTCCCTTCGCCGCACTCTCCACTGTCCTGGCCGTTAAACTCCTTGTCGCGGCTCCGGTCGATACAGGCCGCCGATGTGCCGGTTCCCCAAATGGGTTGGATCGTCGCCGCCTTGAAAGTCACAGTGGCTGGAACCCTAGGATTTCTCTATTTCCCGTGGATAGTCTGGGAAAGAACGACACCCTACGTGAGGGTCAGTGAGAATGTGGTCAAAGCAGTTGCTGCGGTAAGCGCCCGAAACAACGTCACCTTATTGGGCCGGGAGGACGGGCCTGTGTTGATGTTTGCCCACGGCTTCGGCTGCGATCAGAGCATGTGGCGGAAGCTGCTCCCCTACTTCGTTAATGACTACCGGCTGGTGCTTTTTGACCATGTTGGTGCAGGACATTCCGACATCAGCGCCTATGACTGGGAGAAGTACGGGTCCCTGAATGGGTACGCGATGGATCTGCTGGAAATTTGCGCCGCCCTTGAACTTGAGGACGTCATCCTGGTGGGACACAGTGTCAGCACCATGATCGCCGTGGTCGCCGCAGCGCAGGAACCCACTCGTTTTTCCCACCTGATCCTGCTTGCTCCTTCACCCCGCCATACGAACGACCCGTACGATGGCTACATCGGCGGCTTCTCGAGGGAAGACATCGAAGGCCTGCTGGCATCTCTGGACAGCAACTATTTCGCCTGGGCCGCGGCGCTGGCGCCCATAGTCATGGGCAACCCGCAAGAGCCGGAATTAGCTGAGGACCTGCGTGTCAGCTTCTGCCGGACAAATCCGGCCATCGCACGACACTTCGCCGAAGTAACTTTCTTCTCCGACACCCGTCCTGAACTGAGAAAGCTGCACACCAGCTGCCTCATTCTGCAATGCTCCAACGATCGCCTTGCCCCGACCGAAGTGGGCGCCTACCTGCACAAGAACCTGGAACACAGCACCCTGGTGCAGCTTCAAGCCACCGGGCACTGCCCCCACGTAAGTGCACCGGAAGAAACGGCGCGCGCGATTGTGCACTACCTCGACACCCAATCGTGACAGGCCCCCGCCGGCGTCCTCTGGCTAGACTTTGAGGCCTTTTGTCATGACGCCCTTCGGTTGCCCGGCACCAGATGGTTTGATCCCACATCACCGTGGTATCGACCCGATCCAGCCCTCGCGTCAGCCCGACCTTCTCGCATTAGTAACCGATTTTCGTTCAAAGGCCGAATTCTGTTTGAACTTGAACGAATATGGCTGAACGGTATTGGGTGTTTTTATGTGAGTGTCCGTTGGCCATTAGATGTGGTTGCCCAACGACCTGACCTTTCTGGCCCTTTGTCTCGGAGGAAGTGGATTCGAACCAATAGAGGAAGGCCAAGCCACGATCTACATTCCGCCGACCGTCCGAACAACACCAACGGCGGCGGACAAGGCGGCACCGGCACAGAGTTCGCGGGCCTGGAGCTGCAGAGCAGGCTGCCTGCGCCTGGCGGCCAGCGCCAATTTGAACCCGGACCGGCGCTTCCCGTCCATGTTCGGGCAGGTCCACGGGTCCGCGCCGGGCAATGCCCGCCAAGGCATCAGCAACCCGATCGTCGCATCGCCAGTGCGGCCCTGATGCTGGATCACTTCGGGCTGCATGAGGAGGCCCACCAGGTGGAAGCCGCAATCGAAGCGGCCACCGGCGCGGTCACCTGACCCGCGACGTCGGCGGCAACGCCACCACGGAGGACGTCACCGACGCCATCATTAAGTCCCTGAAGCTCGCCCCGGGCAGCCGCCTAGCACTTGCCCGAAGCAGCTCAACCAAAGGGTGAGGTACTACGGCGGGGCGCCAGTCGCCGTCGTACCGCGGAGGTCCCTACCCACGCTCGCAAGCTCGCGTCGGGGCCCTTGAGACGCCGCTTACCCCGTTTTATCCCCACGCCAGCGACATTCCAACAATGAGGTTGGAATTAAGGATCACATCAGCACTCACGCCGCTGCACCGGCGGCCACGAAAACCCGGTGGTACCGCCAGCTCTACTTCAGGGTTCTCTAACGTGGAGTCTCGATATTTCGATTGCGGGTGCTCCGGCCCAGCCATGTCGGCGTTAAATAGGGGAAGCCCCACCAGCAATGCTGAAGGGGCTTCGACTATTTTGATTGCGTTATGACGAACATCATCTCCCGAACTTGCGGGAGTCCTGGTGCTTCCTGCCTCGTCACCGGCAGACCACTGCGGATCAGATCCACCGTGCCTTCCAGACTTCCCCTGTTGTCCGTTCCCGTCCTTCTTTCGAAGAACGTATACACAGTGTTACGCCTGATCTTGTGGTGGTGCAAGAGCCAAAGATCCCAGCGGAGGGCGCCTTTTCTGAGCGACTACCTGATCGACTCGCCCGGTGTTGGGATGGGGCTGCCCTCCAGCCTGTATGCGCAGAACCTGCAGGTACCTTCGCGATCTCGCTAAGAGAAGGCTCGGACATTCTCATGTCCTGAACAACCCGGCGTCATCTGATGGTTACCTGCAGGCGCTCTCAGTCTACGACCGGACCGGCCGCTCCAACAGGGGCGCGGGTCCCATTCCGTCAAAAATATCGTGAACCTCATTGGACACATGCCAGAGCACCTGTCAGCCCCATGCATGGTTGTTCCAGTCCGCCATCGAGGTTGCGAAAACGCCCCCGGCTTGCTGTGAGCAGGTCGGGCCGATGAGGTGGCTGCCGGTGACCGGCGTATATCCGTACACCACCATCCGGGCGTCTTACTGAAGCTGTTGTGCCGTTTTCCGCACCCGGCTGCGCAGCCAGGCCGGGACGTGATCGGAAGGAATCGATTTGCTCCACAGGAAACCTTGAGCGCGGGTCACACCCAGACGCCGAAGTTCACCGAGTTGATCGAGGGTTTCGACGCCTTCGGCGATGACGTCAAGTCTGAGGCTTTTCGCCATGCCCAGCACAAGCTCGATGACTGTTCCGGCGCGGGGGTCTTCTCCAAGTTCCCTTATGAAGGTGCGGTCAATCTTCAACGTCTTCGCCGTGAGCCACTTCAGATAGCTGAGGGAAGAATAGCCTGTGCCGAAGTCATCGATGGAGAGGCAAACACCCAAGCGGGAGAGGCGCTGCAAGGTTTCCCTGGGCAGATCGGGTTCGTCCATGAGGACCGTTTCCGTTATTTCCAGATGCACGGCTGCAGCGTCGATGCCGGTATCCCGGATGGCGGCTTCGACGATGTCCGGGAAATTCTTCGCCACCAACTGGCGTCCGGAAATGTTCACCGCGGTCGTCAGGCTTGCCGCGCCATCTATCTGCTGACGCCACTGGTGCCCCTGGCGGAGTGCTTCGTGCAGGACCCAGGTGCCTATCGGAATGATCAGGCCGGTCTCTTCGGCGATGGGAATGAATGCTTCAGGGGATATGAGGCCGTGGTCCGGGTGTTCCCACCGCAGGAGCGCCTCGAAGCCCAACGGGGCCTCCGAATCCAGGTCGATGATCGGCTGATAGTTCAGGCGAAGTTCTCCTCTGTCCAGGGCCAACCGCAGGTCTGATTCCAGGTCCAAGCGTCCGCTGGCCCGTCGGGTCATGCGGGAGTGATAGATCACTGAGGCGTCCCCACCAGCAGATTTCGCCCGGTACATCGCAGTGTCCGCCCCGCCCAGCATGGACTGGGCCGTGTCATCGGGCCCGGCGAGCGCAATGCCGACACTGACGTTCAGGAAAATCTGCCGCTCTTCGACCTCGAATGGAGACCTGATGCATTCACGGATCCGCCCGGCCAATACTTGGGCGGCACGCATTCCCATGTTCTCGCAAACGATAATGAATTCATCGCCCCCGAAGCGGCCCACGGTGTCACCGGCCCGAACTGCCTTCTTCAAGCGTTCACTGACGAGCATCAGTATCCTGTCTCCACCGCTGTGGCCAATGCCGTCGTTGACCAGCTTGAACCGGTCGATATCGACGAACATGACGGCAGGGCAACAACCCCGGTCAAGGAAACCCTGCAGCACCTCGGTGATCCAGTATCTGTTCGGCAGACCTGTCAGGGCGTCGTGCCGGGCCTGCCATTCCAGGATCTGTTCCGCGTCCTTGCGCTCCGTGACGTCCAGCACCGTGTCAAGGAACTGAAGGGGTTTCCCGTCCGGGCCATCGACGCTGCGTATCCTCGAATGCAGCCACCGCTGCCCGCCATCGGGCCGGAGGAGCCGGTATTCAACATCAGCGAAACCTGCCCCTGCCCGCAGGCTCCGCCATACCCTCCGCACCAGGTCACGGTCCTCGGGATGGGTCCGCTCCAGCATCCGCTCCCACGACAACGACTCCCCCGGCCCGAGGCCCACGATCCGGGCGAGCTCCTGTGAGTGCCACGCCGTACCCAGATCGGCCGAGTACTCGAGGCTTCCCACGTGCGCCATCTCCTGGGCGGCCAATAACCGACGCCGCTCCGCATCAGCTTCGGTGCGCAACCGCTTGATTTCAGTGATGTCCCTTGCGATCCCGGAAGCACCGGCCAGCGTCCCGTCCTGCCCATAGACCGGGGACACCGTCAGTTCAACGTCAATGAGCGACCCGTCCTTACGCCGCCACCTAGCTTCCAGACCCGGAACGAATGCCCCGTTGCGGATCCGTTCGGCGACCCGCTCGCCCACGTCCTCCGGCCCTCGGGTCGTGAAAAGCGCAGGGTTCTGGCCCACGGCTTCCGCCGCGCTCCAGCCAAGCATCCTGGCGGCGCCCGCGTTCCAGCTGCTGATCTTCCCATCCATGTCAGCGCTGATGATCGCATCACCGGAGGACTCCACCATCGCCGAGAGCCGGCGCAGGATGGCCTCTTGGTGCTTCCGGTCGGTGATGTCTTTTGAAATGGCCACAATATCCACCGGCACCGTGTGTCGGCCCCTGATTGGGCTGATCGTTCCATGGACCGGGAACTCCCGGCCGGACCGGTCCCGCACCCAGAACTCCCCCGACCAGTCCCTGCCTCTCGCTATCCGCTCAGCGATTTCCTCTCCCGTGGGCCCCGGAGCGAGGGTCTTGAAATTACCGACGATTCCCAGCTCAAGAGGCGTCCTTCCCAACACCTCTGAGGCTGCGTAACCATAGAGACGCTCCGAGGCACGATTCCAGTAGGTGACCCGCCAACGGTTGTCCATGCCGATCACGGACTGCCCGATCTCATCGAGCAGCAGCGACTGTGTCAGCAGATCATCCTGTTGCCCGGCCATTGATCCTCCGTGTTGTCCTCGCCCCGGTCCAGCACGCAACCTCCCAGTTGCTGAAGTCTAAAACAGTCCGGGCGCTTCTGCCGGGGATCGTACCCAGCTGCCGAGGATTGTATCCAGCTGCCGCGATTAAACCCCGCGCCGACCGGCCTTGGTTTTCCATTGGAAAAGCCGTGTGACCAAGCCCGTCACATCGCTATGCCCACAGACACCACGCGCAGGACCATGCCCATCTCCGGAACGTCGCGGCCTCCCACTGTGATGTGTGCACCCTGCCTGAGGCCAGGCAGGGCAGGGCTCAGGTCGACCACCGCCGCGGTCAGGATAGCCAGAATGGCCAACACGATGCGTGTCAGCTATTGCGGCGTTTGTCGGTGCGGATTGAGCTCGAGGTAAGGCACTGGGCTTCAGGTTTCCGATCCCAAGCTGCTGCATCTTTTCGCTTCGCCCCCCAACAGGATCAGGTGGGCTGAAATAGCCAGGACCGCCGGGCTCCAAAGACAGCAGGCGGAAGGCGCACCAGCCAGGGACTTGAACCCGTCACCCCACACGCCTTAGCTGCAGTCGGGCGAAGAGCCGAACCTTGTGCCCAGGCATAGTTGCAGTACGGAATCTCGATTTACCTGGCGGTTCGGCCTGTGCTAGCTGATCCTGTAGCTGAGGATCCGTGTTCCACCGTTGTCGTCGCCGTCGTCGGGAGCCGCGTGAATGTGAAGTCCTGATTCAGCTGGAGTGACGGTAACAGGGTTCCGTGTGATGACGTGCCCGGCGGTACTGAATATGCTGATGGGTATATCCCGCAAGATTCTCTGCCGCTGCGGTTCCACCAGGGCCAGTCCCCCCAGTTCGAAAGCCGCGCCGTTTTCCTGCGGCAACACGGAAATTCCCGTGCACAACAGCAGGCCCGGGCCCAGCAGTTGGGCGTCCTGGAAGTCAATGAAGTGGCCCGGGTTCGCCCAGCTGGCGACCATGCGGCCTTCACTATCCCAGGTATGGAGTTGCCGGGAACCCCAGCTTCCGCCGAAGACGAGATTCAGTCCTGGATCCCGGACGATCCAGCCAATGTGGTCATTCACTCGGAACCGCTCGCGCACCTCGAAGCTGGACGGATCAATCGTGTAAACGATACTCCGCCCTCCAGCCCGGTATTCGGCTACCGAGACCCACACGTGTTCGCCGTCGAAGTCAATGCCTCCGGGGTGATACATGGTGTCCTCGCCGAGGACCACGTCGCGGATTAAGGCACCTTGTGAGTCGAGAACGAAGATGTGGCCCCTTCCCCGGCCCGGAGTGCGCAACGCTGGATCTGCGGCGGGGCGCGGGGCGTCGAGGATCTCGACAGATGACAGGAACGTCAGACCCTGCGCGAACACCATGCCCTGCGGGTGGTGCGTCGGGAAGCCGAGGCGGACTTCACCGATCAATTCGAAGCGGCTCCGCCTGTCCAGCGTGAACACCGCATCGAGGAGCGGTCCCTGCACATCAACCGCGGGCGCTGTCATGTGCTTTCCTCCATAGTCCGTACAGCTCGGAGGAGTATTCCGGACGCGCCGCCAACACCCCGCCACGCTCCGGGAAGGTATCCGTTTCGCCAACAGCATTCAGCACGACGCCACCGGCCTCTTGAACGATCAGCGTGGCCGCCAGATGATCGACCGGGCTGAAGCTGCCGATGATGGCTCCGGCACCCCGCCCTGCGGCGACGCCCACCACAGTCATGGTTGCCGACCCCATGATCCGCATGATGCTGTGCCGGTCGCCGAGCTGCGCGAGCAGGTCCAGCATTCCGGGCCACGGCAAGTGCCCGGCGAGTTCCGTCGCCACGACGGCTCCGGCAAGAGACGCGGGCGCCAGGGTGCCTTGGGAAGCGAGCGATAGGGGCTGACCATTCAGGTGGGCGCCCCAGCCGGCCACGGCTTCGAAAATCTCGCCGCGCCATGGATCCGCGACGACAGCCACCTCAGGTTTGCGGTCCACAGCCAAGGCAAGCGAAAACGCCGTCCAGGGAAGGTGGTTGACGTAGTTCGTGGTTCCGTCGACGGGATCAAGGTACCAACATGGTGCCCCGGGCACCGCGGTCCCACCCATTTCCTCTCCCACCACGGTGTGGCCGGGGAGGCGGGCCGCAATGACTTCGCGGACATGGCGCTCGACGGCGACATCGACTTCCGTGACCAGATCACCGGGGTTGGCCTTGGTCGAGACCTGGCCGCGATCGGCGTCGCGCATGTACCCGACGGCCCATGCGGCGAGTTCCAAGGCTACTTTTCGGGATTCGAGAACCTCGTCCCCCGCCAGCCGCCGGGGAGCCTGGGCCGAGGACCATCCGTCGGGGTCTTCGGCGATCGCGCCTTGCAGCAGATCCAACCGGTTGCTCGTGATCGAATCCACGCCAAGTGCCAATGCCCAGCGCATGGATTCCACGTCGTCTACGGTCCAGCAAGCAACTTTGGCGCCCGTGGCGTGGATCTGTTCCACGATGTCCTTGTTGAGAACCACGTACTCGGAATTGACGTACTCGGGCTTCAGTTCCGTAAGCAGCTCTTTGGGTGGGGCGATCCTCTTGTTCCACGGGAGCCAGATCCTGGCTGCGGGGTCTATGGCGCGGACGGTCCGCATTCCCTCGAGGTTGCCGCACCAGGCCACGTTCACGCCGCCGTCGCGTACAACGGCGGCGGCGGCCTCTGCCAGGCCAGCTTCGTCCATGTCAATGAGCAGCGTTGACCGGCTGCCGCGGAACAGTTCGATGGCTTCGGAAAGCAACGGGATCCGTTCCTCGCCCGCTCCCAGTTGCCTGATGCGCTCATAGTCGACAGCCGCAGCGTCGGCGTCCAGACCCCAAATCCTCAACAGCGAGGCGTCGTGGAGCAGGATCACCTGCCCATCCTTCGTTACCCGGACGTCCACCTCCACGAGGTCCGCACCAGCGTCGATGGCAGAGGCGATGGCAGGCAGCGTGTTCTCCAGGTGTTTGCTGGAATCGCCCCGATGTGCCGTTGCGCGGGTCCTTTTGGTGTCAATCATGTTGGTCAAAGTGCCGCACCGGCCTCTGCCACCAGCCGTCCGTCCCGGAACGTCATGGCCTTGCGGACCCCCGCATATGTCTGCTGGCCGGCCTGAACGAGCTCACCGCTAACAAAACTCCGTAGCTGGGTATCTCCCCTGCGCACATACACTTCCTGGAAATGTCCCCGCGGAACGACCCTCTCGACAGTGGCCGGCACTGCACCGGCGAAGGGCGCATCTGCAAGGATGACGTCCTCGGGTCGAATCCCGAGAATGTCGGGACCCGAGGTGATGAGGCCGTCGACGAACGAGCCTTCCAGGCGGTTCATGCTGCCGATGAAGGTGGCTACAAACTCGGTTTCCGGGCGGGCATAGAGGGCCTCGGGGGTGCTGTATTGCTCGATCCTGCCAGCGTTCATCACGGCGATGCGGTCGGACATGGACATCGCCTCTTCCTGATCATGGGTGACGATGACCGTGGTGATGCCCAGTTCCTGCTGGATCCTGCGGATGTCTTCACGCACTTTGACACGCAGTTTGGCGTCGAGGTTGCTCAGCGGCTCATCGAGCAGCAGGAGCTTCGGCTCCTGGACCAGGGCCCTGGCCAACGCCACGCGCTGCTGCTCGCCACCAGAGATTCGGGCGGGTTTGGAATCCTTGTGGTGCAAGAGGCTGACCAGCTCAAGGACTGCCTCCACCTTGTCCTTGATCTCGGTCTTGGACATTTTGCGGAGCTTCAGCGGGAAGCCGACGTTCTTGGCTACCGTCATGTGGGGCCATAGGGCGTAGTTCTGGAACACCATGGCGCTGGGGCGATTCTCCGCGCCAAGGTGTGACACCTCTTGGCCTTCCACCTCGATGGAGCCCGAGTCCGGTTGCAGGAAGCCGGCGATCATCCGGAGCGTCGTTGTCTTGCCGCACCCGGAAGGGCCCAGCAGGGATACCAGTTCGCCCTCTTTTACCGAGAGGTCGAGGTTGTCGATGATGGTGCGGCCACCGAGGATTTTGTGAAGGCCACGGATGGTCAGGCCACCGCCCGAGGCGGCAGTTCCGGTGCCGGTTGTGCTGGCGGAGGGTTCAGTCACTGGTTCATGAAGTGTCATGGGGTCTCTGTCTGACGTTGAGCGCGGGCGTGCTGCGTGGGTTGAGTACGGGCCGCTATTTAATCTGGAATCCTTCGGCGAGCTGGCCACCGAGGATGTGCTTGTGCGCCGCGAGCATGAGGGCGACGGACGGGATGGCCAGCAGGATGGAAAAGACTGCCGCCACCTGGGTGGGATAGTTCAGCACCAGGCTGTACATCTGGGTGGGCATGGTCATGAAGTCCGGTGCACCCACCAGGTATGTTCCCTGGGCTTCGTCGAAAGACGCCAGGAACGACATCACCGCCGCAACAATGATCCCGGGCAGCGCCATGGGGAGCGTCACGGAAGCGAACACGCGAAGTTTGGAGGCGCCGGCGTCGCGGGCAGCTTCCTCGAGGTTCCGCGGCACGGCAGCGAACGCTGCCGCCGGGATCCACGTCATGAACACCACCGTGCCCAGCACATGTACCACCAGGATTCCCAACACGCTGTTCATGAGGTTCAACGCGTAGAAGAGCGCAGCAAGGGTGACGAACAACCCCATCTTCGGAAACGCATTTGTGGCGAACAGGCTGATCAGGAAGAAGCGCCGTCCGGGGAAATCGAAACGGGCGAACGCATAGGCCGCCGGCAGGCAGATGACTGCCGAAACGAGCACCGTTAGCGGGGCAAAAAACAAAGAGTTCTGGACTGCGATACTGAGCGCGCCATCGTTGAAGACGACCTGCCACCAGCGCAGCGTCCAATCATCAGGCAGGAGATTGGGGAACGTCCAACTGCCGGCGAAGGCGCGCACGCCCAGCCATAGCAAGGGGCCCAGAATGAAAACGAGCATCAGGATCACGAACAGGCCCACGAGGGCACTGCGGAGAATCGAGTCCAACGACGGCGGCCGGCGGGTGGAGGAGGCCGTGCGCGCCCGGGAAACAGGAGTGTTAGACATCAGACTTTCCCTTGCTCCTTGGCGGAACGGAAGTTAGCCCACACATACAGCGCGGCAATTCCGGAGGCAATCACGAAAACCGTGAAGGCCATGACGGCCGATTGCTGCGGCTGATTGAAGGAGGAGAAGTAGTTCGACATGTCCACACCGAGCATGTTGGGCGAGTTAGGCCCCGTGAAGTAAGGGACCGTGAACGATCCTACGATGCCAATAGCGGTGAACGTCGTCGCGATGATGATCGGAACGGCAGCCATGGGAATGATGACGGAGACGATCGTCCGCAACGAGCCAGCGCCGGCGTCGCGGGCTGCTTCAATCATGGCGTTCGGTACCGACTGCAGCCCGGAGGAGACCATAAGCACCGCGAAAGGCAGCGACGTCCACACCGAGCCGATGATGACCGCCACCATCGTGAACGCCCACACGGGGAAGTCAAGCCCGACGATGGCGAAGACGCTCCGGAGGAAACCCGTCCCCGAGTAAA
Organism: Pseudarthrobacter sp. NPDC080039; assembly: GCF_040702335.1. Taxonomy (NCBI): domain Bacteria; kingdom Bacillati; phylum Actinomycetota; class Actinomycetes; order Micrococcales; family Micrococcaceae; genus Pseudarthrobacter; species Pseudarthrobacter sp. NPDC080039. The sequence continues at coordinate 26,826 of NZ_JBFBKY010000030.1, read as the reverse complement.
AGGTCAGGATGGCCCAGGAAGCGATCACCACCGGGATGAACAGCGGCACAATCGCGAGCCCGGAGAGCAGCCGGGCCATCCGGCCACCCTTGAGTTTGAGGTACAGCCCAATCCCCAGGGCAAGAAAGAGGACCGTGATCGTACTCACCAGCGTCACAATGACCGTGACCAGGAGGTCCCCGAGGAAACGCTGGTTCGAGAACATCTCCTGGTACGCCGCCAGCGTTCCCCACCAGCCCTCGGACTCGTGCACGTTCTGGCCAATGGTGGCAATTGTGTGGTTCAACCCGCCGTTCAAGCCGATGCTGAACCCGAAAGCAAGCACGATCGGGAAGCCGACAAAAAGAGCGATCAGCAGGATCGGCGGCAACGCCATGAAGAACCCGACGCCTCGCTGGCCCAGACGCTTGGGGCGCCTGGCACGGGCCGGCGGAACCGTTTGTTGCCGTTCCGCCGGCTTGGGAAGCGTGCTGGTCACTGGCCGGGAACCTTCTGGTCCCAGAGGTTGTTCAGGTCTTTGCCCATTTGGTCAAAGTAGCCCTTGCGCAGGTTGTTCGTGTCTGCGTCTTTGAACTTTTCCTTCACGTCAGCAGGCAGTTTGTCCAGGCTGATGGCCGGGAAGCCGGACATTTCCTTGATGATCATGGTTTGCGCGTCCGGCGACAGGACGAAGTTGACGAGCTTCAGCGCAGCCTCCTGGCGGGGCGAAGACTTGGGGATGCCGAGGTAGGCGGCACCGCCGGTAAAGGACGGGTCGCTGATCTGAGTGGCCTTCACTGTGGAAGGGATCTGGCCGTTGGTCAAGCCGGTGATGAACTGGTCTGACCAGACCGGAGCCATCGAGATCTGCCCACTGGCGAGCAGGTCAAGGGTCTGCTTGTTGCCGTTGGGGTAGACTCCTTTCTGGAAGACGGACGAGTTGAGGTCCTTCAACGTCGCGAAGCCCTGGTCCCAGTACGACTCCAGATCCTTCTCATAACCCACAGCCATCTTCGCGCGGGCGTCGGCCGGGACGAACTTGTCCAACACAGTGGCAACGAAGGCCCCCCCGGAGCCGCCCGACTTCGGCGAGTTGTACGTGAACTTGCCCGGGTTTGCCTTAATCCACGCGAGCAAATCATCCAGGGTCTTAGGCGGCCTAGCTACTGTCTTGGTGTCATAGGCCAGAAGCACTGCAGAGCCGCGGTACGGAATGCCACCTGTGCCTCCGGCTTTGATGACATCCTGAGGGACATCATTCAGGGCCGGAATCGTCTGGGAGCCCACGGGGGTCAGCAGATTGGCCGCTGAGGCCTTGGGAACAAACCCGCCGTCCACCAGGTCAAAGTCAGGTTCCTTGTTCTGCTTCGTCGCGCTGGTCAATTTCGCCAAGGTCTGCGCATCGTGCTCACCGTGCAGATCCAGCGTCACCTTCACGTCGTAGCCAGGATTGGCTTTCTCGAACGCCGGAACAAGGCTCTTCTCCCACAAGTTCTGAACATTGGTATCCCCGCTGATGAAGACGGTGACCGTCTTGTCCGGAGTAGCGCCGGTCCCATTGTTTTGGGTCGAGGAGGTACTGCTTTGGGCGCAGCCGGTCACAGCGGTAGCTGCAACAACGGCGACGGCGGCCGCTGCTAAGAAGCGGTTGGTCATGGGTATTCCTTCATCTTGTCTCGAAAAGTCCCCCGAATGCACGGACAAGCTTCCAGGGACTACGTGACAGGACAGCGCATGGCATATGAACCGACGGTGAACCCAACCAAAATGTTAGGACATAAGAACATTGGTTCAATGACCAAGCGATCCTGACGGGATCCCGACGAGCTGAGCCCCCGCGCGACGGTACGTGCCATCGACGGGGGCCGACTGCCGCAGCCACGACGAGCATCCCAGTCGAGGGACTTCGACGGAACGAATAAGCCCCACCACTGCGAACTCATGGCGACGGCAGTCTTGTTGGCTGGGCGCCCGACCGTTTGGACGCGTTAGTGGACGGTCGCGAGGGCTGGACGATGTGTATCCAGCCCTCGCAGGCTTTACGCAGTGATACTCGCTTAGACGGGGCGCGGGCCGGGCGTGCTTAGTCGTCTTCGTGGTTGGTTGATCCGGCGGGAATGCCGGGCACCTCGTCAGGGCCGTAGATCTTCTCATCACCTGGGTAGGGGGTTGACCAGTTGTGGGCCTGGTACCAGGTCCAGCGGTTGAACAGGTTGGGGTCCGCGTAGTCTTCCTTCGCACCGTTGCCTGTGAGGTGCTGCTTCTCTGACCAGTCGTCCCACTTTTCGGCGGTTTCCTTCATGGGGGCCGGGACGGCGGTGGCTTTGGCTGCGGCGTCGTTTACCGCGGCAGCCGCCGCTCCGGTCTGGCCCAGGGTGTCGGGGCCGCAGGCGGGTGCGGTCTTGACGCCCTCGGTGAGGGGAATCTGGTTCGGGACCGCAGCGAATGGTGTCAGGTCTGGCTTGTTGGTGAAGGCGTCGAACATTGGGGTGGCTGCGGCCACCTTCTGGTTCAGCGGCTGGGCGCCGAGGATCTGTTCAATGGTCCGGACCATGTTGATCTGGGAGTAGAACGTGCTGACAGTTCTTCCGTGCACGGCGTAGGGGCTGATGACCTGGACCGGGGCGCGGTGGCCGTCGACGTGGTCGGTACCGTTCTGGCTGTCGTCCTCGGCGATGAAGATCGCGGAGTCTTTCCAGTACTCGGAGTGCGAGATCTCGTCGACAATCTTGCCCACGGCGAGGTCATTGTCGGCGACCTGGGCTTCCGGGTCGGCGGTGCCGCCGGTGTGGTCGCTTGAAAGCCAGGTCATCTGGAAGTTCTTCGGGCCGTTCTTCTCAAAGTCCTGCTTCCAGGCCTCATAGCGGTAGATGTCCGGCACCGAGGTGTCGAACGGTGCTGCGTTCGGGTCCGTGATTTCGTTGAGTGACGGGATGGCCGAGGCGGCGTGCATCTGCAGTGCCGGGGTGAAGAGCTGGGCGGGGTCGCCGCCGGCCATGGTGCTGGTCGCGGCGCAGTAATACTGCTGCCACGTCGCCCCGGCGGGCTTGCCTTCCTCGGAGTCGAATTCGCCGTAGTTCCTCGCGGTCTTGCCTGCGTCCTTGATCGCGGTCCAGAGAAAACCCGAGCGTTGGTGGCCGAGGACGTCGTCCTCGGTGTCGTAGGACCGCTTGTACTCGCCGGCGCTGGTCTCGGTGTAGGCCGGGTCATCGCCCTGCATCATCCAGTTGTGGCCCTCGGCCGAGTTGGTGCCGATGTCGTAGGTGTTGTCATACAGGCCGAACTGGCCGGCGAGGGCGTGCTGGTTCGGGGTGACTTTCGCACCGAACTGGGCCAAGGCGGCATCCCCGTTGCCCTGCTTCATGTCGCCGTAGACCTGGTCGTAGGTCCGGTTTTCCTTCACGATCAGGAAGACGTGCTTGATGGTCGACGGCTCCCCAATCCGCTTCGGGACGGCGACCGCGGGGATCTTGGCGGCCTCCGCAGCCGTCGCGTCCTTCACGGAGCTGCCGTCCCAGCCGTTCTGCTCGAACACCGTCTCGGTGTTCTTCTGGATCTCTTCATCGCTAGGCAGAGTGAACCTGGTCAGCGACGCCGTGGTGGAGTGCGTCCCGTGACCGGTCGCTGCGGTCGTGTTCGGCCCCTCGTTGATGGTCACTTCCGGTCCGCGCGCGTCGATCCCGCGGATGTTGGTGACCACGATCTGGCCGTTCACCACGGTGACATTTCCGGGGTAGTAATCGGTCGGCAGGAGGCCGACGTAGCTGGCGGGGTCTTTCGGGTCCTGCTTGTTGACCTTGTAGACCGCAACGGCGTTTGCGCGGCCGAGCGAGATCAGCAGGTGGTCGCCCTGCATGGTGATGGCGGTGGGCTCGTAACCGACCTGGGAGGAGGCCCAGGGCTGGGTGGCGATGGTCTGAAGAACCTTGTTGCTGGCCGTGTCCACCACCGAGACAGTGTCACTGTTGGTGTTCGCCACGTACAGGGTGGTGCCGTCCAGGAACAGCCCGGTCGGGTGCAGTTGAACGTCGATCGAGGAGACCGGTGCCGCCGCGTTGGCCGTGTCGATGACGCTGAGCGTTCCGGTCGTGGAGGTGCCGAGGTTGGGGTCCGCCGGGACGTCAGTGCCGTAGGAGTTCATCGTGGGTTCCCCGGGCAGTGCCGGGCGGCCACCCTCGTTGGAGACGTACAGCCTGGTGCCGACGAACTTCAGTTGCCGCGGCGCGATGCCCGTGGCGAAGGTCTGCTTGATCGTGCCGGCGGCGGGGTCGATCGCGACGACCGAGTTCTGGCCGTTCACGGCGGCGTAGAGGGTCGAGCCGTCCGGGGAGAAAGCCATGCCGGCGGTCAGGGCCTGCTTGTCACCGGCGGCCGGAATATTGATCTTGGTACCGGCTCCGAGCGAGCCGTCCGGGTTGAAGGGGTAGCGGACAATGCCGGTCGCGACGGGCTCATAAAGGAACTTGCCGTCAGGTGAAAAGACCGGGCCGTCCTGGCCCACCGAGCCATCGGTGATGTGCTGGTACGCCATGTTGGCATAGCCTGCGTTGGCAGCCGCGGTGGCAAACGCGGTAGCAGCTTGTGTGCCCGCGGCCGCGACCGGCTTGTACGTGGTGAGGTCGAAGACCTGCAGGTCCACGGACCGGTCGGCGCTGGTCCCGACGAGGTAACGGCCGTCCGGGCTGACGGTCGAGCCCATGATTTTGCCAAAGGGTGTCATTAGGCGGTCGCCGATGGGCTTGATCTCCTGGTTCGAGGAAATCTGCTCCCCCTTCTCATCCTCGGAGCCGACCTGCTGTTGGCCGAAGGGAAGGGTGGAAGCAGCCGCGATGCCGGCGCCACCCAGAATGGCGAGGGTGCAGCTGGCGGCCACGATCACAAGCGGCCTTTGGCTGCGAACGGATCGTGAGAGCCTGCGCAGCACGGTCGTGCTGGGCTGTTCTTCGGTAGTGGATTGTTCAGGGACTGCCGGCGAGGGTCTTGTCATGCCTGTGAACGTACGGGCCCTGGATGACATCGAGGTGACGGGTTTGGTTACTTCAGGCAACGGTTTGACGCCATGCCGACCAAGGATCCGCACTGCCAGGGTGGAAGGGGGGCGCGGCAACTTCAAGCCCGACCAGGCAGAGGAGGAAACACCATGGGGTCGGGTGACCAGATTGAGAACGACGCCGAGAAATCTGGCGGTAAGGGCAAGGAAGCGGCCGGGAGTGCCGCGGGCCGGACTGACCAGGGCAACGGCGACGTGAAGGACGCCGGTGAAAAGGTCAAGGACGCTTTCGAACGCCGTGAACGTCCCGTGCTGTGCGAACCCACCGACGACGAGAGCGGTTGCGAGGATTAGGATCTGGAGTGCTTTGCGGGTTCTCATGCCATGCAGGTGTGCGGCGCTTCACAGCCGTCACCGGCGCGGCAATGGCCGGTGACCTACGTTCGGTGGTAAGATATCCGGCCGCTCCTGCCCTAGACTGTGGGTGGTCTCTTCTTTCGTATTTCCCAGCCCTTCAGCCCAACACTGCCGGGCTTTCAGGCGTGCGTGGCGGCGGCCAAAACTTTGGTCTCTTCTACCCACCCCGGGGGTCTCATGTCCTGGCTTCACCGTGCCGCAACTGCTATCGCAGCAGCCGGCCTTCTCCTCACTGCCGCCCTGCCCGCCTCTGCCGCCCCGGGCCCCACCAACCCGGGCCAGGGGACGGAGCACGAACACTTCGCCAACCACCCGCTGCGGGTCCTGCCGCAGGTGACGAACACGACGCCGACCGGCCTCTCGCCCGCCACAATCAAGCAGGCTTACAGTTTCCCGACTTCGGCCCTCGCCGGTGCCGGCAAGACCATTGCCATCGTCGACGCCTACAACGACCCAACCATCGCCAGCGACCTGTCGGCATTCAGCACCCAGTTCGGGCTGCCTGCCTGCACGAGCGCCAACGGCTGCTTCACGAAGGTCAACCAGAAGGGCGGGACCAAGTACCCGCAGTCCGACTCCGGCTGGGCGCTGGAGATCGCGCTGGACGTCGAATGGGCACACGCGATCGCACCGGGTGCCAAGATCCTGCTCGTTGAAGCCAACAGCAGCAGCTTCACCGACCTGATGACCGCCGAGGACTACGCTTCCGCGCACGCCCAGTACGTCTCCAACAGCTGGGGAGGCGCCGAGTTCAGCGGAGAAGCATCCTACGACACCCACTTCAACCGTTCGGGCGTGAGCTTCTTCGCCTCCGCCGGCGACCAGGGCGCACCGGCAACTTACCCGTCGGCATCGCCGAACGTGATTTCAGTCGGCGGAACCAGGCTGAACTTCGACAGCACAGGCGCACTGTCCAGCGAAACCGGCTGGAGCAGCTCCGGCGGCGGATGCAGCGCCTTCGAAGCCGCTACCGCGGTCCAGGCCGCTTTCAGCCAGTACGCCCAACTTAACTGCGCGGGCAAGCGGGCCACTCCTGACGTGTCCCTGGACGCTGACCCGGCCTCCGGGGTCTCCGTCTATGACTCGACCTCGTACAACGGACAGACCGGCTGGTTCACGGTCGGCGGCACCAGCGCATCCTCTCCGATGTGGGCAGCCCGCGCTGCGGACACCGGCGCACTCGTCAACGCCTCCTACGTGTACGGCTCCTCGGTGGCGTTCCGGGACATCATCACCGGCAACAACGGCAACCCCTGCCTTACCGGCGAAGACCTGGTCACCGGACGCGGCAGCTGGGTCGGCTAACAAGATGAGATGACCGCAACGACCGTCAAAGGAAGCGCACTATGGCGGGGCCAGGGAGTCCGCGTGCAGGCCGAGGGCCACGACCTGGGAACAGGCGTCGTGGATGACCTGACCGAGGACGGCTCCATCGTCTGGATTGTCTTTGGCGGGGCTGAACCGCGGCGGATGTTTCTCGAAGAGGACGCTGCCCCGGTACACGGTGCTGCCGCCGACCTCGATCCGCTAGGCCGCCGATTGGCGATCCGGTGCGCGACCTCCTGGTCCGCGGCGCCGATCCGCCGGCACCGGACCGCCGGTTCGTTGGGGTCACGCATCGGGCGCGAATATCTGGAAACAGTCTTCCGAACAAATGGTGAACAGTTGCTGGCAGCATGTCCAACCGCGGTGTGTGGGAGCCCACTCTGACTTCATCGCGCCTTAGTGTCGGTAACCATGACCTCCCCCAATCATCGTCACCGCCGCTCGGTCATCACCGCGCTGGCCGTGTCCCTCCCCTTCGCCTTCCTCACCCCAGCAGGCGCTTCCACCGCGGCGCCCACGGCTCCGGCCCAGGATCAGCAGACTGCCGCGTCACAGCCCTCCCACCTGGATCTCGGAGCGCAGGACCTGCCCGAGACGCGGAACGTGACCACCCTGGCCCCGGGCCTGACCCGGACCACAATCACCCGCGGCGCCCCGAACCAGGACTTCTTCTGGACCGCCGAAGTCGCGGTCCCGTCCATCTCGCCGGACCCTGACGCCCCGGCCTCCGCGTTGTCCACCCAGGCGCAGGCCCAGAAGGTCGCCGACAAGCTCACCGCGGCCAACCTCACCGCCCGGGTCGAACACGTCCAGTCACCCCAGCTGGCCGACGCTGGCGGGGACCTCGGATACCGGGTGCGGGTGGGCCAGTTCGGCTCCAAGGCTGACGGCTCTGCCACGATCGATCAGATCAAGGCCGCCGGCTACAAAGCATCGGTGATCTACACCGGTTGGGACGGCGACGCCGGTTCCAGTGAGAATGACCGCGGCCCTTGGAACCTCCAGGTCCTCACCATTGACCCGAAGGAATTCCACGGGGACCTCACCTCTTCCTTCGGGCCCAACCTCGAAGACCGCGAAACCACAAGCCAGCTCTCCGCTGCCGCCGGGGCCCTGGCAGCCGTGAACGGCGGGTTCTTCACCATGGACCCCGCCGCAGGCGCCCCCGGGGACCCCGCCGGGACCGCAGTACACGATGGGAAGGTCCTCAGCGAACCCGTCGGCGACCGCCCCTCCCTGGTCCTGGACAAGAACGGCACCTCCATCCAGCGCCTGCACTGGCACGGCACCGTCAGTGCGCCGGGCTTAGCAGAACTCCCCCTGGACGGGATTGACCGCGTGCCTGGGCTCATCCGCAACTGCGGCGGCACCAATGACACCCCGACGAACCTGCCGCTGCACGACTTCACCTGCACTGACGCCAACGAAATCGTCGACTTTACCCCCGATTTTGGCCCCACCACCCCGGCTGGCCCCGGACTCGAAGTCCTCTTGGACGCCCAAGGCACCGTTACCTCCGTCAACCATACCCGCGGCACCGCAGTACCCGCCGGCGGCCAGAGCCTGCAGGCCATCGGAACGGACGTCGACAAGCTCGCCGCCCTGGCCGTCCCGGGCAAGAAGCTGAAGGTCGACACAGATCTGCTCACCGAAGATGGCAAGACCCTCACGACGAGCCCCACCAGGGACGTCGTCAACGGCGGCCCCACCCTGGTCCAGAACGGGCAGCTGGACGTCACGGCCAAGCGGGACGGCATGGTCCGCACCAACGACAGCAACAGCTTCTTCTACGGCTGGGTCCACAAGCGCAACCCCCGCACCTTCGCCGGGGTCGACACACAGGGCCGCACCCTGCTGGTCACCGCAGATGGACGACAAACCACGTCCCTGGGGCTGAGCCTGAATGAGGAGGCGCACGTGGCCAAGTCGCTCGGCATGGTCAACGCGATGAACCTGGACGGCGGCGGATCCACCACCATGGTCCAGAGCGGCCAGGTCATGAACTCCCCCTCGGACCCCACCGGCGAACGCCCCATCGGCGACGCCATCCTGCTCCTGCCCGGCCGCAAGCCGTAGCAACAACGGGTCCAAGGCCCGGCAAAAAGGGCGCGCTCAGTGAACGGGGCGCGCCTTTTCTGTGCTCTCATGGCTCTACGGCGGATGGCACGAGCCCCTCTGCAGTCAGCGAAGCGGGACCTTGCCCGTGAGCCCAGGTGCGCGTAGCTTGTCGGCATGAGCCAAAGGGACGAGTTCATTCGTTGGGTTGAAACGACTTTGCACGACGCAGAAGTAGCACTTCATAACGGTGACGCCGACCCTCGTCGGGCCATCTGGTCCCGCAATGAACCGGTCTGCATTCTTGGCGCTTGGCGCAATGCCTACGGCCAGCAGGAACTGGAAGAGCTCTTCTCTTTACTTGAGAGAAGCTTCTCCGACTGCAGATCCTGGAGGTTCGAGATGCAGGCATGCGACGTGATTGGCGACATGGCGTACACGGCGGGCCTGGAACATTCCGCCGTTTCGACGAACGGGGTGCCAAACTCCTACACGCTTCGGGCAACGCAGGTCTACCGGCGCGAGGATGGCGAATGGAAGGTCGCCCACCGTCACGCTGACACCGTTCCCGAATGATCTGCGGAACAGTACCTGGCTCCGGTCCCATAGCCCTGGCTTCTTGCCCGATTCCTGAACCACCCTTTACCGCATCCCCCACCCGTCGTTGCGGCGACCACTTCCGTCAGATTGCAATGCCGCATTATTCACTGCCACGCTGGAAATGTCTCAGCGACTGATGTTTCTATTCTTGTGGCCGGTCGTTGGGGAACCGCTCCGGGTGCTTTGGGTCCTTGTCCCGCTTCCGCCAGTACTCGTCGCGCTGCCAGAGCGATAGGCGGACCACCCCGGTCCCATAAACGATCACGAAGACAACCTCAGCGGCCAGCATCCCGAGGCGCCATGTCAAGGGGATGTTCGGGATGAGGTTCAGCACCGCGAAGACGGGGAGAAATGGCAGTGACCAGTATGTGAGCCGGGTGATCCTGCGTCGGGCTTCCTCTTTGGACGCTGGGGGTCGGCCGCCCTGAGGTTGTTTCGCCGGTGGCATGGATGAACTGAATCATCAGCCTGGATCCCGGGCAACGCGCTTGAGCCGATCTTTCGGTGCCGGCTATGGAGAGGCTGGCTCGTCGGTTCCCTGGATCTTCTGGAGCGTGTCCGCGCTGGCGGCGGTTTCCATAGGACACCGTCCGGGTCCAGGGTGTCATCTGCCGGCCTTACGCCGTTTCGTTGGGCAATGAGGATTCGAGAACGGATTTGAGGTTGGCCAGCTGGGCCGCTTCGGTCTGCATCGTGCGGTTGATCATCGGTCCCATGAGTTTCATGAGCCCTTTAGGCTGAAGGTCAAGGATGAACCTTAGGGTGGTTCCGTTGGGGGCGGCGCTGAGCAGGTATACGCCCGTGGGGCGGGCGGGGCCGGCCACGACCTGAAAGGCCAGGCGCTTTCCCGGCTCCGCCGTTGTGATTTCGTAGTCGCCGGCGATGGGCCGGCCGCCTGGGCCGGTGAGTGTCTGGGTGTAGATGGCCCCCACGGCTCCGGGGTTGCCGCTTTTCAGGGCAATGTGCTGGATCCCGGAGCGCCATTTGGGGTTGTTCAGTCCGTCCGCAAGGAACGCGTAGATGTCCTCCGGTGAGCGGCTGATGGTCGTCTCGTTCTCGGCGTGAGCCATGGCTGCCCCTTAGATGTCCGTGGTCCCGTCCTGCTTCTTTTGGACCGGCTCGCTGATGTATTGGTGATCCCCATACTGTACGTCCGCCGCCCCAGGCCGGACAGGCGCCTCCCACTCTTCAATAGCACCGGGACCAAGGCCGGAAGCTTCACAGGAACGTTCACTCCCACTTCCTTCTCCATGGCAAACTGCGCTCCGCAGGTCAGTGGCCAGCTCGTGGGGACGGAAACGGCCGCCATGGGCGGGGCCACCCAGACCGCTTATCAGACCATCACGACAACCGTTCAGTCCGCCCAGGCCAACGGCACATGTAACATCCTCAACCTTGCCCTTGGACCGCTAGATCTGAAGGTTTTGGGCCTCGTCGTAGACCTGAACCGTTGGTAGCGGTGTGAAGGGCATGGCGGCCCTGGTGAACGGGCTGCCTGGACTATCAGCAAGGACTCCAGCGCTGCCCGCCATGAGGGCGGCCACTGATTGAGGCGGGTGGCCCTTGGAGGCCACCCGCCTCAACGCCTGATAAGAGCAGTCCCTGGGTGCGGGCCGGCCTTGTCCCGTGGACCTCTGTCAACGGCCCCACGTTAGGACCGCGGATCGACAGCTCAATTCTCAGTATTGGGCCCTTCTTCATCCACAGTGAACGAGGCGAGGAAAAAAGCCACCCCTTCCTGGTTTGGGCCGACGAGTTTCTTGACTCCTACAAAACGTTTTGCATATAGTGATGCACGCAACATACAAAACGTTTTGCAAAGGAACAGCGTCGATGGCGACCAAGGTAAACATCCGGGACGTGGCAAAAGCCGCGGGCGTCTCAGTAACTACTGTGTCGCATGCCCTCAGTGAGGCGCACAGCTCGCGGGTCAATGCACGGACCGCGGAGCACATCAAAGCCGTAGCCGGTGACCTCGGCTACGCACCCAACCGGCTGGCCAGCGGCCTCCGCAACCAGCGCTCCCAGATCCTTGGCCTGGTCAGCGATGAGATCACTACCACCCCTTTTGCGGGCGCCATGATCCAGGGAGCCCAGGACGCCGCCTCTGAACACGGGCACCTGCTGATGGTGGTCAACTCGGGCCTCGACAACGAACTTGAGAGGCAGGAGATCCGCGCACTGCAGCAGCACCAGGTAGACGGTGTCATCTACGCCCGGATGTTCAACCAAGTGGTGTCCGTTCCAGAAGAGCTCAGGGCAACGCCCACTATCATCCTGGATGCGACGTCGGACAATGCAGGCTTGTCCTCCGTGGTGCCGGATGAGTCCGGTGCCGGCGGGTCCGCCGCCGAACTGCTGGTCGCGGCAGGCCACCGCCGGATCGCCATGATCAACAACGAGGACGATATCCCCGCCGCACACGGACGTCTTGGAGGCTTCCGCGCGGCGCTGGCCCGACACGGACTGGAGCTGCCGGCGGACCGCCTCGCGGTGGAACATCCGAGCACGGCCGGGGGACGCGAAGCTGCGCTGAAGCTCCTGACGGCACCCGAACGTCCCACGGCGCTGTTCTGCTTCAACGACCAAATGGCCATGGGCGCATACCAGGCGGCCGGCCACCTTGGGCTGGAAATCCCCGGTGATGTCTCGATTGTGGGGGTGGACAACCTGGAACTCATTGCCGACGCGCTCTGGCCGGGACTGTCCACCATCGCGCTCCCCCACTACGAGATGGGCCGCTGGGCTGTCCTGAAACTCCTCAACGAGCTTGAGGACCCCGCGGCCGCGCGGGTGCACGAAAAGATAGCCTGCCCGCCCGTGGAGCGGTACTCCGTCGCTCCACCCAAGAGCTGAAGGCAGAACCGGCCCGATCAGCCGTCAAGCTACCCAGACCCAAAAAGAGGGAACGCAGCCGTTGCAGCGGCCGCGTTCCCGGCAGGACCCGAATCAATCCCCTCTGTCCAAAAAAGAAAGACCGACCCATGAACAAGATGCTCACCAAGGTCCTGGCGACCAGCATAGCTGCCGTCACCCTCACTGCCGCCCTCGCCGGCTGCGGCAAGGGCAGCGCTTCCTCCCCCGCAGAAGGATCCAACGAAATTGCACTGTGGACCCACAACGCGGGCAACCCGGACGAACTCGCCGCGGTCCAGAAAATCGTCGACTCCTACAACGCCAGCCAGGACAAGGTGAAGATCAAGGTCCAGGCTTTCCCCCAGGACTCCTACAACGATTCCGTGGTCTCCGCGGCCGCGGCCGGGAAGCTGCCGTGCATCGTTGACATTGACGGCCCCAACGTCCCCAACTGGGCCTGGGCGGGATATCTGAAGCCCCTCGAATTGGACACAGACCTTTCCAAGCAGCTCCCCAGCACCGTCGCCAAATGGGATGGAAAGGCCTATGCGGTTGGCTATTACGACGTCGCCCTGGCCATGATGGCCCGGGCCTCGGACTTGAAGGCTGCCGGGGTCCGTGTTGCCACCATCGAACAGCCCTGGACCAAAGAAGAGTTCCAGGATGCCCTCACCAAACTCAAGGCGCTGGGCAAGTGGGATTACCCTCTGGACCTGGGAACTGCCGGGACAGGCGAATGGCTTCCATACGCCTACTCGCCCTTCCTGCAGTCCTTCGGGGGCGACCTGGTGAACAGGGACGGCTTCCAGAGCGCCGAGGGCAAGCTGAACGGCGACAAGGCGGTGGAGTGGGCCAACTGGTTCCATGGCCTGGCCGACCAGGGCTTCATGGCAAAGAAGAGCGGGAAGGACTCCACCCAGGATTTCCTGAACAACAAGAGCGCGATCATCTACACCGGATCATGGGCTGCGGACAAGGCCAAGGCCGCCATCGGGGAGGATCTGGTGGTCATGCCACCGGTGGATCTGGGCACGGGCCCCAAGATCGGCGGCGCATCGTGGCAATGGGGCGTTACCAGCGCCTGCGGCAACTCACAGGCGGCCATGGACTACCTGTCGTATTCACTGAAACCGGAGAACGTCGCTGCCGTGGCCAAGGCCACCGGCGCCATTCCGGCGACTGAGGAGGCAGCTGCCCAGATCCCGGCGTTCGCCCAGGGCGGCGCCGACCGGATCTTCATGGACTTTTCCCGGAAGTATGCGGTCATGCGTCCCGAAACGCCGGCGTACCCCTTCATCGCCACTGAATTCGGCAAGGCCACCCAGGACATCCTGAACGGCGCCGAGCCCAAGTCCACCCTGGACAAGGCGGTGAAGGCCATCGACGCCAACATCAAGTCCAACGGCGGCTACAAGAAATAGCCGGAGCCGCAGAGGCCTGCTGCGTCGCACGCGGCAGGCCTCCCGCGCCCGATCAACGGAAGATTCCCATGGCAACTGTTCCCCTCCCCACCCGTCCCCGTGTCCCCGACACCTCGAAAGCCGCCCCGCCGCCGTCGTACGCCAAAGGCAACGCACGGCGCCGCCCCGGCTTCCGCCGCGAGCAACTCAGCGGCTGGGGCATGATCGCCCCGGCAGCAGTGCTGCTGCTGGCTTTCGTCTTCATCCCAGCCATCCTCGGCTTCGGCCTCGCCTTCACGAATGCCCGGCTCATCTCACCGCGTCCCATTGAATTTGTGGGAACGGACAACTTCTCCCGGCTCTTTACTGACCCCACCTTCTACCGGGCACTGCTCAACGTCGCCTATTTCACCGTGGTCATCGTTCCGGTGCAGTCGGGCCTGGCCCTGGTGATGGCACTGCTGATCAACAAGAAATTCCGTGGCGTGAACTTCTTCCGTACGGTGTACTTCCTGCCGGTGGTCACCTCCATGGTGGTGGTCTCACTGCTCTGGCTGTTCATGTATCGCAAGGATGGCCTGATCAATGAAATCCTCTCCAATGTCAGCTTCGGCCTGATCCACGGCCCGGACTGGCTGGGTGAGCCCAATACCGCGATGCCCGCCATCATCGTTCTGTCCATCTGGCAGGCGGCGGGCTTCCACATGATCATCTGGCTGGCGGGTCTGCAGGGCATTTCGGGCGAGCTGTACGAGGCGTCGCAGCTGGACGGCACCAGCCGCTGGCAGCAGTTCCGGTACGTCACCTGGCCCGGGCTCTTCCACACCCGCAGCCTGGTTCTCGTCACCATCACCATCCAGGCCCTGGGTCTGTTCGACCAGATCAGCGTCATGACACAGGGCGGGCCGATGGATTCCACCACCACCATCGTTTATGAGGCCGTCCGGTCCGGCTACCGGCAGCAGGAGACTTCCTACGCCTCCGCCATCTCGCTGGTGTTCTTTGTCCTTGTACTGATCGTCTCCGCGGTGCAGCGCCACCTCACCCGGGAGAAAGACTGACATGAAAAACCAACTGCTCCTCAAGAACGCCGGCACCATGCTGGTGCGCGTCCTCTTCGCCGTCGTCGCGGCGTTTCCCATCGTCTTCATGCTGGTGTCCTCGCTGAAGCCGGACCAGCAGATCTTCGGCGACATGTCCTCGTTTGCGGCGTTCCTGCCGGTAGGGAACATCTCGTTCGATAACTATGCCGCCGTCTTCGACCGCGTCCCGGCCGCCCGCTTCCTGCTCAACTCCGTGGGTGTCTCCACCGTCACCGTCATCCTGGGGATCTTCGTCAACAGCCTCTGCGCCTTCGCCCTGTCCCGCATGCAGGTCCGCGGCAAAAAAATTGTATTCACGGCGATCCTGGCCACCCTGATTGTGCCGTTCCAGACCCTGGCCCTGCCACTGGTGTGGTGGGTCAACCAGCTCCCCTACTTCGAGCTGAACGGCTTCAGCCTCGAAATCTCAAAGGGCTGGCTGGACACCTACCAGGTGCAGATTGTCCCCTTCATCGCCAATGCCTTCTCCATCTACCTTTACCACCAGTACTTCGAATCCATCCCCAAGGAACTGGACGAGGCCGCACGCATCGACGGTGCCGGTTGGTTCAAGATCTACCGCCGGGTGGTTATGCCGCTGGCCGGCCCGGCAACGGCCACCGTGGCCATCCTGACCTTCCTGCCGGCCTGGAACTCATACCTGTGGCCGCTCATGGTGGTCCAGTCCGAGGAGCTGCGGCCCGTGATGATCGGCATCCAGTACTTCTTCCAGCTGAACGTTTCCTGGGGCGAGGTGATGGCCTACGCTTCGCTCATCACTGTTCCGGTGGTGGTGCTGTTCATCGCCTTCCAGCGTTCCTTCGTCAACAGCATCGCCTCCAGCGGCGTGAAGGGCTGAGCGTGAATTCACTGACGACGGCGGCCGGTGGCCCCGCAACTTCCGTCGCGGAGCAGTTCCGGCCTGCGTACCACTACACCGCCGAACGGAACTGGCTCAACGATCCCAACGGTCTCGTGTACCTGAACGGCACCTACCACCTCTTCTACCAGCACAACCCTTTAAGCGCGGACTGGGGCAACATGTCGTGGGGCCACGCAACCTCACCGGACCTGATCCACTGGGAAGAGCAGCCCGTGGCCATCCCGTGCGAAGAGGACGAGGCCATCTTCTCCGGCTCAGCCGTGTTCGACCAGCACAACACCAGTGGGCTCGGGACGGCAGCGGATCCGCCGCTGGTGGCGATCTATACCAGCGCGTACCAAGGAGCATCGCCGCTGGCGGGCCGCCAGGCGCAGTCCCTCGCCTACAGCCTGGACGAAGGCAGGACCTGGACGAAATACCACGGCAATCCCGTCCTGGACCGCGCGTCCGCGGACTTCCGTGACCCGAAAGTCTTTTGGTACGACGGCGAAGCCGGCAGTTACTGGGTCATGGTCGCCGTCGAGGCGGTGCACCGCCAAGTCGTGCTCTACAAGTCACCAGATCTCAAGGCCTGGGAGTTCCTGAGCACTTTTGGCCCCGCCAACGCCACGGGCGGTGTCTGGGAGTGCCCGGACCTGTTCGAGCTGCCCGTGGACGGCAATCGGCGGGACAGCCGCTGGGTCCTCATCGTCAACATCAACCCCGGCGGGGTCGCCGGCGGCTCGGCAGGTCAGTACTTCCTGGGAACGTTCGACGGCGTGGCGTTCCGGTCCGAAACGACGGTCACCGAGGGCCTCCAGCAGGACGACGGTCGGATGCGTGAGTACAACTGGCTGGACTGGGGACGGGACTACTACGCCGCAGTGTCCTTCAACAACGTACCTGACGGCCGGCGGATCATGATCGGCTGGATGAACAACTGGGACTACGCCCACCAAACGCCCACCGGGAGCTGGCGGAGTGGCATGTCGTTGCCGCGGGAAGTTTCGCTGACACGGGTGGAGGGGAAGGTGGTGCTTCGGCAGGAGGCCATCGACCCTTTTGGCAGCCCGGAAGTGCGGGGCCTCCGCCTCGGCGCACGGGCGCTCGAAGCAGGGGCTATGGAGCTTCCGACATCGGCCTCCGTGGCGCGGATCGACGCCGAGTTCGAGCCGGGTGGCGCCAAGAGTGTTGGGCTGATACTTCGCGCCGGGGCCGCTGGGCGCACTATTCTGCGCTACGACGTAACGGAAGGTATTCTGCGGCTGGACCGGCGGAACTCCGGGGACCTACGTTTCCATGACGCCTTCCCTTCCGCGGAATCCGTCGCCGTGCCACAGAAGGAAGGCCGCCTGCGACTGCGGATCTACCTTGACCGCTGTTCCGTAGAGGTGTTCGCCCAGGACGGGCTCGCCACCATGACGGATCTGGTGTTCCCCTCAGCGGCGGCCACGGCGCTGGCGGTCGTCGTTGAAGGTGACGGGGCGCAGCTCGTGGCGCTCGACGTGGTCGTCCGCTAGAGGACCCCGTCTCGGACGTTCCTGGCTGACGCGGATCGGCCGAGATCTCGAAAGTTCTGTGCCACGTTCTTAATTGCCGGTTGATGTAGCCAGTCCTGCAGGCGTCTGTCCTGTCAGGCTTGAATGCAGCGGATCCGCAGCGCATGAATCTAGCAGAACGATCATCTCAGGCCACCCGTGCGGGTTGGAGACGGCGATGAAGAGCGGTGTGTTGCCGAAGGCGTTGGTTTGGTCGACCGTGGCGCCATGCTCGAGCGGCGTGGCTCCCGCCGTCAACGCCGCGGCGCAGTCACGGAGAACCCGGAAGGGCGAAACAGTCACCGTTCGCCAGGCTGCTCCATCGCCGGCCAGAAGAGCAAACGCAAAAAAGAGGGGAAGGCTGGAATGGCCTTCCCCTCTTTTTGTCCCGCAGGTTTCGCGTCGGACGTTGCGGTCAGACGCGTGACCTGCCGCGGACGAAGTGGATGATCAGGACGATCACGGCCACTACCAGGAGGATGTGAATGAGTCCGCCCCCGATGTTGGCCAACAGGCCGAGCAGCCAGAGAACGGCGATAATGATGGCTATCCAAAGCAACATGAATATCTCCTTCGTTCACTCTGCGGATGGAATACTGCTCCCCGTCCGCTGTCCGTATGGTGCGCTCAGCCTACGACACGTCACGGCTCTACCGCCGGACCCTGACGGTTTCTCCTGTCGGCTAAGCCGTGGGTTGTCGCACTGCTGGCCTCGAGGGTCCGGTCCCAGGAGGGTGAACACCAGCGGGATCATCACCGCCAGGATGCCACCGATCATCGTGCCCGGACCGGCAGTGGATCCGTAGGCGGTGTAGCGGACGCCGGACCGGACAATGATGTTCAGGACGATGCCCACCAGGGTGGACACCAGGAACCACCACCAGTATTCGCTGCGGCTGGCGCGGCCGGAGAACGTCGCGTACTTCGTGAAGAACCGCTTCACGGGTCTCCTCTTGCCCGGTGTGGCCCGCGGGGCCACACTGATTGACGGGAGGCTACCCCATGGAACCAGTAACCATCAGCGATCTGCCAATGACGCAGGAGGATCTCGTCTCGGTAGCCCACGGCAGGCCGCTGGTGCTTAGCGAGCCGGCCAAGTCACGGATTGCCGCGAGCCGGGCATTGTTAGATGAGGCTCTAACCAGCGGAGACGCGATCTACGGGCTCAGCACCCAAGTCGGCCACGGCAAGGACACCAGGGTTCCACAAGAAGAGCTTGAACAGCTGCAGCAGTTCCTGGTGGCGAGCCACGGCGGCGCGGTCGGGCCGCTGCTGGACCGGACAGTGGTCCGGGCCGCGATGGCCGTCCGCGTCTGCGGCATGGCCCGGGGCGGTTCCGGTGCAAGCCCGGCCGCAGCGGACACGCTGCTGGCCATGTTGAATGCCGGGGTACACCCGGTCTTGCACAGCAGAGGGTCGGTCGGGGCTGCCGACATCAGCCAAATGGCTGGCATTGCGCAGGTGGCTGTGGGGACGGGCACGGCTGAATTCCGAGGCGAGGTTCTCCCAGGCGCGGAGGCTTTGCAGCGGGCTGGGATCGAGCCTCTACGGCTTCAAGGCCGGGATGGGCTGGCCTTGATTTCGGCCAACGGCGTCTCGATCGGCCATGGCGCCCTGGTCTTGGCCAGGGCGGCGAGGACAGCCCTCGCAGCGGACCAGGCCGTCGTCCTGTCCATTGAAGCCACCCATGGGAACCCCTCGGGATTCTCGGCGCCCGCGGCGGCGGCCAAGCCGTATCCGGGGCAGGTCGCGGCAGCGGGCCATCTGCATGAACTGATGAAAGGCTCCCAACTCCTGGCCCGGGACGGCCCGCGGTCCGTTCAGGATGCTCTCTCCTTCCGGGTGGTTCCGCAGGTCCACGGGGCCTTCCGGGAGTTTATCGCCGTAGCCCGGCGCGCGGTGGATACCGAACTGAACTCCGCAAGCGACAATCCTCTGGTCGACGTCGAATCCGGCTCGGTGCTGAGCAACGGCAACTTCCATCCGATGGTGCTGGCCGTTGCATTCGACGCTCTGCGTGTCGCCCTGGTCCATGTGGGGCAGTTGAGCGAACGCCGCATGAGCCATTTGTGGAATGCTGTGATGGCGGCGGGAGAGCCAGGGCCTCCGCCCGGGAACCGTAGGCCGGAGGCGGCCCCGGGGATACAGCTTCGCTACGCCGGGTCAGCCTGTTACACCGAACTCCGGCTCCTGGCAGCACCCGCCACCTTGGACTCGACCGTCTTGGATGTCGGTGTCGAGGACCATGCAACAGGTGCCATGCTGAGCGTCCGGACCACCGAGCATGCATTAGGCCTCCTCGAGGATCTACTGGCCATCGAGATTCTGCTCGCCGCCGATTTGTCAGCCCTCACGCCCCCGGGAACGCTCGGTGCAGGGGCCTCAGCACTGCTCAGGCTCACCGCGGAGGCAGCGACCGACGCAGGATCGGCCGCGGACGTCCACCGGAATCTTCGCGAACGCTTTCCCGGAAACTAGGAGAACCGCCCCGCGGTGTCCCTCTACTTTCGGCCAGACGAGCTTACAGGCCGATGTGCTCAACATTCGTTCACGGGCAGCCATAGAGCAGATAGGTGGCCAGCCCGAAGGTGTGCTCAGACATGTCCAACGACGGGCTGACGACAGATGGCGTGACACGGCCATCTACTCCAT
This sequence comes from Pseudarthrobacter sp. NPDC080039, assembly GCF_040702335.1. Lineage (NCBI taxonomy): Bacteria > Bacillati > Actinomycetota > Actinomycetes > Micrococcales > Micrococcaceae > Pseudarthrobacter > Pseudarthrobacter sp. NPDC080039. The sequence continues at coordinate 7,069 of NZ_JBFBKY010000030.1, read as the reverse complement.
ACTGCGAGAGGAATGGCCCCATGCGCGCAGTCGCTTTGATCAGCGCTTATCTGTTTATTTTTGGGGACCGAATTCGGCCATGCGAGGCTGGGCGCGATCCTTTGTCAGGGAACTTGGAGCACGGCACCGTCCGAGAGGGTCGTATCTTCCAGCGAATGGCACTTGGAGCATCGATCAGAAGCAAGTAATTGCCCGGTTGGGAATCCCGTTACATTTATTCCGTCCCCAAAGGCCGGGGATTGGTCGCTGAACCCGTATGACTTTCTTGCCCTGTCATTGGATGATGCGGAGGGTGTTGTCGCAGGGTTCGGAGGCACGCGTTGACTGCTAGTAGGGACACGGCCAGCTTCTTCCGATGCGGCCAGGTCTCTTTGTAACGTGGGTGCCAGCACCGGGTGTCGTGACTGCGGCCAGACAGTGGTGCAAAGGAGCGCCGGCTGGACGAACGATACGAGGTCTACTGCGGGCTCGATGTCGGCAAATCCGAGCATCACGCCGCGGCATTGAGCGCAGTCGGGGAACAGCTCTTCGATAAGCCATTGCCGCAGGACGAGGCGCGGCTGCGCGAGCCGGCCCCACTGAGGTCGTTAGGGGTCGTGTACCGCCGGTCCCGCAGGGAGGGTGCGAGGGGGTGGCGACGGACGCTCGACACGGACGGGCAGAGCGTCGTCCCCCCGAAGAATGGCGCGGAGCAGCCGCCGCTCCTCCCCTCTGAGCGACATAAGCGCGCCGCCGCCCCGCAGCACCAGATCCCCGTTCGGGGTGGCGTACCGTTTCTGCAGATCTCCCAGCTCCTCGGCTCGCAGCAGCGCGACCGTGCTGGACCCAGCCAAGTCGACCACGCGGACCAGCGATGAGGGTCCCGTCAGATCACTCGCAACGACGCGCCGCTCGCTCTCGGTGAGGATTGTCTTCTGCGCTGCGCGTGTCACGACCAGGGGACGGGACGGCCCGTCCAGCAGTCCGGTCAGCACGTCCGCCGCAGCGTTAGGGCGGCCCGTTCCGCGCGCGGCCGCCTGCATCCGCTGCAGGCGGCCCGGCTCCCGCAGCAGCTCGTCGATCTTCCAGCCGATCGTCGCGGGAGTGTTGCAGCGGACCGCCGCCCCCTGCTCTATCAGGTAGTCGCCATTGCGAACCTCCTGCCCCGGGATGGGGTTCACCAGCACCATGGGCAACCCTGCAGCCATGCACTCCGACGCCGACAGCCCGCCCGGCTTGCCCACAAACAGGTCGGCGCGGCTGAGCAGCTGCGGCATCTCCGCCGTCAAGCCGAGCACCCGGTAGCGGTCGCCAGCGGGCGCGACAAGCTGCTCGATACGCTGCCGCAGCGCACTGTTGCGTCCGCACAAGACGGTGGCCGTGAAGGACGAGCGCATGTGCAGCGTCTGCCGCACGACCGAGACGGCATAGTCGTCGCCAGTCGCGCCCGCCGAGATCAGCAGCATCGGGGGCTCATTCGTATAGCGCGCAGGCGATACGTTCAGCTGCGCAGCGATAGGAATGCCCGTGACCGCGACGCGGTCCGGTGGCAAACCCAGCGCCATCAGTTCCACCCTCCCCTCCTCCCTGGCCAGGAAGAGAGCGTGGAACGCGCCCGTAAGCCATAGCCCCTGGAAGTCGTAGTCCGTCGTAACGACGGCGGTCCTCGCGTCAATCACGCCGCGAAGGAGCAGTGACGCCAGCAGTTGGGCTGGCAGGAAGTGCGTGCACACTATCGCGGTCGGTCGGAATCGCTTGATCGCATCGATCACCGGAAGTGCGTTCACCCGTGTCCAGGGGTCTATCGGGCCCCGGCGCCGGAACGGACGGTCGTTGACGTCGTAGCCCCACTCGACCAGCCAGGGCAAGTCCTCGACCAGGACGAAGTAACCCTTGCCCAGCAGTGTGCGGTAGAGCACACTGCTCACCTGCAGCACGTCCAGCACCTGCACCTCATCGATGTCGGCGCGCGCGGAACAGGCCTGTTGCAACGCCGCCGCGGCGCTGTTATGCCCCGCTCCTACCCCTGCTGAAAGGATAAGTACGCGCTCCCTCCCGGCGGCGTCGGGGCCTCGTGCCGACGTTCTGCGCATGAAGAGAGTCTAGCGGCCGTGTCACCACAGCCTGACTGTTAACTTGTTTCAATAAGCATGCGAATGGATTAATCGTCCCGCGTTTTTGCCACTATCTTCCGTGAGAAAGATAGTAATTATGCACAAGCAGTTCCCGCCCGAAGTCCCTGACCCTGCAGTCGCATGATGATGGACCGGTTGTCCGAATACCCATCGGTTTACGCTGCTTGAAGGGCGCTGGCGCCGAAGCTCGGAGTCGGCCCTGCATCGCTGTGCGCCTGGGCCGGACAAGCAGTGAGGAGCTGAAGGAAGCCAAGCAGCTGCGGGCTGAGGTGGGGGACTTGGAAGGTCCAACGAGATTCTCAAACAGGCCTCGATTTTCTTCGGATGATCTTAGGTTCGGCCCTTCCCCGGAAGCAGCTCCCGACTGTGACGACGCGACTTGCCGGCCGGGACTGCCGGCTGGGTAGGAATTTCCTTTCCGGGTCCGCGGGCGAGACCCACACGGGCATTGCCGGCGAGGTGCACGAGTATGCCGACCAAGAGAAACGCGGCGAGTACCAGGGCGCTGGTGGCGATGACGGCCGGCCAGCCGCCGTCGAGGCTCGGGTTGAGGAAGTCGTAGGGGTACCAGCCGTCCAGGGCACCGCGCACCCAGGAGAAGATCAGGAACACCCCCGGGTAGCAAAGCCAGACGACGGGCCGTCGCCACGGGCCTCGGACGGTGCGCGTGACCAGGAGCCAGTCGAGCCCCGCGACCAGCGGTGCGATGCGATGGGTGACCATCCACGGCCAGTACATGTCCAGCGTCCACCATGGTTCGTCAGGCGGAGCCACTAACACCACATAGATAATGCCCGTCATCACCAGGTAGAACGCGAGTGCGCCGAAGAGGTGATCCCACCATTGCGGCAGCCGCGCACGCGGCCGCGCGGCAGACACAAGGAACACGAGCCCGAGGACGAGGTTTGACTGGAATGTGAACTGGGAGATGAGCTGGGGGATGTCGACGGAGTTGCCGGGCTGGGTCGCGTCGTATAGCTCCTGGCCGAGGGCCGCGAGCATGGCAAGTCCGGCGCCGCCGCGTACCAGACGGATCCAGAGACAATCCGGATGCAGCGCCCGGTTGGCGCCCACGTTGCGTTGAACCGGAGGACTCAGCGGCAGCACGTCACTCATGGCATCAGTTTGGTGCTGCGCCAACCCGGGCCCCAGAGTCAAAAGGCCCGGGTTGCCAACGACCGCCGCGTAAGCCACGAGTCGCGTCAGGAAGCACGGGGCCTAAGCTGGTGCCGTGACACCCTCCCCAGCTCCCGTCGACGTTTTCGTCCAGGCCGGCCCCGCCGAGCGGTGGGAGGTGCTCCCCGCCCTGGGCCCGCTGGCCGTGCTGCTCGCGGCAGTCCTCGGTGCCGCCATTAGCCTGCGCACACCCCAGATCGCCGGGAAGCTGTTCAGCGATGCCGGGATCAGGGATGAATCTGAGTCGCTGCTGTCGGTCGAAGACGCGCCCGCGTGGAAGCCTGCACGCGGCTCCTACCAAAACGCGGCCGCCAGTACTGGTACCGATCCGGGCAGCATGCTGCTCGTGGCCGTGCATCCCTGGGACATCCGCGGCGCGGCCCGGGCTGGGCTCCGAACCGCCTGGCTGAACAGCGGAGCAGGTTAGGCCGACGAGAGCCGTTCTTCCAGCACGCGGGCACGGCCGGTCTTGAACACACGCCAGCATCCGTCGACGGCCAGTTCTGCAACTACACCCTGCCGGCCAACAGATCTATCGCCGGGGAAGACGGCCATTGGAAGGTCGCCCACCGTCACAGCGACACAATGACCGCCTGACAGGTCATGGGGCTGGCTTAGCACATGGCTTCGATTTCGTTGGTGAATTCACTGGGGTGATCGAGGAATCCCATGTGTCCGCCCGGCACCGTGCGGCGGCTGACGCCGGCCTTGGAAGCTATCCACTCTGCGGCCTCGGTAAAGAAGGGTGCGGTCTGCTCCGCTGACAGTATTACCAGGGGAACCCTCATTCCTGACAACGCATCCGCTTCTGGACGCCAGGACGCGAACGCTCCAAATTCCGCTTCCAGCAGGACCCGAGCGTTTGACCGCAGCGCGTCGAAGAAGTCCGGCGGCAACAGTCCAGCGGCATCACCGGCCGCGAACCTGACGAAGGCTTCTGCTCCCCCGGCGAGGCCGCCGGTCTCAACGCCCGCCGCAATGACCGGCTGCACAGTTCCCACGGCGTCGTCGGGGTTACTGAGAACACCCAGCAGCGCCGGCTCGTGAAGTACCACGCCCGTGAACGAACCTGGGGCCTTGAGGGCCGCTGCCAGAGCTATCAGCGCCCCAGTGCTGTTGCCGAACACGACGCATGGCCCGGTCCCGAGCGTTTCCAGCAGCGCAAGGGCATCGTCGGCGTGCTGGTCCACCGACGTCTCGGACCAATCGGATTCCCGTCGACTACGTCCGTTGTTCCTGCGGTCATAGGCGATGACGGTGTGGTTCGTCGCAAGTACCTGGGCTAGGCCGGCGTATTGGCGGCCATCCCCTCCAGCTCCGGGGACCAGAAGCACTGGGCTCCCGTGACCGGTCACTTCAACGTAGAATGTGGTGCCGTTAGCCCTTACCAGCGCAGCCCCACTGATCGTGTCCATCGCATTTCACCTTCCTTGCAGCGGTTCACCTTTCCCTTTCATTGCACGCCCGAAGGGGTAGTCGCGTCCAAGACGGACGTGGACTGGGACGATCACAACTTTTTATGATGGGCGTATGGAAATACGCCAACTCCGGCGATTCCTTGTACTGGCTGAGGAACTGCACTTCGGCAGAGCCGCCGCCCGGCTTCACATCGCCCAGCCGGCACTAAGCCAGGAACTCAAGTCCCTGGAAAGGTCCCTTGGGCTCCGGCTCCTGGACCGGACACACAATCACGTTGCACTCACCGAGGCCGGCCGCCGGCTGCAGGAGGAAGCCGCGCACATCATCCAAGCCCATGATGCTGCAGCGGCAGCTATGGACGAGTTGCGCAGTCCTCCCAGCGACACGCTCAGGCTCGGCGTCGCCGTCGGCGTGGCATATCCGCTACTGGCGGAGCTGCTCACGGGTCTGAGAGTAGGCCCTGCAGCACCTAAAGTAGACGTCAAACCTGCAGCAGCACGGGAAGGAGTGCAGAAGGTTCTGGACGGTGACTTTGACGCCATCATCATTCACGCCGTCCCGCCCTCCGACGAACGCCTGGGCGTCCTAACCCTGGAAACCGAGCCGATGGGGGTCGCCCTTCCGTCCGCCAGCCCGCTCGCACAACTGCAGGCGATCAGCCCCCTCGCTCTCACCGGCCAGGCCCTGATCTGGCTGCAGCGCGACGGTGACCCTGACGTTCGGGAGCGGGTGCTAGGCCTATTGCTGGACGGCGGCATGGTACCCGGCCCGCACCGCTGGTCGCCGAGTATTGCCACGACGATGAGCATGGTCGCTGCCGGCCTCGGCGTGTCATTCAAAACACCACACGAGGTCGTACCAGGTGATCCCCCCGGAGTCGTATGGCGCCCATTTGCGGGAGTGTCACTTCCCGTGCCGACGGTTCTGGTCTGGCGTAAGAACAGCACCTCACCCTTGACGACACAACTGGTCTCTCACGCCCGGCGGCACATTGCGACAAAGTCCTCTGGCACCGGCCATCGATCATTGGCTGCAGGGAAGTTTCAGGCCTGTGCCAACCTTGCCCGGGTAGAAATGGACCGCGCCAAGGACTCCCAGCAGGAGGGACAGGAGCCGGGTGGTGAGGAACGACTTGGAGCTGATCCGGGCCTGCCCGCAGGCCCCACGACGGAGGATACCGTGTGAGATTGAGGTTGTGGCTTATGAGAGTCATTTCATAGGACAGCCGGCCGCGAAGCGGTGCGTTATGTGGGTGCCGGGACGGCACCCGAGGGGCGAGACACGCACCAGAAGCCGCCGCGGCTAATAAAGCCGCAGCACGCGCAAGTACCGACATGATCACTTCGGCCAACAGCGTTCAGGGGATTCTTCGCCCGTAAACCGGCTGCTACACCTGCCCGGCAGAATGCGATCCATCCCGGCACAAAAGCTAAGCCGATCGGCTACAAATTTCCGTTCAACGGCCCACGGTTAATCCACGGATTCAGCCGTGGAATCCGCGCCCAATCTAAACCACCAGTGAATAGCCTCCTGGTTCGGCTTTTAGCCACCGGGGAGGTCGATCGGTGTCGCCGAGCTTTTCCCGAAGACTCATGACCAGAAAGTCAATAGCGCGCTCTTCCCTGCGGCTTATCGGTTCACCAGTTTCATAATGGGCCGCACGCATTTTTTGGGCCAGGTCGGCGTTGCTGCGGTGCACCCACGTGCTCTCCATGAGCGTGTGCAGAAGATCGAACTCCGGCGGAGTCAGCTCAAGCTCAACGCCATCGACCTCGACCTTGCGGGTACGGACATTGAGCACAATCCCGTTGTGCACCAGCCGCTCCTTCGACCGTTTCCCCCCGCGGGCGCGGGAGGACTCGGCTTCTTCCTTCCAGCGGGGCCTGCGGAGCAGGGCATTGATCCGGGACCGCAGCTCACGGGGCCGGAAGGGTTTGATGATGTAATCGTCAGCACCGTTATCCAAGCCCGTCATGGCATCGGCTTCGTCATCCCGTCCGGTCAGCATGATGAGGTAACTGTCGCTGAACAACCGGATGCGGCGCGCAGCTTCGAACCCGTCCATGTCACCGAGCTCGATGTCTACCGTCACGATCATCGGATCATGCTGGCGCACCAGCTCCACGCCGCTTTCCCCGTCGGGGGCAGCATGCGTGACGAAACCTGCCTGCCTAAATACCACCGCGATTAAATCCCGGATGTGTTCTTCGTCTTCGATAATTACCGCAACGCGCGCGCGTTCCATATGAGACCCCCGTTCTTTCCCCCCACTGATTGAACTGTTCCCCATTGTATTCAGGAATAAACTGGGGATTGCGTGCTGGTTTTCATGCAACGGCAACCAGAGCCGCGTCGATCAG
>NZ_JBFBKY010000029.1:0-40271 GCF_040702335.1 Pseudarthrobacter sp. NPDC080039 | reverse complement strand
AAAAGGACGCGACATCCCCGCCGAACTCGCCCACATCGCCGACGGCATCCAGGACTCCGGCACCACCCGCCAGGAAGCCGCCACCCTCCTGGCAGGATAAGCGCCGAAGGAACGTACGACGGCGGAAGGAAGCCAAGCGGCCCGCGGAACTATCAGCCGGGCCGCCGTCGGGCATTTTGGGTCAGCTGTTGCCGCGCACCACCGGGATGCTTGCCGTCGGCAGGCCGCTGGGGAACACGGTGGGCTCCGGCTGCGGGACCGGCGCCAAGGGCACCTCGACGGGATCCCCGCCCACCACCAGCCGCTGCCCTCGGACGTCCACTTCCAGAGGGGCGCCCTCCTGCACGGTGAGCGTGATGGAGCCGGGGGCAAGGCGGACCAGCAGCAGGCGCCCGCGGATCTTCAGATGGAAGGCCAAGCCATGCCATTCGGCAGGCAGGCGCGGGTCGAAGAACGGCACCTCCCCCTGGTCGCGGAGGCCGGCGAACCCGCATACCAGCGAGCTCCACACTCCCCCGGTGGAGGCAATGTGTACGCCATCGATGGTGTTGCCGTGGGTGTCATCGAGGTCAATGAATGCCGCGTTGGTGAAGTGGTCCAGCGCCTCTTGGGAGTAACCCACCTCGGCCGCCATGATTCCCTGCACGCAGGCGGACAGGGTTGAGTCTCCGGTGGTCAGCGGATCGTAGAAGTCGAAGGCACGGTGTTTCTCTTCTGCGGTGAAGTCCTGCCACTGCAGGAACATGGCCAGGACCGTGTCCGCCTGCTTGAGTACCTGGTGGCGGTAGATCACAAGCGGGTGGAAATGCAGGAGCAACGGGTACTTGGACCGGGGAGTGGTCCAGTCCCAGGGCTCCAGGGTCATGAAGTCGTTGTCCTGCGAGTGCACCTGCATGCGGTCATCGAACGGCAGCTGCATCCGTTTGGCGGCAGCTTCCCAGAGTTGGCGCTCCTCCGGCGTGATTTCGGCGTGCTCCAGGGCGGCCGCGGCACGCAGATTGAAACGGGCCATCACGTTGGTGTACAGGTTGTCGTTGACCACGGCGGTGTATTCATCGGGACCGGTGACGCCGTGGATGTGGAAGAGTCCGTCTTTGCCGAAAAAGCCGAGGGAAATCCACATCCGGGCAGTTTCGATCAGCAGTTCGGCGCCCATTCCCTCTCCGAAGGCGGCATCGCCGGTAGCCCAGAGGTACCTGTTGGTGGCGAACGCAATGGCGGCTGCGATGTGGAACTGGGCTGTGCCCGCGGCATAGTATGCACTGGCCTCCAGCCCGTTGATGGTGCGCCACGGGAACAACGCTCCATCCATGCTCAGTTCCTTGGCGCGGATCTTAGCCTCGGGAAGCATCCCGTGACGGAACTCCAGGACCTGCCGGGCGCCGTCGGGATTGGTGTAGGTGAGATACGGCAGCAGATACACCTCCTGGTCCCAGAAGTAGTGCCCTTCATAGCCTGATCCGGTCACGCCCTTGGCGGGGATGCCGGCAACATCGGCCCGGGCCGTGGCTTGGGCCAGCTGGAAGAGGTTCCACCGGATGGCCTGCTGCAACCCGGGCCGGCCGCCCTCGACCACAACGTCGGAGGTGGCCCAGTAACGGCGGAAGTGCGCCTCGCTTTCGGCAAAGACGTCATTCACCGTGCGCAGGCCCTCTTCCGCCACCGCGGCCGCGTCGATGTCCGGGTCCTGCACGGTGCGGCCGGCGGCGTAGCTGACGCTCTTTTCCAGCCGGAACGGCTCGTCGGCATCCACCGCGAGCACGTACCGGACGCTGCTGTCGTCCTGGTCAACCAGGGTCTCGAACGGCTGGTGCCCGGCGGAGGTCCAGTGGTCCACGGCGATGCCCACTTGTTGCTTGGACTCGGCCGCCTCCCACGACAGGCGCAAGGACCCGTCGCCGCCATCGAGCCGCAGGGGCAGCAGCACACGTCCCGCGTGCCGGCCGGCGCGGCGCGGGTCATGCACGGAGTGGTCCTCCACCGGCTGGTCCTGGCGGTTGATCACCGAGGAGGTGACGTCCAGTGATACCTGCCGGTCCGTAGCCACCTCAAGTGAGATGCCCAGGCTGCCCCGGGATGCAAAGCCCACCGCCCGCCGTTCGGTGGTTGTCACCGTGGCGCCCGAACGGCACTGCCAGGTGATGCGGCATTCGTAGATTCCCGTGCAGAAGTCGACTGTCCGCCGGTAGTCGAGAACCTCCGATTCGGCCAGGCTCAGGCTCTCCCCGTCCACTACCACGACGAAGTTATTGGCGTCCGGGATGTAGAGGATCCGCTGCCCCGTCCGGGCAAACCCAAAGGCGTTTTCGGCGTGCTTGATGTCCCAGATCTCGTGGAGTCCATTGATGAAGCTGCCCGGCAGTTCGGCGTCCGCCGCCGCCCAATGGGCGCCGCGGATACCCAGGTGCCCGTTTCCCAGGGCAAACAGGGTCTCCAGCGCTCCCGCGCCGTCATGTTCGTAGCGGGTTTCAACGAGTTGCCAGGGGGTGTCGGGGAACCGTTCGCGGTCCGCGGTAATCAGTGCCATGGTGGGGGTCCTTTTGGCCTTGCTGTGCTGCCGGGCTTGCCGGCAGCAGGAATTCTGGGGGAATGGGTACTCGGCTGCGTGCTGCACGGGGAAGCCGCAGTGTTGCCCGGGGAAGGCAACGGGGGCTGGACGAAGGGTTTAGGGAATGAGTTCCTGGAGGTCGCTGACAACCAGGGTGGCGCCGGCATCCAGAAGGGTCTGCCGCCCCGCTCCCCGGTCCACGCCGATAACCGCATGGAACGATCCAGCGTGCCCTGCCTGCACGCCGGACACGGCGTCCTCTACGACCACGCACTCGGAGCTGGACAGGTCCAGCAGTTTGGCCGCGTACTCGTAGGTGGCCGGACTCGGCTTGCCGGGCAGGCCATGCTGAGCGGCCACCATCCCGTCCACCACGACGGCGAAGTGGTGGCTGAGCCCGGCGGCTTTCAGGACTGCGGGGGCGTTCCGGGAGGAGGATACGACGGCGACCTTGAGTCCGAGGTCCAGCGCGGCCTGGAGGAAACGTACCGAGCCTTCAAACGGCTCGACTCCGGCGCTCACGATGTCATTGAAGACCGCGTTCTTCCGGTTGCCCAGGCCATGGACGGTGTCGTTGGCGGGGTCGTCATCCAGCGGGCCTTCCGGCAGGGTGATCCCGCGGGAGGCCAGGAAGTCCCGGACGCCATCGAAACGGGGCTTGCCGTCGATATGGTCGAAATAGTCGCTTTCGCGGTACCCGGGGACGCCGGGCCGCGAGGCCAGGTAACCGTCGAAGAGTTCCTGCCAGGCACGCTCATGCACGGTTGCTGTGGGCGTCAGCACCCCGTCCAAGTCAAACAGGATTGCTGCGGCGCTGGTCCAGGCGGCAGTATCAGCTGCAGTTTGGTGTGTCATCGGCAGTGCGGTGTCCTCTCGGTTTGCGGACAGCCGGCCCTGCCGGGCAGCCTGAAGGAGGTGCCCTGCGCGCGTACGCATAGCATCGCCTCCTTGCCCGCCCACTGCAGGACCGATCATGGCCGTAGACGAGTGTAAGCGCTTGCAGTTTTGACTTGCAACTGTTTTTTATCAGTGCTTAGGCATTTCCTGGACCGCCCTGCCGGAGCACGTAATAACGGAGGAAAGCGCCGACGTCCACCATCTCCGTCCTGGACATGGCGTGCCCCATTCCGGGGTACGTCCGGGCGGTCAGCAGCGTGTTGCTTTCCAGCCATTCAGCGGTATAGGCGACCGCATCGTCGTTGATCACCAGGTCCGCCTTGTCCCGGCCCCAGAAGAAGGGCGGCCTGGCCTCGAAAGAGTCGGTCACCGAGAGGAGTTCGTTCTTGAGGACGAAGCCGGACAGCCCCACCACAGCCTTGTAGTCATCCGGGTGCAGTCTAAGCAGCGTGCTGGCCATGGCCATCCCCTGCGAGTAACCCATGAGGCTGACGCTGCTGTGCTGATCCCTCACGGATTTGACCCATGCCTGCACAGCATTGGCGGCTGAGATGACATCCGCAAAGTCGTTGGCCAGGAAGTAGTCGAGCAGGAACCAGCCCCAGTGGTCGCCGATGGGCATTGGTGCGCGCAGTGCCGCATAGGTGAACTCCTCCGGCAGGTGCCCGAACAGGCGCACCATCCGCGACTCATCCGTGCCGTACCCGTGCATCATCACCACTAAGGGGGTGCCGGCACGCTGGCCTTCCGGCTTGGACCACACAACTGTTTCCACTGGTCAAGCCTAGCGACGCAGGTGAGCTTCCCGGCCGGGTCATTGAATCCGGAACCCCCGGGCGGTAGCGTGACGCGTGACAGACAGCAGGCTTAGCTTTTTTGCAGTACGCACCACCCTTCCGTAACGCCATACCAGCGCCGCACATGGAAGCGGCCGTAAGGAGCAGGTCATGAGAATCGGTTCGTCAATCTTCCTTATCGCCCTCGGCGCCATCCTCGCCTGGGCAGTGACTCCCGGACTGATTCCCTTTGTGGACCAGCAATTGGTGGGGTACATCCTGATGGCCGTCGGCGTGGTCGGGCTGATTGCATCACTTATCCTCGCCTCGCCCGGCCGCAGCAGGCGGGTGAGCGAGTCCCGCTCCGTAATCGACCCAAACACCGGTGAACGCATCACCCGGCAGGAAACCCGCGACGGCGGCATCTGACCTCAAGCGGAACGGGACCAATTCCCTGCAAAGGCACCGCCGGGCCGAAGAGCCGGGCTGGACCACAGGCGTCCGGCCCGGCTTTTTTGCGCCCGCTACAGGGGAAGTGACAAGGAATCTTGTTTCATGTTGGTTTCCATTGACAAACCAACAGAAGCAAAGATAAAGTCAAGTAACTCAACACGAGAGTGATGCAGATCACGAGAGCAGCTACGCAACGGAGGGTAAGTGTTCGCCGAAGAGCGCCAGCAAAAGATTGCCGAGCTTGTAGCCGGCAGCGGCCGGGTCAGCGTGACCCTGCTGGCTGAGCGCTTCAGCATCACCACCGAAACCGTGCGCCGGGACCTGGCAGCCCTGGAAAACGCCGGAACCGTACGGCGGGTCCACGGTGGCGCAGTGGCGGCAGACCGCTTCAGCACCACCGAGGAAAGCGTCACCGAACGGGCCATCCAGCGGCCGGACCAGAAAATCCGGATCGCCGAAGCCGCCCTCGCACTGATTCCCCGGAACTCGACCGCCAGTGTCCTGCTGGACGGCGGCACCACCACCGAAGTGCTGGCAGACATGCTGGCCCGGCGCACCGCCGGCGAACCTTCCGACGGAAACGGGCAGCAGCACGAACTGGTAGTCATCACCCACGCAGTACCCATCGCCAGCAAACTCTCCCACGTTCCCGGTATAGCCCTGCAGATCCTGGGCGGCCGGGTACGCGGCATCACCCAGGTGGCCGTAGGCCAGGCAACCGTGGATGCCGCCGCCAGGCTGCGCCCGGACATCGCGTTCATCGGCACCAACGGCATCCACGCCACCTTTGGCATCAGCACTCCCGATCCTGAAGAAGCAGCCGTCAAGGCAGCCTTCGTCCAGTCGGCACGCCGCATTGTGGTGCTGGCCGACTCCTCCAAGCTGGACACGGAAACCCTGGTCCAGTTCGCCTCCCTGAAAGATCTGGATACCTTGATCACAGACAGTGAACCCGGACCTGAACTCGCAGCCGCCCTGGAAGATGCCGGCGTAGACGTGGTGGTCGCATGATCGTCACGTTCACGGCCAACCCCAGCCTGGACCGGACGGTAGCCCTCCCCGGGCCCCTGGAACGCGGCGAAGTGCAGCGCGCTCTCTCCGTCCGCCAGGAGTCCGGCGGCAAGGGAGTCAACGTTTCCCGCGCCCTGGTGGCCTCCGGGCTGGAATCCCTTGCCGTCCTTCCCGGCGCAGACGGTGACCCCGTCCTGGCCGGGCTGCGGGAAAGCGCCGTTCCCTTCGTGTCCCTTCCCATCGACGAGCCGCTGCGCACCAACGTGGCGCTCACCGAGCCCGGTGGCGTGACCACCAAGATCAACGAACCGGGCCCCGTCCTGGCTGCTGACCAGCAGGAAGCGCTCATCAAGCTGCTGCTGGAAAGCTCCCGCGGCGCCAGCTGGGTGGTTTTGGCCGGCTCGCTGCCGCCGGGATTCCCGGACAACTTCTACGCCACGGTGGCCCGGCGGATCCGGGAGGCGGGCAACGGCACAGCGCCGCTGATCGCCGTCGACTCCTCCGGGGCGCCCCTCGCCGCTGCCCTCACCGACAGCGGAACCTCCGGGGACAGCACCGTCTCCGGAGGAACAACCACGGGTTCCGGGAAACCGGACCTCCTCAAACCCAACGCCGAGGAACTGGCGGAGCTGGCCGCAGCCGCCGGTTTCACCCCGGCCTCCGGTGACGAACTGGAAGCGGACCCCGCTGCTGCGGCAGCCGCCGCAGCAGCCGTCGTACGTTCCGGCGTGGGTGCAGTGCTGGCAACTCTCGGTTCCAAGGGAGCTGTCCTGGTAACGGCCGACGGCGCGTGGCTGGCCACGCACCCGCCGGTCGCCGCGGTCAGCACGGTGGGTGCGGGCGACTCCGCACTTGCCGGCTACCTGCTCGCCCACGGCCGGGGCGCCGCCCCCGCCGACTGCCTTCGTCAGGCGGTGGCCCACGGTGCCGCCGCTGCCTCGCTGCCGGGCTCCACAGTTCCGGCAGTAAACCAAACCACCCCGGATGCCGTAACCATCACGGCCCTTCGAAAGGATTGACAGTGACCCAGCTCATCACCACGGAACTGGTCGAGCTCGACCAGAACCTGGGCAACGCGCCCGAGTCGGTGATCCGGCATCTGGCAAGCAAGGTAGCTGCCGCCGGACGCGCCTCTGAAATTGAAGGCCTCTTCGCGGACGCCTTCGCCCGCGAGCAGAAGACGGCCACCGGCATCCCCGGCGGCATTGCCATTCCGCACTGCCGCTCTGCCGCCGTCACCGTACCCACCCTGGCCATGGCCCGCCTGAACCCGAAGGTTGACTTCGGCGCCAAGGACGGCCCGGCTGACCTGGTGTTCTTCATCGCCGCTCCGGACGGGGCGGACCAGGAGCACCTGAAGCTGCTTTCCAAGCTGGCCCGGTCCCTGATCAAGAAGGACTTCACCGCGGCCCTGCGCAACGCCTCCTCCGAGGCTGAAATCGTGGAGCTCGTGGACGGCGCCCTGGCGGACAAGCCGGCGGCGCACGCTGCCGCCGCTCCGGCCGATTCAGTTCCAGTGGCCGCCGGTGTTGGCGCGGCAGGTGGTGCGAGTGCTGTGGGTTCGTCCCCGTCATCCGCTTCCTCCGGTGCGCCCGCAGGCTCCGGCGCCCGCGGCCCAAAGCGCCTGGTGGCCGTAACAGCATGCCCCACCGGCATTGCCCACACCTACATGGCAGCCGATTCACTGGTGGCAGCCGCCAAGGAAGTTGGCGTTGACCTCCAGGTGGAGACCCAAGGTTCCTCCGGCGCCAAGGCCCTGGACCCCGCAGTCATCGCCGCCGCGGACGCCGTCATCTTCGCGGTGGACGTGGATGTGCGCGGCAAGGAGCGCTTCGCCGGCAAGCCGGTGGTCAACGCCCCGGTCAAGCGCGGCATCGACGAGCCGGACAAGATGGTCCAGGAGGCTCTCGCTGCTGCCGACAACCCGCACGCCCGCCGCGTCCCGCACTTCGGCGCTGAGGAACAGGCCGAGCATGAGGCCGAGGAAAAGGGCGAGCACATTGGGCAGAAGCTCAAGAAAGCCCTCCTGACCGGTGTCAGCTACATGATTCCGTTCGTGGCCGGCGGCGGCCTGCTGATCGCCCTCGGCTTCCTCATGGGCGGCTACCTGATCACCAAGTACGCGGACACGATCGTCGTCCAGAACAGCCTGTTCAACCTGCCCACCGAGTTCCCTGACAACGCCTGGGGTCCGCTGGGTGCCTACCTGGGTGCGGTCCTGTTCAAGATCGGTGCACTCTCGCTGGGCTTCCTGGTCCCGGCGCTGGCCGGCTACATCGCGTACGCGATCGCTGACCGTCCGGGCATCGCCCCCGGCTTCGTTGCCGGTGCAGTGGCCGGGTTCATGGGAGCCGGCTTCCTCGGCGGCATCGTCGGTGGCCTCCTCGCCGGTTACATCGCCCATGTGGTGGGCCGCCTGCAGGTAGCCCGCTGGCTGCGTGGCCTGATGCCCGTGGTGATCATCCCGCTGCTGGCATCCCTGGTGGCGTCGGGCCTGATGTTCCTCATCCTGGGCGGCCCGATCGTGGCCATCACCAAGGGCCTGAACGGCTGGCTGTCCGGCCTGACCGGTGCCGGCGCCATCGCGCTCGGCGTCATCCTGGGCCTCATGATGTGCTTCGACCTCGGCGGCCCGGTCAACAAGGTTGCCTACTCCTTCGCCGTCGCCGGCCTCGGCGCGGCAACCATCGACAACCAGGCCCCGTGGCAGATCATGGCCGCGGTCATGGCCTCCGGCATGGTTCCCCCGCTGGCCATGGCCCTCGCCTCCACCGTGCTGAACAAGAAGCTCTTCAGCCTCGCTGAGCAGGAAAACGGCAAGGCAGCGTGGCTGCTGGGTGCGTCCTTCATCTCCGAAGGCGCCATCCCGTTCGCCGCGGCCGATCCCCTGCGCGTCATCCCCGCCAGCATGCTGGGCGGCGCAGTGACCGGAGCCATCTCCATGGCGGCAGGCGTCGGATCCAAGGCACCCCACGGCGGAATCTTCGTCTTCTTCGCCATCGACAACTTCCTGATGTTCGTCGTGTCGATCATCGTCGGCACGGTCGTCACGGCGCTGTCCGTCATCGCGCTGAAGCGCTGGGCAGTCAAGAAGACCGTTGATACGGTTGAACCGGTTCCCGTAACCGTCTGAGCCGGCAGGCCACACACCTCACCGGCCGCTGGACCCCCAGCACGCCGAAAGACAAAGGAGCAAAAATGCCAGAACGCACCGCAACCGTTGCCAGCCGCGTGGGCCTGCACGCCCGCCCGGCCGCCATCTTCGCAGAGGCTGCCGGAGAGTTCGACCTGGACATCACCATCGCCCGTGAAGGCGAGCCGGCCGACGAGGCCATGGATGCCGCCAGCATCCTCTCCCTCATGAGCCTGGGTGCTTCACACGGCGACGTGGTGGTCCTCCGAGCAGAAGGTGCCGGCGCGGACGATGCGCTGGAGCGCCTGGTGCAGATCCTGGAAACAGATCACGACGCCGAGTAGCAGCTTCGCCGCTTAGCGGCACCAACCCGCGCGGCCGCCGTCGAGCTTTCCCTTCATGGGAGAAGCCCCGACGGCGGCCGCTTGGCTTTAAGCGTCTGGCGCCTTCACCGCGCCTCACCCAAGCAGGTCGCATTAGTTGTCGTTTTCACCCTTCAAAACGACAACAGTGCGAGTCAGTTTGGAGGAGCGGGGCGGGGGGTGCGTTCGGCGAGCGCCTTCACATCCGCCAGAAGCATGTCCCACATGCCCTTGGAATGCATCGCGGCTTCTTCGCTGGGATTGTTGTCCTGCGCCAGGGTCAGCCGGGTGGCGCCGTCGCGGTCCTCAAGCGACCAGTCAAGCGTGTGGTAGTTTTCCGGCTTGTCTTCCTGCCCGGACAGCGGGCTGAAGTGGGTGTGGACCAGTTTCCGCCCCGGTTCGACCGCCAGGATCCGGCCCTTGTCCTGGTAGGCCTTCCCCTCCCACTCACCCCGCCAGGTGATGGGGCTCCCCACCTTCCAGTCCGTCTCCAGCGTGGTTCCAAACATGAACTCCTTCACCGCGGCTGGGTCGGTCATCACTTCCCACACGCGCTCCGGTGGGGCCTCGATGGTGGTGACGGAGGTGGCCACGTGGTTTTCCGCCATGGTTCAGGCCTTTTTCGCCGTGAAGAGCAGGTACTCCCATTCCATTTGGAAGGGCGTATCACCGTGCGCGTCGCCAAAGGAATCGGCAAGATCGGTGAGAGCTGTGTCCAGGGCCTTGACCTTGTCCTGGTCCTCGCCGAGGGATTTGTAGACGGAGATGATGGGGCCGTAGTGGGACTTGAAATAGCGGACGAAGTCAGCGGGCTGGTGGAAGCTCCTCACGGTGAGGTTCTGCTTCCGGGTGTGGACGTCGGTGATTCTTTCGCCCATCAGTTCTCGGATGTGGTCCTCGCTCCCCCACAACGCCGCAGGCTGGGTGCCGGGCGGGGGCGGCGGAGCGAACGGCTTCAGGGCGGCAAACATCTGACCGGTGAATCCTTCCGGGGTCCAGCACAGCAGCCCGATGGAACCGCCGGGTTTACAGACCCTGAGCAGTTCGTCCGCAGCTGCCTTATGGTGGGGTGCGAACATCACGCCAATGCAGGACATCACCACGTCGAACTCCGCGTCTTCGAATGGGAGGGCTTCGGCGTCGCCTTCCTGCCACTCCAGGCTGACGCCCCGGTTCGCAGCTTCCTTGCGTCCCGCTTCGAAAAGCTCGGGGGTGAGGTCGGTGGCCACCACTTTGGCACCCATCATCGCCGCCGGAATTGCGGCGTTGCCGGTTCCCGCCGCTACGTCCAGGACCCGTTGGCGGGACTTGATGCCACAGGCCTCCACCAGGACGGCACCCAGTTCCAGGAGCATCTCGTCGGCAAGGGCGGGGTAATCCCCTGACGCCCACATGGCCCGGTGCTTCCTCTTGAGTTCCCGGTCCGCCTCCGCCCCCGCAACGTCTGTCTGATCGCTCATGTCCGCGCCCCTTTTCATGTCCGCCGAGGATGGTGACAGCGCGCTGTTGGCACAGCGGAGGCTGTGATGCGACTCATTGTGGGCGCGTTGCAGGCGCCTGTAAAGGGTGGGGCCGGGCAATGATTGGCGGGTACCCGCCGCCCGTCAGGCCGGTTTGCGCGCCCTGGTGGTCTTGGCGGCCGGCTTGGCTGCGGTCTTGGAGCCGGTGGATTTGGTTTCCGCCGCTTTGCTTCCCGTGGACTTGGAGGCTGTGGACTTTGCGGACGTGGATTTCGTGGCGGTGGATCTCGTGGCCGACTTGGCGGCAGGCCCGGAATCATCCGTGCCGGTCTTCGCGGCAGCCCTGGTCCCCGAAGACTTGGCCGCCGAAGCCTTGGTGCCTGACGACCTGCGGGCCGGTTTGGCTTCCTCCTCCTCGGCGTCCCCCTTCCCGTCGTCCGCTTCGTCGGCAGTTCCGGTGGCCGATGGACCCTCCCCGCCGCGTTTCCTGTCCAGGCTCCGTTTCAAGGCCTCCATGAGGTCGATGACTTCACCCTTGCCGCCCTCGCCGGCTTCCACGCCGAAGGTCTCCCCTGTGTCCAGGGATTCGCCCTGTTCGAGCTTGGCGTCGATGAGCTGGCGGAGCTGCACCTGGTACTCGTCCGTGAAGGAATCGGGCTCGAAGTCCCCGGCCATGGACTCCACCAGCGCCGCCGACATGTCGCGTTCCTGCGCGGAAATCCTGATGTCGGCTTCCAGTGACGGGAACTTCGCCTCCCGCACCTCATCCGGCCACAGAAGGGACTGCAGCACCAAAACGTCGTCTTTGATCCGCAACGCACCCAGCCGGGTCTTTTCCCGCAAAGCGAACTGGACGATGGCCACCCGGTCCGTGTCCTCCAGGGCGCGCCGCAGCAGCACGTAGGCCTTGGGCGACTTGGAATCCGGCTCCAGGTAGTAGCTCTTCTCGAACATCATGGGCTCGAGCTGCTCGGACGGGACGAACTGCACCACTTCGATCTCGTGGCTGTTCTCGGCGGGAATGGACTTGAGCTCATCCTTGGACAGGACCACTGTGCGGCCGTCCTCGTCGAAGGCCTTCTCGATGTCCGAGTAGTCCACCACCTCCCCGCAAACCTCGCACCGGCGCTGGTAACGGATCCTGCCGCCGTCGGCGTTGTGAACCTGGTGCAGACTGATGTCATGATCCTCTGTGGCGCTGTAGACCTTCACGGGCACGTTGACCAGGCCGAACGCGATGGCACCTTTCCAGATGGCTCTCATTCATACAGTCAACATCAGAGCAGGCCGGAGGTGAAGCCCCGTGGCAGGTAGCCGGGAACGTGTCCGGGTTGCGGGACGCGAACTGACGCTCACCAACCTGGACAAAATCATCTATCCGGAGACCGGCACCACCAAGGCCGATGTCCTGGCCTACTACGCTGCGGTGGCCCACGTCCTGATTCCGGCGGCCGCCAACCGTCCGGCCACGCGCAAGCGGTGGGTCAATGGAGTGGGCACGGCGGACCAGCCCGGTGAGGTCTTCTTCCAGAAGGAACTGGAGGACTCGGCTCCCGGCTGGGTGCCGCGGGCCGCCATCACCCACAAGGACCGGACCATCCACTATCCCCTGGTCAACGACGCCGCCACGCTGACGTGGTTTGGCCAGATCAACTCCCTCGAAATCCACGTGCCGCAGTGGCGGGTGGACCCGCACGGAACCCAGCTGAACCCGGACCGGCTGGTGCTGGACCTGGACCCGGGCGACGGTGCGGGCCTGCCCGAGTGCCGCGAGGTGGCGCTCCTGGCGCGGGCCATCCTGCAGGACGTGGGCCTGGACCCTGTCCCGGTGACCAGCGGCAGCAAGGGCATCCACCTCTATGCGGCGCTGGACGGGAGCCAGAGCTCTCAGCAGATCTCCGCCTTTGCGCGGGAGTTGGCCCGGGCGCTTGAAGCAGACCACCCGGACCTCGCCGTCAGCGACATGAAGAAGTCGCTGCGCCGCGGCAAGGTGCTGGTGGACTGGAGCCAGAACAACGCGGCGAAAACCACGGTGGTCCCCTATTCGCTCCGCGGCCGGCCCACGCCCCTGGTGGCCGCGCCCCGGACGTGGCGGGAAATCGAGTCTCCCAAGCTGACCCATCTTGACTATCAGGAGGTGCTGAAAAGGGTGCGGGACGGCAAGGACCCGTTCGCCGCCGTCGTCAAGCCTGCAGCGGGGAGGGCCGGCGCTGACGCTGCCCTGGAGGAAGCGCACGACGGCGACGCGCGCCTGGGCAAATACCGCTCCATGCGCGACCCCAAGGCCACGCCCGAGCCATTTGCGGGCCTTGCAACCGGGGGCAACAGCTTTGTCATCCAGGAGCACCACGCCAGCCGCCTGCACTGGGACCTCCGGCTGGAACACGAGGGCATCCTGGCATCCTGGGCGCTCCCCAAGGGCGTCCCGGAGTCCGGCGGCAAGAACCACCTGGCGGTCCAGACCGAGGACCACCCCATGGACTACCTCACCTTCCACGGAACCATTCCCAAGGGGCAGTACGGGGCCGGTGAGATGACTATTTGGGACACCGGCACCTATGAACTGCACAAGTGGATCAACGGCAGGGAAGTCATCGTCACGCTCGCCGGGTCGCCGGATGGCGGGCTGGGCGGCACCAAAAAGATTGCCCTCATCCACACCGGGCGCGGCCAGGGCAAGGACGCCGAAAGCCAGTGGCTGATCCACCTGATGGACCAGGAGGAGCCAGGCGGACGCCGACGGCAGCCGGCCCGGGCGGGAACAGAGCCTTCGCGGGATGGCGGCGGCGTGGAACCTGCCCCGGCTGCCGGCCCGGCCGAGGCCGCGGAGCCAGCCAGCGCCCCGGACGCTGCCGACGGTGCTGCCGCCGACCCGCTGGAATACCAGCCCATGATGGCCACGGCCGGGACCACGGCGGATCTGCAGGGCAGCTCATGGCAGTACGAGCTCAAGTGGGACGGCGTGCGGGCCATCCTGGTGGCGGACGCGGACCAAGTCAGAATATTTTCGCGCAACGGCAACGACGTCACCCGGACCTACCCCGAGTTCACCGAAAGGGCCTGCTGGCCGCCACAGCCGTTCGTGGCGGACGGAGAGATCATCGCCGTCGGACCGGGCGGCAAGCCCGACTTTGGCCTGCTGCAGGGCAGGATGAAACTGACCCGGGCCGCGGACGTCACCAGGGCCAGGGCTGCGATCCCGGTCCAACTGATGCTGTTCGACCTCCTCTTCGATGACGGAAAGGACCTCCGGCGCCTGCCGCTCAGCAAACGGCGGCAGCGGCTGGAGGACTTCTTCCGCCGCTCCGAGTGCCCCGTGGACCTGTCGCCGGTGCTGGAGGAGCCCCTGGACCTCCTGCTGGAAAGTGCCCAGGAGCTGGGGCTTGAGGGCATCATGGCCAAGCGGACGGACAGCCGCTATGTGAGCGGCCAGCGAACCCGGACCTGGATCAAACTCAAGACGGAGCAGACCCAGGAAGTGGTGGTGGGCGGCTGGCGGCCGGGAAAGGGCGGCCGCCAGGATACCGTCGGCTCGCTGCTGGTGGGGATTCCCGACGGCAACAAGCTGCAGTACGTGGGCCGTGTGGGTTCCGGATTCAGCACCCGCGAACTCACCGAACTGCGGCAGACCGTGGAACGGCTGGGACGGAAGACCTCGCCGTTCCACGAAGTCCCCCGTCCAGATGCCGCGGACGCCCACTGGGTGACGCCGGAGCTTGTGGGCGAGGTGACCTACAGCGAGTGGACCGGGCCCGGCAGGCTGCGGCATCCGCGGTGGCGGGGCTGGCGCGTGGACAAGGACCCGTCGGACGTGGTCCGCGAAAGCTGATGGGCGTTTTGGCTGTGCTGCAGGTTCGACGCGCATGCCAGGAAATGACGCGCACACTACTTGGCGCCCACCGAATTTGGTGGGCGCCAAGTACTGTGCGAATCGATATTGAAGGTGCGGGTCGCCGTCGAGGGGTCCGCTCCCGCCCTGGCTACGAGGAGTGTGGCATCTGCGGCCGGCCCGTGCGGTGAACCGCTGTCACGGCTGCCTCATGACCCATCCGCCCGTGGCCGGCACCGTCGTCTTTCGGATGCCGCCGCTTCCCGTAGCCGTCGGGCCAGCCGCCTTGCTGGGCCAGCGGAACGCCGCCGATCGCCGCGGGTCCCGGTGCTGCGGCCGCATCCATTGCTGCCGCCAGATGGTCCGCCACCTCAGGCTTGAGGTGGAACTGGTTGGACTGTTCACCCATGTGGTTCTTCCCTTCTTTCCTTCGTTCTTCCTTGAAACGAACCGCCAACGAAAAGCGTCCGGGCGCGCAGACTACAGCCCGGAAAGAAGTGTGTTCATCGCTCTACCATAGGCACCTCGGCGCCTGCTGGGAAGCCCCTCCAAGGATGGTGGCCGCGGTCACTTTGGGGCCCGTTTCCCGGAAATCGACGGGTTGAAACCGGGCAACTTGGAAAATTTTTGGTAACAGTGCCGTTGAGCAGCCTGCTTCCCAGTGATAGCGCGGGAAACGGTGGCACAAAAATGCCCCGGAAAAGCCCGGGAAGGGGCCCAAAAGGGCGCACTCTACGCCATCAAACTGCCCGGACGCCAGAGAAATCCCGTAAAATCGAAGGCCTGCCCGGAGCGGGGCAGCTACAAGTCGCAAGCAAATGACCTCCACAGGAGTTGCCCAAATGCCCACAGACCGAAGCAAGACCGACTCTTCAGCAGGCGCCAGGAACGCCCGCGGAACCGACCCGTCAGCCGCTGCGGCTGCCAAGAAGCACAGGTTGCTGCCACGCCGCCGGCTCAAGGAATCCGATGTCAACGTGGTGGACCAGCCCATGCTTAAAAAGGCATTGGGCGGAACCATCGTTGGCAACACCATGGAATGGTACGACGTAGGCGTCTTCGGCTACCTCATCACCACCATGGGCCCGGTATTCCTTCCTGAGTCCGACCCCACCACGCAGACGCTGTTCCTCCTTGGAACCTTTGCCGCCACCTTCATCGCCCGCCCGCTCGGCGGCGTGATCTTCGGCTGGCTGGGCGACAAGATGGGCCGCCAGAAGATCCTGGCCACCACGCTGATGATCATGGCCGCCAGCACCTTCCTCGTCGGCGTCCTGCCGGGCTACGCCCAGATCGGACTCTGGGCAGCCGCGCTGCTGGTGCTCCTCAAGGTCATCCAGGGCTTCTCCACGGGTGGTGAGTACGCGGGCGCCACCACGTTCGTCAGTGAATACGCCGCTGACAAGCGCCGCGGCTTCTTTGCCAGCTTCCTTGACCTCGGCAGCTACCTGGGCTTCGCCATCGGTGCCGCCCTGGTCTCCGTACTGCAGCTGACCCTCGGCCAGAGCACCATGGAGGACTGGGGATGGCGCATCCCGTTCCTGGTGGCCGGTCCTCTGGGCCTCATCGCCGTCTACTTCCGGAGCAAGATCGAGGAATCGCCGCAGTTCCAGGCCACCCTTGACGCCCAGGAGGAAAACGCCAGGAATGCCTCCGCGGATGACACTTCCGCGGCCAAGGGCCCCGTGGGAATCGTCAAGGCCTACTGGCGGCCGATCATCGTTGCCATGGTTGTGGTGGCCGCTGCCAACACGGCCGGTTACGCGCTGACGTCCTACATGCCGACCTACCTGACCGATTCCAAAGGCTACGACGAAGTGCACGGCACACTGCTGACGATTCCCGTCCTGGTCGTCATGAGCCTTTGCATCCCGCTTACCGGCAAGCTCTCCGACCGGATCGGCCGCCGTCCCGTGCTCTGGATCGGCGCCATCAGCACGATCGTCCTGGCCATCCCGGCCTTCATGCTGATTGGTATTGGGCAGATCTGGTCCACACTGGCGGGCCTGGCCCTGGTCGCCTTCCCTGTCACCTTCTACGTGGCCAACCTTGCCTCGGCCCTCCCGGCCCAGTTCCCCACGTCCAGCCGCTACGGCGCCATGGGCATCGCCTACAACTTCGCCGTGGCCATCTTCGGCGGCACCACGCCCTTCATCGTGGCCGCGCTGATCAGCGCCACCGGCAATGACATGATGCCCGCCTACTACCTGATGGGCACGTCCCTGGTGGGTGCGATCGCCATCTACTTCCTGAAGGAGTCCGCCAACCGCCCCCTCCCGGGGTCGATGCCCAGCGTCGACACCCAGGCAGAGGCAAAGGAACTGGTGGCCACCCAGGACGAGAACCCGCTGATCAACCTGGACGAACTGCCGTTCGAGACCCAGGACGGCACCGACCCGCAGGCACACCGCGGAGTCCCGGCCGGGGCCTGACACCGGCCTTCGGGGCACACTTGTAGCCCACGCCCGCAGGGCCGCCCCGCGTGCTTCCCCCCAAGGAAGCACGCGGGGCGGCCCTTTGCGTTGGCGGGATGTCCCGGGCCCGGATACCAAGCCGGCTGCCGGAGCCGAAGGTCCACGCGACATGTCCCCGTGTGACTGCAGGTATATGACTCGGTCCGGCGCCCGGTGATAGCTTCCAAGAGGCCACAGAGGCAAGCCGCAGCACAGCATTGGAGGGACAGGTCGGGATATGGAGCGCGTAGTGGAGCAGGTACGTGCGCTCCACCGGTTGGAACCTGCCACTAATGACCACCTTGCGGCGGTCCGGGTAGCCCTCAGCGTCGCGTTGCCATCCCTGTTCCTGCTCGCCCTTGGCCGCACGGACCTGATCATCTACGCCGTCTTCGGTGCTCTTACCGGCATGTATGGCCGTTCGGAGCCGCATCAGCTGCGGCTCCCCCACCAGGGCCAGGGTGCCCTGGTGCTGCTCAGTGGCGTTGCGGTGGGGGTAACGCTGTCCGTCAACCACGTCCACTCGTGGTGGCTGGTTGCCGTGGAGGCAACGCTGGCCGGAGCGGGCTCGATCTACTCCGACCGGGTGCGGCTGAAGCCGAACGGGCCCTTCTTCGGCATCCTTGCACTGGGCGCGTGCGCTTCCGTGCCTGCCGCGGTCCCGTGGCACATGGCCATGGTCATTGCGGCCGCATCATCAGTATTCTCCATCCTGGTCGGATTCAGCGGCTGGGTGCGGCGGAGGGCATGGGAGCCCGGAGCCACCCGGAAGGTACCCCGCCGGTCGGCGGCCAGGCGGCGCGAACTCATGGTCCACGCCGCCCGGTATGTACTGGCCGTGGGCGCTGCCGGGACGGTGGGCGTAATCAGCGGCAGCGGCCATCCGCACTGGGCAATGGCAGCCGCTGCAGTACCGCTGGCAGGCGCAGACCTGCCCAGCAGCGTCCGGCGGGGTGTCCACCGCATCGTGGGAACGCTGATTGGCCTGGCGGTCACCGCCGTCGTACTTCTCCCCGGGCCCTGGAGCCTGCCGGCCCTCTACCCCGCGTTGCAGGAACCGGGACACCGGGCCGTGGTGCTGGCCCTCCTGGTGATCCTCTTCCAGTTCGCAACAGAGCTGTTCATGACCAGGCACTATGGCCTCGCGATGGTCTGGTTCACTCCCGTCATCCTGCTGATGACCCAGCTTGCTGCACCCATCGAACCGCGGGTCCTGATCCTCGAGCGCGCCGTGGAGACCCTGGTAGGGGCGTTGTTGGGAATCCTTGTAGTGGTGGCTGTCCGCCGGCCCGGTTCACGGAAGCGTCCGGCCTTCCTGGGCCAGGGACCGCTACTTCGGCTTCCGCGCCGGCCCCGCCATTAGCCGCGCAGGAGCCACTTTGGCGACTGCGGCCACTGCCTTGTAGCGCTTGGACGGAATGGACACCGCCTTGCCGCGCTCATTGTCCGCCAGGCCTTCCCGGACCACCCGCTCGGCACGCAGCCATGTCCAGGACGGCGCCACGGACTTGTCCATCCCCATCCGGTCATGGAACTCGGTATGGGTGAACCCGGGGCAGACAGCGGTCACCTTGATCCCGCGCTGGCGGTAAGCCATGTTGGCCCACCGGCTGAAGCTCACCAGCCAAGCCTTCGCCGCGGAATAGGTGCCACGGGGCAGGAACGCGGCCACGCTGGCAACATTGATAATCCGGCCCTCCCCGCGCTCAAGCATTCCCCGCAGCGCCGCATGGGTAAGCATCATGGAGGTCTCGGCATGCAGCTTCAGGTGCCTCTTCTCGTCCTCCGCGTGGTTGTCCTCGAAGTTGTGCAGCAGCCCGATGCCCGCATTGTTCACGAGGATCCCGACCGGCCGCGCAGCATCCTGAAGGCGTTCGACGACGGCGGCGACGTCCTCGTCCTGCGTCAGGTCGGAGGGGAGCACCTCAACCGTGATTCCATACTGCCGCCGAAGCTCCTCCGCTGTTTCCGCGAGCCGCGCTGCGTTGCGCGCCACCAGCACCAGATCGTTCCCCTGCGCGGCGAGCTGCTTGGCGAATTCGTGTCCGAGCCCGGCGCTGGCGCCGGTGACGAGTGCTGTGGTCCGTGAGCTGGAGGGAGTCATGATGCAAGCCTAGCCACAGAGGCCAGGGCCGGCGCCGGCACGTGCACCCCGAAGGCGCCGCGAGGTGCCTGGGCGTGCCGCGTGCCGAGCCTTTGGTTGACCGTGCCCTGTGCAGGTTTTCCCAAGTGCAACTTGTGCAACATTTAGTAAGCATGCTTTGCTTGTGGGGATAGATGAACCTCCGCAAGCAGTTCGCGGCGGGGTTGCCAACGCTGGCGGTCCCGTGAAAGAAGCCCAAGGAAGAACATAATGACCACCGCAATGGAACACCAGCCGGCCGCGTTTGGGGAGCGCAATGAGGCAGCTGGGCAGCTTTTGGCCACCACAGTACCCGTCGACGCAGGGCTGCTTTTGACCCTCAACTCCCGCATGCATTGCCGCACGCCCATGGAGCGCGTCGACCCCGCGGAGATGCCGCTCCGGCAGCCCGTGTACGTGGACGGAAACTCCGTCGTCGCCCTGCGGCCCGGATCAGTGCCGGAAAGCATCGTCACGTACCGCTGCGCCTGCGGTTTCACCATTGATGACCCTGGAACCGCCATGGCAGTCAGCGACCGGGCGCTCGCCAGCTAACGGGCCTTCCGCCGCCCGGCGGCCGGCCGCCGCTGTCAGCCGTCAGCCTTGGGGCCAGTCGACGAACTGTTCGTAGCCTTCGTGCTTTCGCAGATAGCTGGAAATGAACGGGCAGTGCGGAATGATGCGCTTGCCCGTGGCCACCACGTCATCCAGGGCGAAGTGGGCCAGGACTTTAGCGAGACCCTGGCCCTCGAAGTCCTGCCCGGTCTCGGTGTGGGTGAAATCGATGTGCCCGGGAAGGTCGCGGAAGAAGGCCTGCACGGCAATTCTGTCATCCACCAGGAGCTCGTACCGGTGCTGCGCATCGTTGCGCCGCAGCGAGACGTTGGCGGTGAATTTGTCCTCCGCGGACGCAGTGTTCTCGGTCATGGTCTGACACTGGCACTACTTCACCCCGCTGGCAATGCCCCTTCTCCCCTTCTTCGCCCGGGTTCTGACGTGGGCTCTGGCTTTGCGGCCGCCACCGGAGACAGCCATCCGCCGGTGCCCCGGCGAAAAGCCGCCCAGCAAAAGCACTGCCACCAAAAAACAAACAGCGCCGGCTGCGAGCAGTCCCAGCGACAGTCCGCTGAGCGCCGCATCCGCCACCGGGATAAACACCACGACGACGGCGGCCCCCGCCACGGCAGGCCGGCAGCGGAGGGCGTGCATCGCCGTCGTCCGTTCCTCCAGGTGCCCAAAGGCCGCCGCCACCGGCAGGAGCAGCAGGACCAGCGCAAGGACGACCAAAGGCCGCGACCACCACCATCCAGCGGTGCCGGAGGCCGGTTTGGGGATCGGCGCCAGGAGCAGCAACCCGGACATGGCGCCAAGCAGGGGCAGGTGCCACAGGTATACGGTGAGGGACCTGGACCCGGCTACCCTCAGCAGCCGGCTGATCCAGCCCACCCGGGCCAGGGGCGCCAGGACCGGCCGGGCGAGCTCCAGGGCGCCCAGTTGCGCAACGCCCAGGATTACCAGGGTCAGGTTGGGCGGATTGAGGTTCACCAGCATGTTTCCCCGGTACAGCCCCAGCCCGGTCACCAGGCCCAGCAGCAGGTGCGCCGCAATGGTCAGGCCCAGCAGGCCGGAGCGCGAGAGTCGGGAAAAATGGCCGTCCACGGCCAGGAAGCCCAATTGCTGGACGGCGCACCACACGAACACCAGGTTGATATTGGCCAGGTCCGGAAGTGCGCCGCGCAGGCAGTCGACGGCGACCACCAGCGCGGTGAGCAGGCCGAGGGTCAGCCAGGGGGCCCGGCCATGCAGCGCGGCCAGCACCGGAATGTTCAGCTGCGCGGCGAGGTACGCTGCCAGGAACCACAGTGGCATGGCGGCGCCGGTGGCCATGAGCTGGACCACTTCCTGGTCCACGCCGAGTACGCCGGCCACGGACAGGCCAACTGCCATCGTGGCCAACAGGGCAGTGGCGGGCCGGACCAGCCGCAGGAGGCGGGCGCGGATGAACTGGGCAGCAGTGCCGCCGGCCTCCTTGAGCCGCCGCCAGGACTGCAGCCCCGTCACCCCTCCCGTAACGAAGAACAGGGGCATCACCATGAAGATCCAAATGACGGGCTCGAACCAGTCCTGGATCGCCAGCGTGTTTTCCGTGGTCACGGTACCGTCAGGGTGCAGGACGGGGCTGACCATCATCGAATGCCCCACCAACACCAGCACCAGGCAGATGAAACGGACAAGGTCGATGGCCGGATCACGGTTTGCCGTGTCCGGCCCGGTTTCTGTCCCCTGCCCGCCGGTGCGCACTGGGGCCTACAACGACTCGACGCTGCCCACGGCACTATTGTGCACCCCGCAGCGGGCGGGTTTAAGGACCATAGGGCCCTGCGAGTCCCTACTGCAGGACTGCGGGCAGCGCCAGGACGACGGCGGGCACGGGCGTGCTGCCCTGCGTCACGGCGGCGCGGAGGTACCTGCGCCCGGCAAAAAGGAGGCCAGGACCGGCTGCTTGATCCTGGCCTCCCGTCTGTGGCGGGTCCGGCTACCGCGCCAGCGTGGCCAGGGTGGTGGCGGCAAAGCCCTTGGCCGACGTGTTCCACATGGCCAGCAGGCCCTGCAGGTTCTCGCCGTCGGCCCGGTGGCCGGCAAGCTGATCCTGGAGAGTGGCCAGCACGCCCGTCCGCAGTTCGGTGTTGAAGTTGACCTTGCCAACGTTCATGGCGGCGGCTTTGACCAGCTCTTCGGCCGGAATCCCGGAGGCACCGTGCAGCACCAGCGGAATGTGGACCCGAGCTGCGATGTCCTGCAGCACGTCCCAGCGCAGCCGCGGCTCACCCTTGTACTTGCCATGGACGTTGCCCACGGCGACGGCCAGGAGCTGCGCACCGGTGCGGGATACGAAGTCCTCCACCTGCGCGGAGTCCGTCAGGCCTGCCACGTCCACGCCTGACTGGCCTGCCGGCTGGCCGGCGGAGAAGGCGCGGTCCTCGTCGCCGGCCAGGCCGCCGAGTTCCGCCTCGAGGACCACGTCGGGGCCCAGCAGCGCCCGGGCATCCCGGACCAGCGCGATGTTCTCCTCGTAGGGAAGGGACGAACCGTCGGCGAGGACCGAATCCGCCCCTGCCGCGACGGCGTCGGCCATCACGTTGAGGTCCGACGCGTGGTCAAGCTGCACCGCGACCGGCACAGCGGCAGCCTCCGCCAGTCCGCGCAGCGCCGCGATGAGCCGGAGGCCGTTCGCAGTGGCGGCGGTCTTCGGGGCCACCAGCAGGATCACTCCCCTGCCGGAGTCCTCGGCGGCGCCCACCACGGCCAGCGCCGTGGTGAAGTCGTAGCAGGTGAAGGCCGGCACGGCGGAACCCTGCTGTAGGGCGGAGGTGACCAGGTGGTCCAGTCGGGTACGCATCAGACCCCCAGGCCTCCCACCAGGATCCAGGCAATGAAGGTCAGCACGAAGCCCGCCAGGCCCAGGATGGTGGTGAGGACCGTCCAGGTCTTCAGGCCGTCGGAAACGGTGAGGCCGTAGTAGCGGACCACCACCCAGAAGCCGGCGTCCGTGACGTGCGACAGGCCCAGGGCGCCGAAACCGATGGCTATGACGATCACCGCGATCTGCGCCGGGCTATAGCCGCCGCCGCTGACGGCCGCGGACAGCAGGCCGGTGGTGGTCACGATGGCCACGGTTGCCGAGCCCTGGGCGGCGCGCAGGGCGAGCGAGATGATGAAGCCGAGCAGCAGCAGCGGGACGCCGAGGGTGTCCAGGGTCTTGGACAGCGCCGAACCGATGCCGGAGACCTGCAGCACGTTGCCGAACACGCCGCCGGCGGCCACCACCATCAGGATGGAGGCGATGGGAGGCAGGGAGCCTTCGAAGATTTCACCTGTTTCCCGGAAGGACCAGCCGCGGCGGACGGCCAGCAGGAAAAAAGACAGCGCCACGGCCACCAAGAGGGCCAGAAAGGGGTTGCCGATGAACGATGCAAGCCCGTAGAGGGGATCGGACTTGGGGATCACGAGCGTGCCAACCGTGCCGAGGAGGATCTGCACGATGGGTGCTGCGATCAGGAAGATGATCAGGCCCGGCCGGGGCGGAGCGATGGCTGCGGCACCGGGGCCGTCGTGGCCCACCTTGACCGGGGAATCGGAGCCGAACTCCTCCACCTGGGCCTTCACGGCGGGCAGCAGTTCGTAGTCCTTGCGGTTCATGATGGAGGCCACCCAGTAGGACAGGAAGCCCAGGGGCACGCAGATCAGCAGCGAGATCAGGGCGATGAGCCCGATGTCGGCGCCGAGCACGCCCGCGCCGGCCACGATGCCCGGGTGCGGCGGAACGGCTACGTGGATGGAAAGCATGATGCCGGCCATGGGCAGGCCGAACTTGACCGGGTGCACCTTGGCGATCTTGGCGAAGGCGTACACGATGGGCACCAGCACGATGATGCCCACCTCGAAGAAGACGGGGATCGCAACGAGGAAGCCGACGGCGGTCAGGGCCACGGCCACGCGGCGCGCGCCGAGCTTGCGGGTGAAGTGGTCGGCCAGCGACTGGACGCCGCCGGACACCTCGATCATGCGGCCCAGCACGGCGCCGAGCGCGATCAGGATGGCAACCTTGCCCATGGTGCTGCCGACGCCGCTGGAGACCACCGTGAAGATGTCCTGCAGCGGGATGGTTGCGGCCACGGCCACCAGGATGCTGACGGTGAGCAGGGCCACGAAGGCCTGGATCTTGAAGCGGATGATCATCACCAGCAGGATGGCGATGCCCGCCGCTGCGATGGTGAGCAGCACCGGGGTGCCCAGCTCAACGGCGGGCTTGATGGCCGGGGCGTCGGCTGCCCGCTGTATCAGCGGACTCATCAGGTGGTTCACGGGGAGTTGTCTCCTTTGACGGGCCGGCCCCGGGGCAGGGCGGCATCACGGAATGGTGGGGTGGGGATTAAACGTTGCGGGACTGCGCCGGCAACGCTGGGAGGTACGACGACGGCGGAGGGGGGACCGCCGTCGTCGTCCCTTTTATGCCGCGAGGGCGGAAGGGTCGCTTACTTGGTGCGCTTGGCGGGCGCGACAACCTTGATGACGGCGGAGTCGTCGGCGGCGGCAAGGCCCTGGGCCTGGCCCAGCAGGTAGAGCTGCTCGGCCGCAGCGGCAACGGGGGCTGCCAGGCCGGCTGCACGGGTGGCCTTGCCCACGATGCCCATGTCCTTGACGAAGATGTCCAGGCGGGAGAGGACCTCGGCGCCTTCCTCGTTGTAGGCCTCCAGGATGCGGGGGCCGCGGTTGGAGAGCATGAAGGAGCCTGCCGCGCCTGCTTCGAGGGCGGCGAGGGTCTTGGCCTGGTCCAGTCCGAGCGCGTCGGCGAGGGCCAGGGCTTCGGCGGCGGCGGCGATGTGCACGCCGCACAGGAGCTGGTTGACCGTTTTCAGGGCCTGGCCGTCACCGGGGTTGTCACCCACCACGGTGAGCGTGGAGGCCAGCAGGTCCAGTGCCGGGGCCGCCTTGGCGCGGGCTTCGGGGGAAGCACCCACGACAATCAGCAGGTCGCCTTCGCCGGCGCGCTTGGGGCCGCCGGACAGTGGGGCGTCCACCAGGTCCACGCCATATTCGGCCAGTTTGGCGACTGTGGCGGGGATGGCGTCGGTACCCACCGTGCTGCCCAGGATCACGACGGCGCCGGGCTCCAGGACGGAGGCCACGCCGTTCTCCCCGAAGAGGACATCGTTGAGCTGTTCGCCGTTGCGGACGGCCAGGAGGACGGCGTTCGCGCCCTTGGCGGCTTCGCGGGCGGTGGTGAAGGTGGCGATGCCGGCTTCTTCGGCGAGCTTGAGGCGGGGCTCGGCGATGTCGAAGCCGTGGACGGTCAGCTGGGAGGCCAAACGGGTGGCCATGGGCAGGCCCATGGCGCCGAGGCCCAGGACGGTGACGGTGTAGTTGCTGGTCATGGTGTCTCTCCGTTGAATTAAATAGGGGCCACGCTCGGCGGGTTCCCTGGCCGAGCTTGCGAGGTTAGGGGGCGAATGGGGATGTGCTGAGCTTGCGGGTGACCTGGGCCAGGGAGTCGTCGTCGCCCACGTTGCCGGCGAACACGATGTAGGGAATGCCCTTGGCAGGTCCGTCCACCGGTTCCCAGAGGCTGACGATGCCCGGGAGCATGGGGCCGCGGACAATGGCGTGGCGGATTTCCAGGCCGTGGGCTGCGACGTCCGAGGAGGTGATGCCGCCCTTGGCAATGACGAACCGGGGCGGGAAGGTCTTCAGCGTGCGGTTGACCACGTCCACGACGGCGGCGGAGACGGTGCGCGCGATCCGCAGGCTTTCGGCGGGGTCCTCGGTCTTGATGAGCAGGCGGCTGGTGTGGACGATGACGTCGCCGGCGTGGAGGGCCTCGACGACGGCGGCAACGGTCTGGTCCAGGTGCGCCTTGGCCTCCGGCTCGGCGCCCAGGAGTTTCTCGACGTCGATCTCGATGATCCGGGCGGAGCTGTGTTCGGCGGTGAGGACGTTGAGCTGGCGCGTGGTGAGACCTACGTGCGATCCCACGACGATCAAGCCGCCGGCCTCCGACGGAGTATTGCCCGCGTAGGCCTCTTCGGAGGTGAGCGCCGCGCGGACTTCCTGGCCGATGCGGCCGCGGACAAACGGCGGACCTACGCGGTACAGGAGCTTCTTGCCGCGGCGTTCGGCTTCCTCCAGGCCCAGGGCCAGGGCGCGGAAGTCGTTCTCGGTGACGATGTCCGCCACGATGGGAGTGGAGTCCGTGGCCAGCTCGATGGCGTCGGCGATGGCCTTGGCGGAGATGGCCGGATCCTGGGCGGCGGCGCCGGCCCGGATGATGTTGAGGTCCAGCACGATGACGGAGTCGGCAGGGAACCGGCCCTGCGACTTCTCTGCGATGTAGTCCGCCATGACGGACGTGCTGAAGCCGAAGGTGGCGTCCTTGGCGAACTCGGTCGCGGAGACCGGAACCAGGGTCCCCGCGGCGTCGCCGGTGCCGCGCATGTAGTGGACGCCGCCAATGGTGAGGCGGCCGGCGTCGGGGAATGCCGGTACCAGGACAACGCCGTCGGTCTTTTCCCCGCTGACCTGGGCGACAGTAGCTGCGATGACGTCCGGCTCCAGGGGGAAATGGCCGCGGAGGGTGGAATCGCTGCGGCTGACGAAGCCCAGGCGCAGCGTGTCCGGCGATCCTGCTGCCGCCAGGGCATTGCGGACCACTTCCTCATTCCGGGCTGCCGCTTCTGCGGGGTCGAGGCTGCGCGTGTTGGTGAGGACGTAGACAGCGGGCTTGCCCTGGCCGAAGGCCCAGGTGAAGTCCTCCACGTCCCAGCGGGTGAGCACCGGCAGGTCCGCCACGGACTGCGTGCCGGTGGGGTCGTCGTCGAGCACCACCAGGACGCGGGGAACTGCCGCCTTGGAAGCGGCCAGCGCGCCGGCAACCAGGCCGGCCGGGATCTCGAGGTCTGCCGGATAGGCGGCCAGAACGTCTGCTTCAAGCGTCACAGTGCACTCCGTTGTGTAGCGATCCGGGCTGGCGGATCCAGATGTAAAGGTAGCTGTAAGATGTCTGACATCTTGCATTTGATGTTAGTGTGGCACACGGCATACGGACGCGCAAGTACACTTGTCTGACATATCCGCCGCGGAAGCCGGAAGCAGGAATCGGGGGCAACATGGCAAGGAAGTCGCTGGTAGGCGTTGTGGCCGATGAGCTGCTTGACCGCATCATCGACGGCGAGTTCCCGCCAGGGTCCACCGTCCCCGGGGAACACGAGCTGAGCGCCCGACATGAAGTCAGCCGCATGACCGTCCGCGAGGCCATGAAGACGCTGCAGGCCCAGCGCATCCTGAGCGTGGAGCGCGGCCGCGGCACCTTCGTCAACCCACTCAGCCGCTGGGCCTCCCTCGAAGCCGTCCTGCGCGCGGCAGCGGAGGGCAAGAACGACGCCGATGCCTCCATCCAGCTGATCGAGCTCCGCCGGATGCTCGAAACGGGAGCGTGCGAGCTCGCCGCCGGACGGATTGCGGAAGAGGACATCACCGCGCTCTTCAACTACGTTTCAGCGATGAAGGCCGCCAACAGCATCAACGACGTCGCGGCCTTCGTCGAAGCGGACCTCGCTTTCCACGACGTCATCCTGCGGGCATCCGGGAACGTCTTCGTGTCGGTCCTGTTCGAGCCGCTGCATCGGGTCCTGGAAAAGCGCCGGACGGAGACCTCTGCCGTTCCCCAGATCCAGGAACACGCCATCGGCCACCACCAGAACATTGCCGAGGCACTGCGGTCCCGCGACTCCGTTAGGTCCCGCGAGGCCATGGACGCCCACATGCAGCAGACCCTGGACGACCTGAAGCAGCTGGTACTTGAAGCCAAATAGCGGCCATTTGCCGGAAGCAACGCTTTCCGCGTTCCTCTTTCAACGGTCCCGGAGTCCTACTAGGCTTCAGGGACGGCCCGCAACCGGGAGCATTGACGACCACGAGGAGCGAAGTTGTCCAACCACACGTACAGCATTTCTGAAATTGTCGGCACCTCCACCCAGGGCGTGGACGACGCCGTCCGCAACGGTATTGCCAAGGCATCCCAGACCCTGCGGAACCTGGACTGGTTCGAGGTCAAGGAGGTCCGCGGCCACCTTGAGGACGGGAAGGTCGCGGACTGGCAGGTCACCATCAAGATCGGCTTCCGCCTGGAAGAGCACTGACTTAAACACAGCTGACCCGCAGCCTGCGTCGCGGAACATGGTTCCGGCCACCGTTGGCTGCGGGTCAGTTGCGCGTCTACGCGGCGATCAGTTTGCTGTGCCCGGGCTGCGCCGCCGCCAGACCGTGGGGACGCCGTCGAACGCCGGGAATACGTGGCCCTCAAAAAAGGACAGGACTGTATGGGGGTCGACGTCGGGGCTCCAGAGCCCGGACGCCGGGCAGTGCGAACCGGTAGCGGTGGAGGCGGCGCCGGCGGACGCCTGGCGCTCCTTCAGCAGGGCGATGCGTTTCATCGTTGAGACCATCCTGGGTGGTAAAAATCCGGGCAGTGAAAGCTGGTACTCCCACCCTACGGAACCGGCGCCCCCGCACCAATGGGCGGCTGGCCAGAAAAGCCTGCTTCCACTGGACGAATGTACAGTGGCTCACACCCCTGGCTTCCCCTAGCCGGCGTCGCTCCGGTCCGCTGCAGCCGCATCCCGCTCCTCGGTGGCCTCCAACGCGGCGCCCAGGCTGCCCAGCAGGGCCAGGGCGTCCGACGACGGCGATCCCGGGCGCGCGGAGTACACCCGGAGCGTCTGGTCGGCGTCCTCCGGCAGGACAAGGTTTTCAAAGTTCAGTTCCAGGTCCCCCACAGAAGGGTGGTGCAGCCGGACAGTCCCGGCGGCGCGGGTGGCAACCCGGTGGCCCGCCCACCACTGGCGGAAGTGTTCACTATGGACGGCCAATTCACCCACCAGGTGGTTCGCCTGGGGATCGTTGGGGTGCCGCCCCACATCCAGCCGCAGGGATCCTACGGCTTCAGCAGCCACCGTCTTCCAGTCCCTGAAGAGTTCCCGGGCGGCCGGATCCAGGATGGTCCAGCGGGTGAGGTTCCGCTCGGCGGGCGGCAGGGCCGGGAAATCGGCGAACAGCAGGAACGCCATCCTGTTGCCCGCCAGCACGTCGTTGCGGCGCCCCAGCACCAGGGCCGGGACATCCCCCACCGCGTCGAGCAGTTGGCGAAGCGCCGGCCGGACACCCTGGGCGGCATTGGCGCCAGGCTCCCGCGGAGCGCCTGCGCAGTTTTCGAGCAGGTCCAGCATGTGCGCGTGTTCGCTGCTGTCCAGGCGCAGCGCCCGGGCCACCGCGTCCAGTACGGTGCGCGACGGGTGGATGTTGCGGCCCTGCTCCAGCCGTACGTAATAGTCGGTACTGACTCCCGCGAGCCGCGCCACTTCCTCCCGCCGGAGACCGGGGACGCGGCGGGCACCCGTGCTGGCGCCGGTCCCGGCGACCTCCGGGCTCAACCGGGACCGCATGGCTTTGAGGAATTTTCCGAACTCGGCGCTTTGACCCATGCAGACCATTGTGCCTGCGTCAGGTGCCCGGCTCTACAACGAAGGTAGGACTGGCGGTCCTAGGAAAAACAGGAACAGCCTTGGCTGCTGACTTGGTCACGGAAAGTACATAGGCTCGGGAGTGAGCCGGTGAAACCGCTTTCTTCTTCGTCGGGCAGTCGGCAACGAATCCCAGCACCATACGTTCCAAGGAGCACACACCCATGTCAGAGCTGACACTCAACAATGGCGTCACCATCCCGCAGCTCGGCTTCGGCGTTTTCCAGGTCCCGCCGGAAGACACCCAGCGCACCGTGGAGGATGCCCTCGAGGCCGGGTACCGCCACATCGATACGGCAGCGGCGTACCGCAACGAGGCCGGGGTAGGGGCAGCCCTTGCGGCCACCGGCATCCCCCGCGAGGAGATCTTCGTGACCACCAAGCTCCGCAACGGCGAGCAGGGCCGGGCCCAGGAGGCGTTCCAGAACAGCCGCAAGACCCTGGGCCTGGACTTCATCGACCTCTACCTCATCCACTGGCCGGTTCCTTCGCAGGGCCTCTTCGTCCAGGCGTGGAAGGAGATGGAGCGGCTGTATGAGAACAAGGAAATCCGCGCCATCGGGGTCTCCAACTTCCTCTCCGACCACCTGGACACCCTGCTGGAGTCGGCAGAAACCGTGCCGGCCGTCAACCAGATCGAACTGCACCCCAGCTACCAGCAGGCAGACCTTGTCGCCAAGTGCCGGAGCCTGGGAGTCGCCGTCGAGGCGTACAGCCCGCTTGGCCAGGGCGGGGACCTGAACGGAAATGCCGTCACGGCGATCGCCAACGCCCACGATGCCACCACGGCCCAGGTGGTGCTCGCCTGGCACCTGGCCAATGGCAACATCGTGATTCCCAAGTCGGCAAACCCGGACCGCATCCGGGAAAACTTCGCGGCGTCATCCGTGACCCTGTCCCAGGACGAACTGGCCGCCATTACCGCACTGGAATCGGGAGCCCGCATCGGGTCCGATCCCGCCGTCGCCGCTTTCACCCAAATGTAGGTTCCGGCACTCGCTGCCACCGAAACCGAAAGGATTTTCCATGCAGTACACCCATTTGGGCCGATCCGGCCTGAAAGTCTCCCGCCTCTGCCTGGGCACCATGAACTTTGGGCCCCAGACGGAGGAGGCGGACGCGCACAGCATCATGGATTCCGCGCACGAAGCCGGCATCAACTTCTTTGATACTGCCAACGTCTACGGCGGCGCGGAGCACCGCGGCTGGACCGAGGAGATCATCGGGCGCTGGTTCGCCAAGGGCGGCGAGCGCCGCGAGCACACGGTCCTGGCCACCAAGCTCTACGGCACCATGACGGACCGGCCCAATGAATCGAAGCTGTCCGCGCTGAACATCCGCCGGGCCCTGGATGCCAGCCTCAAGCGCCTGCAGACCGACTACATCGACGTGTACCAGTTCCACCACATTGACCGTGACACCCCGTGGGACGAGATCTGGCAGGCCATCGAGGTTGCCGTGCAGCAGGGGAAGATCCTCTACTCGGGCAGCAGCAACTTTGCCGGCTGGCACATCGCCCAGGCCCAGGAAGCAGCGCGCCGCCGGAATTACACCGGCCTGGTCAGCGAGCAGTCCATCTACAACCTGTTCATGCGCCAGGTGGAACTCGAAGTCATTCCGGCTGCGCAGCAGTACGGCCTGGGGCTGATCCCCTGGTCGCCGCTTCAGGGCGGGCTGCTGGGTGGCGTGCTGAAGAAAGAACGCCAGGGAGTCCGCCGCACCGAGGGCCGGGCCGCCGAAACGCTGAAGAAGCATGAGGACCAGATTCGCCAGTA
This sequence comes from Pseudarthrobacter sp. NPDC080039, assembly GCF_040702335.1. Classification (NCBI taxonomy): domain Bacteria; kingdom Bacillati; phylum Actinomycetota; class Actinomycetes; order Micrococcales; family Micrococcaceae; genus Pseudarthrobacter; species Pseudarthrobacter sp. NPDC080039. The sequence goes on along the minus strand of NZ_JBFBKY010000029.1, from coordinate 9,376 downwards.
TGAGGACTTCGCCGACGAGCTGGGCCACGAACCCGGCGACGTTGCCCTGGCCTGGCTCCTGCACCAGCCTGCGGTGACCGCACCGATCGTGGGCCCCAGGACCCAGGAACAACTGGATGCCGCCATCCGCGCCCTGGACGTCACACTCGACGCAGACGCGCTCAAGCGGCTGGACGACATCTTCCCCGGCCACCGCACGGCACCGGAGGACTACGCGTGGTAACCACGCTTCCGTCCCGTACGGTGTCGCCGGCGAACATCCTGTTCATCGGCGGCACCGGCGTCATCAGCACGGCTGCGGCGGAACGCGCCGTCGCACTGGGCCACCGGCTGACCATCCTCAACCGGGGCCAGTCCACGAGGCCGGTCCCGGAAGGGACCGAGGTGCTGCATGCCGACGTTCGTGACCCGGAGGCCGTCCGCGAGGTGCTGGGCGGCAGGGAGTTCGACGCCGTGGCGGACTTCATCTCCTACACCCCGGACCAGGCGCAAACCAGCATGGACCTGTTCCGGGACCGGGTTGGGCAGTACGTCTTCATCAGCTCCGCCTCCGCGTACCAGAAGCCGCCCACCAGGCTTCCCATCCGCGAGTCCACGCCGCTGAAGAACCCGTTCTGGCAGTATTCGCGCGACAAGATCGCCTGCGAGGAACTGCTCTTCCAGGCGTACCGGGAGGAGGACTTCCCGGTGACGGTGGTCCGGCCGTCACACACCTACGACCGCACCAAGATCGCGATGGTGGGCGGCTGGACAGACATCCACCGCATGCGCAACGGCCTGCCGCTCATGGTTCACGGGGATGGCACCTCGCTGTGGACGCTGACGCACAGCAAAGACTTCGCCAAGGCATTTGTCGGGCTGCTCGGACGGCCCCAGGCCGTGGGCGAGAGCTACACCATCACCTCGGACGAATACCTGCCGTGGAACCAGATCTACCAGCTCTTCGCCCGGGCGGCCGGCGTCCGCGAACCCGAACTGGTGCATGTGGCGTCCGAAACCATCGCCGCCCATGACCAGGAACTGGGTTCCAACCTCCTGGGCGACCGGTCCCATTCGGTGGTGTTCGACAACACCAAGATCAAATCCCTGGTCCCGGACTACACCGCCACCATCCCGTTCGCGGACGGCGCCCGGGAGATCGTGGAGTGGCACGACAACCACCCGGAGCTGCAGCAGGTAAACGGGGCCTACATGCAGCTTTCGGACAAGCTCACCGCCTGGTCCCGCCGGGGCGCCTGAACACCGGCCACGGACTGGAAACTGGCCTGCCGGATCCAGCGGCAGGCCAGACGCGTTTAACCGCTGTGCTACATTTCGGCGCATGACCTCGTCCCCTTCGAACCATCCTGCCGACGGGCATCCCGCCGACGGCCCCGTTGCGGCGGCCATCGGGCTTCTGGCAAACAAGGGATTCGACGCGACATCCGTAGAGGAGCTGGCAGAAGCCTCGGGCATGAGCCGCAGCACGTTCTTCCGCAGGTTTGGGTCCAAGGAGGACGTCGTCTTCGCCGACCACGAGCGGATCCTGGCCCAGGTGAACCAGCGGCTCGCCGAATCAAGGCTGGAACCGCTGGCTGCCGTTGCGGAGGCAGCCATGCTGGTCTTTGAGCACCACCTGCAAAACCCAGCAACCTCCCGGGCCAGGCACGGGCTGCTCCAGGCGGTTCCGGCCCTGCGGGACCGGGAACTGGTGACATCCCACCGGTACGAGCGAGCATTCCTGCACTACCTCAATGACAAACTGCCCCGCGATGGCGGCCGTGAGTACAAGGCCGTGGCCTTCGCAGCCGCGGTGGTGGCCGTGCACAACGCATTCCTCCGGGACTGGCTTCGTGCGGCGCCTGCCGCCGGACAAGCCGACTCCGGGGACCGGAAGCGGGCGGCAGCCCTCGCCGCCGAGCTTCAGGCACTCTCGGAAACGTTCAGGCCGGCACTCCTCGGCGCCGGGGCCGCCGCTCCTCTTGCGCCGACCGTCGTCGTCACCGTTCTTTCCGGTGCCGCGGACAAGGACGCGGTGGCCCAGGCGGTCCGCGACGCCCTCCCCTGATCTCCCCACCGCTCTTGAAACTGAGTTTCTTGACGTGGAACTGCGTTTCAATGCATCCTTAGAGCGTGTGGTGCAGGCCACACGGCCCCGGCCTCCCCGCCGCCGCTGATTCGAAGGATGCATATTCATGACGACGACGTCACCCGGCCCCGCGCCCACCATCACCGGAGGTGCGCCGAAGTTTCCGGCCGGAACGGTAGAGCCCGAGTACCTTCTCACCGAGGCCCTCGGCACCGATCCCGCCTCCGTCTTCGCCGGCATCAACGCCGAAGACCGCGCGTACTGGGACCGCGCCCGCCGCTTTGTCCAGGACGAGGTCCTCCCCGTCATCGACGGCTACTGGGAACGCGGCGAGTACCCGCTGCACCTCCTCCGGCGCCTTGGCGAACTGGACCTGATCCGCGACGGCGTACCGGTGGACGGTTTTGCACCGATGAGCAGCATGGCCGCCGGTTTGGTGAACATGGAAATCAGCCGCGGCGACGGCTCTGTGGCAACGATGGTCGCAGTCCAGGGCGGCCTGGCGTTGCGGTCCGTGGCTGAATGCGGCTCCGGCCCCCAGAAGGAGCGCTGGCTTCCGGCGATAGCCAGCGGCGCGGAATACGCGGCTTTCGCCCTGACCGAGCCCACCCACGGATCGGACTCCGTGGCCCTGGAAACTACGGCCACCCGTACCCACGGGGGTTTCCTGCTCAACGGTGAAAAGAAGTGGATCGGCAACGGTTCCGTCGGCGGCCTTACGGTCGTCTGGGCCCGGGGCGATGACGGCCAGGTCCATGGCTACCTGGTTCCACAGGACTCCCCCGGCTACAGCGCCAGCAAGATCGAAGGCAAACTCGCCCTCCGTGCCATCTGGCAGGCGCACATTCGATTGGAGAACGTCTTCGTTCCGGAAGAGAGCGTCCTGCCCGGCGCCCGGACCTTCAAGGACACGGCCCGCGTCCTGCTGGCCACGCGCCTGGGCGTGGCCTGGTCCGCCGTCGGGCATGCCACTGCCTGCTACGAGACGGCCGTCCAGTATGCCAAGCAGCGCAAGCAGTTCGGGCGCCCGCTGGCCGCCTCCCAGATCGTCCAGGAGCGGCTCGCGCGGATGCTCAGCGAACTGGCCACCATGCAGCTGATGGTGGTGCAGATGACGCGGCTCGATGAAGCCGGAGCGCTGACCCCCGAGCAGGCCTCCCTGGTCAAGTACACCTGCACCCGGACGGCGCGCGGCATAGCCTCAAATGCCCGCGACCTTTTGGGCGGCAACGGCATCCTGCTGGAAAACCGCGTGGCACGGCACCTGGCTGACATCGAAGCCATCCACACCTACGAAGGCACAGAGACCATGCAGGCCCTCATTATCGGCCGGGGCATCACCGGCACCTCCGCCTTCGCCTGACCTCCCTCCCTGGTCTTGGCCAGGCCTCCCCGAAAGGACCGTTCTTGAACCAGAACGCCAACATCCCCGTCATCCTGGGCGGCGCCCGCACTCCGTTCGGCAGGTTCCGCGGCGGCCTGACGCCCTTCTCTTCAAGCGATCTGGGCGCCCATGCCATCCGCGCCGCGCTGGAACGCACCGGCGTGGCGCCGGAGCAGATCGGGGCCGTCATTGTCGGCCAGGTCATCCAGGCCGGCGCCGGCCAGGGGCCCGCACGCCAGGCCAGCCTGGCCGCGGGAATCGGCTGGGACGTCCCCACCATCACCATCAACAAGCTCTGCCTGTCCGGGCTGACGGCAGTCATTGACGCCGCCAGGATGATCCGCACCGGGGAAGCCGACTTCATCGTCGCCGCAGGCCAGGAGTCGATGACCAACGCACCCCACCTGGTCCCCGGGCTCCGCGCGGGCGTCGTCATCGGCGACGCCCCCATGCTCGACTCCCTGAACCACGACGGGCTGCAGGACCCTGTCAGCGGCAAGCTGATGGGTGAGGCCACCGACGCCGGCAACACCGAACGCGGCATCACCCGCGAGGAGCAGGATGCCGTGGCTGCGCGTTCGCACCAGCGCGCCGAGGCTGCCCGCGTCGCAGGAGTGCTGGCCGAAGAGATTGCGCCAATCGAGGTGCCGCAGCGCAAGGGAGCCGCCGTGGTCCTTGAGCACGACGAGGGCATCCGTCCGGAAACAACGCCCGAATCCCTGGCCCAGCTCCGTCCGGCATTTTCGAAGGATGCGGCCGCCACCATTACCGCCGGGTCCTCCTCTCCGCTCTCCGACGGCGCGGCGGCACTGGTCATTGCCAGCAAGGCGGCGGCAGAGGCCGCGGGGTTGGAGTGGATTGCGGAGATCGGGGCGCACGGGCAGACAGCCGGGCCCGACGGGTCCCTGCACTCCCAGCCCGCCCGGGCGATCGAGCGCGCACTCAAGGAAGAGGGGCTCACCGCGCAGGAACTGGACCTGGTGGAGATCAACGAAGCGTTCGCCTCGGTCCTCATCCAGTCCGCCAACGATCTCGGGATTGAAACGGAGACCGTGAACGCGGAAGGCGGTGCCATCGCCCTGGGCCATCCCGTCGGCGCCTCGGGCGCACGCCTGGTGCTGCACCAGGCGCTGGCGCTGAAGCGCCGCGGTGGAGGCACCGGCGTCGTAGCCCTCTGCGGGGGCGGCGGCCAGGGCGACGCACTCGTCCTCAAAGCGTGACCCTCCCAACGAAGAAGCAGGCCATGACCAACACCAACTCCGCTGACGGCTTCGCCACCATCTCCGTGGCTGCCGTCCTGGCAGAATCAGCAAAGAGGACCCCCGACAGCATTGCCCTGGTGGTCGGCGAGGACCAGGTGAGCTATGGCGACCTCTGGCGCCAGACCCGCTCGTACGCCGGCGCGCTGCGGGCCCGCGGCATCGGCCCGGGAGACGCCGTCGCCGTCCTGATTCCCAACGTCCCGGACTTCGCCAGGGTGTACTACGCCATCCTGTCCCTTGGCGCCATCGTGGTCCCGGTGCACGCCCTGCTCAAGGCCCGCGAGATCGAATATGTCCTGCAGGACAGCGGCGCCAAGCTGCTGATCTGCGCCGCTCCGCTGCTCGGCGAGGGCGCCGCAGGTGCCTCGGCCAGCGGAGTGGACGTGGTGACGGTCATGGCTTCCGACGACGGCGGGTTTCCACGGCTCGAAACGGAAGCTGCGTCCGCGGAGCCGATCCGGACGTACGAGCCCTGCCGCCCGTCCGACACGGCCACCATCCTGTACACGTCCGGCACCACGGGCAAACCGAAGGGCGCGCTGGGCACCCACTTCGCGCTGGTGGAACAGACCAGCACCCTGCTGACCAGCGTGATGGACTTCCGGCCCGGCGACGTCCTCTTTGGCGGCCTGCCGCTGTTCCATACCTTCGGCCAGACGGTGGTGCTCAACACGGGTCTACGCGCCGGCGCCACGATCGTCCTGATGCCGCGGTTCACCGGCCCGGACGCCCTGAAGCTCCTGGCCCGGCACAACGTCAACATCTTCATTGGAGTGCCCACCATGTATGTGGCGCTCCTGGAAGCAGCCAAGACGGTGCCGGACCGGCCGGCAGCCCTGCGGTACGGCGTTTCCGGTGGTGCGTCGCTTCCGCTGGCCGTCATGGACAAGTTCCGCGACGTCTACGGCGTGGAGATCCATGAAGGCTACGGCCTCACCGAGACCTCCCCCGTGGCAGCCTTCAACCACGTTGGCACGGCGCCGCGGCCGGGCACCATCGGGGTCCCCATCTGGGGAGTAGACATCGAAATCGCCCGGCCGGAGGTGGTGGAGAGAATCGAACTGGTGCCCAACGGTGAGCTCGGCGAACTGGTCATCCGCGGGCACCTGCTGATGAAGGGCTACCTCAACCGGCCCGAGGCCACGGCTGAGGCCGTGGTGGACGGCTGGTTCCGTTCGGGGGACCTTGGCACCAAGGACGACGACGGGTACCTCACCATTGTGGACCGCAAGAAAGACATGATCATCCGCAACGGCTACAACGTCTACCCGCGGGAGGTCGAGGAAGTCCTGCTGACCCACCCGGCGGTGGTCAGCGCCGCTGTCTACGGCATTCCGGACGCCGTTCACGGTCAGGAGATCGCCGCCGCCATCGTGCTGGACGCCGGGGCAACGGTCAGCGAGTCCGAGCTGATCGACTTCGCAAGCGCCCAGCTGGCGGCCTACAAATACCCGCGGGTGGTCCGGATCCTCTCCGAATTGCCACTGGGACCCAGCGGGAAGATCCTCAAGCGGAAGCTGGCGGAGGACCCGGCCTAAGGCCAGGTGCTCCATCAGCGCGCCGCACTTGGGAATTTCCTTCGTTCTGCCGAAAGGACCGGCCTTGACCGCCACCAGCCGTACTGACTACGCCACCCTCGACGTTCCAGTGCGCGGCGGTGTCCTCCGAACCGCGATCTGGGGGCCTGCGGACCCAACGGCACCCACGGTCCTCGCGGTGCACGGCGTGACATCGTCACATATGCAGTGGGCTGTCCTCGCCGACGCCCTTCCGGACACCCGCATTATCGCTCCGGACCTGCGGGGCCGGGGCCGCAGCAGCAGCCTGCCGGGCCCGTACGGGATGGCCACGCACGCGCAGGACCTGGCGGCTCTCCTGGACGCTGTTGATGTGCGGCAGGTGTTGGTGCTGGGACACTCCATGGGCGCTTTCGTGGCAGAGGTCTTCGCGCACCTGCACCCGGACAGGGTCAGCGCGCTGGTCCTGGTCGACGGCGGCCTGCCGCTCCCCATTCCGCCCGGCGTCACCATCCCCCAGGCCATCCAGGCCATCCTCGGGCCTGCCGCCGCCCGGCTGTCCATGACCTTCCCCGATCACGGGACGTACCTGGAATTCTGGCGCGGCCACCCGGCCTTCGCCGACGGCTGGAACGACGCCGTTGAAGCGTATGCCCGGTATGACCTTCTGGGTGAACCGCCGGAACTCCGCCCCTCGACCGCCGTCGAGGCCATGAGCGAGGACTCCGCCGACCTCTTGGCCGGGGAAGCGGTCCCCCGGGCCCTGGAACAGCTGCGGCATCCCGCGGTGCTGTTGTGGGCGCCACGCGGCCTCCGGGACGAATCCCCGGGCCTGTACACGCAGGAGATCGTGGACCGCCACCTGCATGGCCGTGCCTGCCTGCGGGCCGAACTGGTGCCGGACGTGAATCACTACACGATTGCCATGGGCCGGTCCGGTGCGGAACGGATAGCTGCTGTGATCAACGGGCTGCTGAACCGGGAGAGCGCCATTTCCGGTTAATGTCCGGGCCATTCCCGCAAGATTGTCCCGGCGTCCCTGGGCCGGGACGGCCGGCAGAGGGCAGACTGATGGCATGACACTTGCACCGCTCATCGAACTCAATGACGGCAACGGGATTCCGCAGCTGGGGCTTGGCACCTGGCCTCTGGACGACGAACAGGTGGCTGCCGCCGTCGTCCAGGCCGTGGAAGCCGGCTACCGGCACATCGATACCGCTGTGAAATACGGCAACGAACGCGGAGTGGGCAACGGCATCCGGGCCAGCGGCGTGGACCGCAGCGAGCTGTTCATCACCACGAAGCTTGACGGCGAATTCCAAGGCCATGACCGCGCGGTGGCCGGCCTGGAGGGATCGCTGAAGCGACTGGGTCTGGATTATGTAGACCTGCTGCTGATCCACTGGCCGCTGCCCGGCAGGGACCAGTACGTGTCCACCTGGCAGACATTTGAGCGGCTGCAGGCAGAGGGAAAGGTCAGGTCCATCGGGGTATCCAACTTCAAGCCTGCCCACCTTGAAAGGCTCATGGCCGAAACCGATGTGGTGCCGGCCGTGAACCAGATACAGCTCAGCCCCGCCATCACCCGGACGGCTGAGCGCGAATTCCACTCCCGTCATGGAATTGTCACGGAATCCTACAGCCCTCTTGGCGGCTCAGGCGCTGGTTTGCTCAGCGCCCCCGTCCTTTCCCAATTGGCGGAAAAACACGGAAAAACCCCCTCCCAGCTGGTCCTGCGGTGGCACGTACAAAACGGATTGGTAACGATTCCCAAGACCTCCTCACCGGGCCGGATGGCAGAGAACCTGGACGTCTTCGATTTCGCCCTGGACCCGCAGGATCTAGCGGAACTTTCGGTCTTGGACGAGGGGCCCGGGGCAGGCAATGATTCCGACAGGACCGGGCACTAAACCCGCCCAGAAGTGCACTTTTTACGAGAAACGGGGTTGGCAAAAAGATAGTAAGCATGATTACTATTGAGCCAGAAGGACGAAGTGCCTCCGGAACATGGGGGCCTCCTTTACTTAGGAAGAGAGCGACAAATGGGATTTATTGCATTTCTGATTCTCGGACTTATTGCCGGTGCGATCGCTAAGGCGATCCTCCCGGGCAGGCAGGGTGGCGGCTGGGTCATCACCCTGATCCTGGGCGTCGTTGGCGCATTGCTCGGTGGCTGGCTGGGCGGGATGATCTTCGGCAGTGGACTGCAGGAGTTCTTCTCGATCCAGACGTGGCTGCTGGCGATCGTCGGCTCGCTGATCGTCCTTGCCATCTATGGCATGGTCACCAAGCGCAGCGCCCGCGGATAACTGCACGGGCAAGCCAGGAGGCCGGCCTGGGGACACCATCCCCGGGCCGGCTTTCATTTTCTCCGGCACCGGCGCCTTGCCGCCCCCGGCCGGGACTGACAACCTTCTCGCAGAGCAGGAGTTCATCGTGAAAAACAAGCTTCTTTTGGGTGTAGGCGTTGCCGTCGGCTATGTCCTTGGCTCGCGGTCAGGCCGTGCCGCCTACGACAAGCTGAAGGCCCGCGCGGTCGGCATCTGGGACAGCAAGCCGGTCCAGGACAAGGTTTCCGTGGCCACGGAAACCTTGAAGGAAAAGGCTCCTGACGTGGCAGACCAGCTGGGCGAAGCTGCGCGCAGGGCCGGGACGGTGATTGGTTCTGCCATGCATCGCGACAGCACCTCCGGTTCCAAGGCTTCCGGGCCCGACGCAATGACATCCGCAGGTGCTGCGGCCGGCACGTCGCCTGCCCCAACCCAGGGAACTGCCGGCGGCGCGGGGAGCCTTGGCGGAGACCACGTCCCTGCCCACAGCACCCATCCCGACACCACCAATCTGGGCACTTCGGACGGAACCGGAACCAACTCCTGACAGCGCCCCAATCCGTTTCATGACGGAGCACCGCAGTGTGACTTCGGCTTGACCCGGCGTTGTGTTACAAAAGCCTTGCTGGCCGTCGCGATCCTTGGGGGACGTGGCGGCCAGCAGCGTTTAACAGGCTGATCCGGCGTGCTTCCCGGTTTTCCACAAAGGGGTTTTGGGTAGTCTTCATTGTCAGTGGTGGCTGGCAGAGTGGGGTTATGGAGGCCATTGGGGAGGATCTTGGTGGGGCGTACGACGCCGGCAGTTGGCTGTCGCG
>NZ_JBFBKY010000028.1:0-41742 GCF_040702335.1 Pseudarthrobacter sp. NPDC080039 | reverse complement strand
TCGACGAATTCCTGGGGTTTGACCCAGCGGTCCACGGGCAGGTGCCGTTCGGAGGGGCGCAGGTATTGGGTGATGGTGATCAGGTCGCAGCCGGCAGCGTGGAGGTCGCGGAGTGCTTCCGAAATTTCGTCGCGGGTTTCGCCCATGCCCAGGATGAGGTTGGATTTGGTGACCATGCCCAGGTTCCGGCCCTGGGTGATGACGTCCAGGGAGCGTTCGTAGCGGAACGCGGGGCGGATCCGCTTGAAGATGCGGGGCACGGTTTCGACGTTGTGCGCGAAGACCTCGGGCTTGGAGTCGCAGATCGCTTTGATGTGGTCGGGGTTGCCGGAGAAGTCGGGGATGAGCAGTTCGACGCCGGTGCCGGGGTTCAGTTCGTGGATCTTGCGGACGGTTTCGGCGTAGAGCCAGACGCCTTCGTCTTCGAGGTCGTCGCGGGCAACGCCGGTGACGGTGGCGTAGCGCAGGGCCATGGATTGGACGGAGCGGGCCACTTTGGTGGGTTCGAACCGGTCCAGGGGTGAGGGTTTGCCGGTGTCGATCTGGCAGAAGTCGCAGCGGCGGGTGCATTCGGAGCCGCCGATCAGGAAGGTGGCTTCCTTGTCTTCCCAGCATTCGAAGATGTTGGGGCAGCCGGCCTCTTCGCAGACGGTGTGCAGGCCCTCTTTCTTGACCAGGTTTTTCAGGCCGACGAACTCCGGGCCCATCTGGACCTTGGCCTTGATCCACTCCGGCTTGCGCTCCACCGGAACCGCAGCGTTGCGCTGCTCGATCCGCAGCATCTTCCGGCCTTCAGGTGCCAATGTCACAGTAGAGCTCCTTCAGGGCTCGAAACCAATGCTTCTTCATGTTTGCGGAATTCCGCCACAAACCTGTCCACGATATCCGCAGGCCGGATGTCGCGGCCCGTTTCCAGTGACATCGTGGTAACCCCGGCGTCGGTGATGCCGCAGGCAATGATCTGTCCGTAGGGCGCGAGGTCGTTGCTGCAGTTGATGGCGACGCCGTGCATGGTGACGCCATTCAGGACCCGGATGCCGATCGCTGCGATCTTGCGGTCCGGGCCCTTGGCGTCGGCCTTGATCCATACGCCGGCTCGCCCCTTGATGCGCTCAGCCTTGATGCCGTAGTCCGCCATGACGGTGATCATGATCTCTTCAAGGCGCTCCACGTAATCCCGGATGCCGGAACGGTTCTTCAGCTTCAGGATGGGGTAGGCCACCAGCTGGCCGGGGCCGTGCCAGGTGAGCTTGCCGCCGCGGTCCACGGGCACGACCGGCGTTCCGTCGAACGGGCGCTCATGGTCCTCGGTGAGCTTGCCTGCAGTGTAGACGGCCGCGTGCTCCAAAATCAGGACGGTGCTGGGGGCAGTTCCGGCAACAACTTTGTCATGGAGCCCGCGCTGGGCGTCCCAGCCTTCCATGTAATCAACGAAGTCAGGGGCAAGACCCAGCTGTGAAAACTCAAGAGTCATGGCATCCAGCTTAGACCCCGCAGGCGCGCCAGCCCGGTTTAGTGTCCAAGCTCACCGCCTGCCCCCTTTGTGACTGCGGCAGCCCGGGCTGTGGATAACTTCTGCAGCGTCCTCGAAACTCGGCTAGACATGGACCATGGACGATGCACAGGTGCCGGGAGTCCCCGGTTACGACGTCGGCCGGCTGTTGGGCAGGGGCGGCAGTTCGGACGTGTGGCTGGCCAGGGAACAAGGCAACGGAAGGGATTACGCGCTGAAATGCTTCCGCGTGGAAGGGCGCGGGACATGGGGCAGTACCGGCATGGCGGAGGAGGACGTCCGGCGGGAGATCCGGATCCTTTCGGCCCTGGACCATCCGCACCTGGTCAAGGTGCACGATGCGGTGCGCACGGGAGAGGGTGCCAAGGGCACCGCGCTTGTTATGGACTACGCGGCCGGCGGGTCGCTGGCGCAGTTGGTCTGCGCCCGCGGCAAGCTCAGCGTGGGGGAGACGGTCACGGTCCTCACGCCCATTGCCCAGGCCCTGGGCTACCTTCACGGCAAAGGCTTCACGCACTCTGACGTGTCGCCGGGAAATGTTCTGTTTACAGGGCAAGGCAAACCCCTGCTGTCCGACGTCGGAATTGCCCGGATGCTCGGCGACCCGGGCGGCAGCGGACGCGGGGGTACGGCCGGCTTCGTGGATCCTTCACCCGTTGACGCTGTCCGGGCCGGACTCCAGCCGGAACGCGACATCTACTCGGCTGCAGCGCTGGGGTGGTTCTGCCTGACCGGTGCAGCACCCGGCCGCACTGCCGACCGTCCCCCGCTGTCCCTTCTGGTTCCCGGCGTGCCGAAGGAGCTCGCCGCGGCCCTGGAAGCAGGGCTAAGCGAGGACCGGCGGGTTCGCCCGGGCGCGCTGGCGCTTGCGACGGCCGTCTACCGCAGCGCCGAGGCGCAGCCGGTGGACCTCTCCGGCTCCGTCCATCCAACCGTCCTGCCTGAACTGCTGACCCGGCGGCATATTCACGATGAATCAAAGCGCAGGGAATTCCCGGTGAAACTCCGGGCCCTGCGCCGCCGGGCGGCGACGGCCGGATGGAACAAGCACCGCAAACCGGCGGCCGCAGTCCCCGGGATCGCCGGGCCTGCGGCGGCAAAAGCGGCGGCAGGCCGGGGCAAACATGCCGGCGAACAGCTTGCCGGGCGAAGAAGGCGGATGTTGCTGCGGTCAGTCCTGCCCTCCGTTGCCGCAGCTGTGGCGGGGCTCCTGCTGCTGTCCGGAGCCACCGGGGAGCGGATGTGGACGGGCAGCGGGGATGCCGGTCCGCTGCCGGTACCCGCCACGCCCAGCGGTGCTGTTCCGGGCGGGGAAACCGGGCCCGGTTCTCCGCTTGGCGATGCAAGGCGCCAGGCCCATGCTGACGACCCTGCCCTGGCCGTCCGCGGGCTTGCGGCGCTGCGGGACTACGCCTTCAGCAGCGGCAGGCTGGAGCTGCTGGCGGACGTGAACGTGCCCGGGTCCGCGGCGGCTGCGGCAGATGAACGCATCGCCGCGGCTTTGCGCCCTTCCGGGCACCGCCTCGCCGGATTCACCAGCACCCTCTCCGGCGTGGCCGCGGATGAGGGGGAAACCGGCAGCCGGGCGGTGGTCAGGGTGGTGGCCGCCACCTCCGGCTACAGCACGACCGGCGGCGGGGGCAACGTCGTGGCCACGGGTGCGGCTACCGGGCCGCAGCCGCTGCGCCTGGTGCTGGTCCGCCTGGACGGCGAGTGGCGGGTCAGCGACATCCTGCCGGGCCTGTGACGTTGAAGGCAACGGTTGAGCCGGCGCCATATTGCCGCCACCCGTCGGATGGCCCGTGCGGTCCTGGTCCTTGTCCGTCATGCAGTACATGGCAGCCGACGGCGTCCTGCTACAGGGTGCCTTCCTTCTACATCGTGCCTTCCTTGGCGGTCACCCAGCGTGCAGCGCCGTCCAGGCTGCCGTGCTGCCAGCGGAATCCGGCCGAGCACAGGACCGCGGGCTCCATTCGCTGGCTGTGCAGCAAAAGCTCCTCGCCAAGTCCGGGCATTACCGCGCGCAGCACCGGTGCAGGAACACGCAGCACCGCTGGCCGGTGCAGCGCGTGCGCGAGTGCCCCGACGATCGCATTGACGTCCGCCTGTTCCGGGGCGTTCACGTTGACCGGGCCGGAAACCGCGGAGCCGAGGAGGAACAGGAAGGCGGCGGAAACATCCGGCAGTGTGACCCAGGGCCAGAACTGGCGGCCATTGCCGAAAGGACCGCCAACCCCCAGGCGCATCAAGGGAAGCAGCTTTCCCAGCGCGCCGCCGGAACGGCTGAACACCACCCCTGTCCGGGGCATGACCACCCGCACCCCGGCCGGCGCCCCCATGGCCGCCTGCTCCCATTCAACACAAATCTGCGCCAGCGTGCCCGTGCCCGGAGGAGCGTCCTCCCGCAGGACGGTGCTGCCGGCGTCCCCGTAATAGCCGGACGCCGATTGGCTGATGAAGGTCGCGGGGGGCCTGTCCAGCTTCGACATGGCCTGCACCAGCGTCCTGGTGGGTTCCAGCCGGGAGCTGAACAGCTCCTCCACGCGCTTCCGGGTCCAGGGCCTGTCACCGATACCGGCACCGGAAAGGTTCACCACGGCATCAGCGCCGGCAAGCACAGAGGGGTCCAGAACGCCCGCCGCCGGGTCCCAACGGACTTCGTTTGAACCGGCAGGCGGCCTCCGCACCAGCGTCACCACGGAGTGGCCGGCCTCGCGGAAGGCTGCGGACATGGAGGTGCCGATGAGCCCGGAGGCGCCGGCCATGACAATGTGCATGGTCCATCACACCACGGCGGCGCCCGTTCTGTACGTCCCGCGGGGCAGGGGAGGGGTTGACTATGATCGGACGATGACCTCTTCGAGCTACTTCCGTTTCCCGCATTTGCACGGTGACCTGGTCACTTTCGTGGCCGAGGACGATGTGTGGATCGCACCCCTGGACGGCGGCCGGGCCTGGCGTGTCTCGTCGCTCCAGCTTCCTGCCCGCAACCCCCGTTTTTCCCCGGACGGCAAGCGCCTGGTGTGGACAGTTGTCCAGGGAACGGCGCCGGAGGTGGTGTCGGCACAGGTGGACGGCGGCGGTTACCGGCAGCTCACTTACTTCGGCCACAGCACAACGAAGGTCAAGGGTTTCACCGCCGGTGGTTCCGTGGTGGTCACCAGTGCGTTCCGCCAGGCCGAAAGCCGGCACACGCACGCCTACAGCGTGCCCCTCGAGGGCGGCTGGGCCCAGGAACTCCCGTATGGCCCGGTCGAATCCGTGGCCTATGGGCCCGAGGTGGGCGACGAACGCCCGGTGGTCCTGGCGAGCGTGTTGTCCCGGGAACCGGCATGGTGGAAGCGGTACCGCGGCGGAACGGCCGGGAAGCTGTGGATCGACCGCGACGGCAACGGTGAGTTCGAGCGCCTGCTGCCGGACCTTGACGGCAACCTCACCGACCCCCTGTGGGTGGACGGCCGAATTGCCTTCCTGTCCGACCACGAGGGCTACGGCAACCTGTACTCAGTGCTCCCCGACGGAAATGACCTTCGCCGGCACACCGACCACCAGGACTTCTACGTCCGCCATGCCGCCACAGACGGCAAACGGGTCATCTTCGAATCCGCCGGCGAACTCTGGGTGCTCCGGGATCTCGCCTCAGACGCCGTGAAGCTGGACATCACCCTGGGCTCCGCCTCACAGACCAGGCGTCCCGCCCCCCTCGACGCTGCCAAACACCTCGGCGCAGTAGCACCGGATGCCGCTGGCGCGGCCAGCGCCGTGGAATCGCACGGGACCATCCACTGGCTGCGGCACAAGGACGGACCGTCCCGGATCATCGAGGCAACCCCCGGCGTTCGTGGGCGGCTGCCCCGGCCGTTGGGCGATGGGCGGATTGCCTACATCGCGGACCACGACGGTGTCGAGGCCCTGCACATCAAGGACATTGCTGCTCCCGTCCAGCACGCCGCCGCACGGGTCGAGACAGAAGCCGGCAACGCCGGCTCCCCTTCCGGGACCGCCGTTTCGGCAGCTCCTTCTTCCGGGGACGCGGAGCAGGCCGAAGGAACCGAAACGGTCAGCCTGCCGCAGCCGGTTCCCGCATCCGGGGCCGCGGTCCTCGCAGGGACCACCACCCACGTTCCGGCAGACGACGACCAGCAGGCAGATGTTGCTCCGCAGGCCACCGCTCCGGCGGCCGAAGCCCAGGCACTGACAGGACAGGCACCGCTGGACCTGTCACCTGGCGCGGGGGACCGGACGGCGGTCAGTGTGGCGACGCCGTCGCGGCCGAGCTCACTGGAAGCAAGCCCGGACGGCAAATGGCTTGCCCTGGGCACTTCCTTTGGCGACGTGTACGTGGTGGACACCCGCACAGGTGACCTCAGCCAGGTGGCCAGCATCGGTGAAGGCAGCATCTCCGAGCTGGCCTGGTCGGCCGACTCCCGGTGGCTGGCGTGGTCGGAGCCGGTCACGTCCTTTGGCTCGCGCAGCCGGCTTCGCCTCGCCACGGTGGAGCAGCTGGACGCCGCGCCCGTCGATGTCACCGATGGCCGCTTCCGCGATGCCTCCCCGGCCTTCACTCCGGACGGCAAGTTCCTCGCCTTCCTGTCCAACCGCAGTTTCGACCCCGTGTACGACGGGCACTCGTTCGACCTTTCCTTCCCCAGCCCCATCAAGCCGTACCTGGTGGCACTCGCGGCCGATACGCCGTCGCCCTTTGGTCCCTCGGTGGATCCTGCAGGAGGGGAGCCGGTCGCTGATACCGACGGCGAACGGCCGGAGTCGGCCGAGCAATCCGAAAACGGGGTGCCCGCCGTTCACGTTGACGCGGAGGGCCTGGCGCACCGCGTGATCGGTGTTCCTGTCCCGCAAGGCAACTACAGTTCGCTGAAGGCCGTTGACGGCGCCCTTCTCTGGCTGGACTCGGTCCTGGCCGGCGTGACCGGCGACGGCAAAGCCAGCCAGGAGGACAAGGACGCCCGGCCCGCCCTGGTCCGCTACGACATCGCACGGCGCAAACAGGCCACGCTGGCAGACGCCGTGGACAGCTACCGGCTCTCCGGCGACCGCAGCAACGCCGTGCTGGTGTCCGACAAGCAGGTGACGGTTATCCCCACGGACGCCAAGGCAGACGAGGAATCCGGCAAAGTGGTCAAGGTGGACCTGGGCCGGGTCCGCGTCCTGCTGGACCCGCTCAGCGTCTGGGGCCAGGCGTTCGACGAAGCCTGGCGGCTGCAGCGCGACTTCTTCTGGACCGAGGACATGGCCGGGCAGGACTGGGACTCCATCCACGCCCGCTACCGCCCCATTGTGGAACGGCTCGGGTCGCATGATGATCTGGTGGACCTGCTGTGGGAACTGCACGGCGAACTGGGGACGTCACACGCGTACGTACGGCCCGCCGCGGTTACCGAACGTGGCAGCCGGGGACAGGGCAGGCTGGGCGCCGACCTTGCACACACCGCCCGCGGCTGGGAAATCACCCGGATCCTGGCCGGTGAGTCCTCCGATCCGCTGGCCACCTCACCCCTCACCAGGCCCGGCGTCGGTGCTAAAGCCGGGGACGTCCTGCTGGCCATCGACGGCGTCCCGCTGTCGGAAACCGTCACCCCGGCCATGCAGCTGGTGGGCGCGGCGGGCCGGGCAGTGGAACTCACCCTCCTCAATGGTCCCGGGCACGCTGCTGCCGAAGGCACCCAGCGGCGCGTCGCCGTCGTGCCTGTCAAGGATGAAGAGCGCCTGCGGTACCAGGAATGGGTTGCCGGCAACCGCCGGACGGTCCGCGAGGCCTCCAACGGAACCTTCGGCTACCTGCACATCCCGGACATGATGGCCAACGGCTGGGCGCAGCTGCACCGCGACCTCGATACGGAGACGGCGCTGGACGGCCTCATCGTGGACGTGCGCCGGAACCGCGGGGGACACACGTCCCAGCTGGTCGCCGAACTGATTGGCCGCAAGGTCACCGGCTGGAGCATGCCGCGCGGGGAAAAGCCGCGCACCTACCCGCACCACGCGCCGAGGGGACCGGTGATCATCCTCGCGGACGAGTTCGCCGGCTCGGACGGCGACATCATCACGCAGGTGTCAAAGCTGCGGGGCATCGGCCCGGTGATCGGAACGCGCACCTGGGGCGGCGTGGTGGGCATCGACAACCGGTTCTCGCTGGCCGATGGCACCGGCGTCACACAACCGCGCTATGC
Organism: Pseudarthrobacter sp. NPDC080039; assembly: GCF_040702335.1. NCBI lineage: Bacteria > Bacillati > Actinomycetota > Actinomycetes > Micrococcales > Micrococcaceae > Pseudarthrobacter > Pseudarthrobacter sp. NPDC080039. The sequence goes on along the minus strand of NZ_JBFBKY010000028.1, from coordinate 34,041 downwards.
GAACTGGTTCGGCGGCGGTGTGGGCTGGAGCGTGGAGAACTACGGCGTCGATCCTGACATCGAGGTCACCTACCCGCCGCACGCCTACGCCGCGGGCCGCGATCCGCAGCTGGAGTATGGCATCGGCGCGCTGAAGGAAATGATCCAGGAACTGCCCACCGACCGTCCGCCGGCCCGCTCCGGCTACCGGAAGCTGTTGCCCGAACCCCTGCCGGCGCGGCCGCAGGGAAGCTAGGCAACAACAAAGGCCCTGCCTTTCCGGAATGATCCGGGATGGCAGGGCCTTTGTTGTTGGATGCGGCGCTGCGGCCTAGGACTGCAGGGTTGCGTCGAGGGTGATCTCAATGCCGGCAAGGGCCTGCGACACGGGGCAGCCCTTCTTGGCGGCCTCGGCGATGCGCTGGAAATCCTCCTGCGAGATGCCGGGGATCCGGGCGTTGAGGGTCAGGTGGCTGCCGGTGATGCCGGTGCCGGGTTGGAAGCCGACCTCGGACTTGGTGTTGATCTCTTCGGGCGTGAAGCCGGCCTGGCTGAGTTCATGGCTGAAGGCCATGGAGAAGCAGGCGGAGTGGGCCGCGGCGATCAGTTCTTCGGGGCTGGTTTTTCCGCCGGCGGCTTCCGTGCGGGCCTTCCAGGTCACATCGAAGGTACCAAGGCCGGAGCTGTCCAGAGTGGTGTTGCCCGAGCCCTCGGTCAGGCTGCCGGTCCATACGGTGTGGGCGTTGCGTGTTGTAGCCATGTCTCTCCTCAACGTCGATTCGATCCGGGCCCGGCATCCGCTGCCGGGCCCACCGTTGTCCATCCTAGGGACCAGCTTCTCCCGGCGCACCGGTTGTCCGCTCTCAGAGGATTATGACCGCCCACTGACGGGGTGGTTACTGCCAGATGGTGGCGATGGCGATGTTCACCAGCGCCAGGCCGCCGACGCTGTGCGCGAGCCCGGTGGAGACGGGCTGCCCGTTCTTGACTTTGCGGGTGCCAATAATGGCCAGGGCGGCGACCACCACGGCGATGACGAACTTGATGCCCAGCTTGACGTAGTTGAGTTCTTCGAAGTGCGCGGGATCCTGATTGTGCAGGACCGGCAGGATCCCCATCATGGCAATGCCCGTGAGGAGTTGCAGGAAAGCGCCGTCCCGCTGGCGGGGGTGCACGGTGGGCGTCCGCATGGTGGCGATCCAGTAGCCCACGATCATGGCGGCGCCGACGACATGGAGGAACACCAGGATGTTGAGGAGAATAGTCATGGCTCCAGCTTAGCCAGTCTGTTCTACAGCGCGTAGCAAAGCCACGCGGTGAGCGCACGGGGCCGATGTGGCTAAACGACGACGGCGGGCCCCGGCCTGGTGTGGTTTCCCACCCGTGCCGGGGCCCGCCGTCGTTGGCTCTGCGGAGGTTAGAGTCCCAGGTCCGCTTCGAACGCGCCCTCTTCGAGGCGTGCCTTCAGGGTCTGGAGGAACCTGCCTGCGTCGGCGCCGTCCACCAGGCGGTGGTCGTACGTCAGGGACAGGTACATCATGGAGCGGATGGCGATCGAGTCGTCACCGTTCTCGTCAGACACCACCACGGCGCGCTTGACGATGGCACCGGTACCCAGGATGCCCACCTGCGGCTGGTTGATGATCGGGGTGTCGAACAGGGCGCCCACCGAACCGATGTTGGTGATGCTGAACGTGCCGCCGGACAGCTCGTCCGGGCCGATCTTGCCGTCGCGGGTGCGGGACGCTACGTCGGCGATCTTGCCGGCCAGCCCGGCCAGGTTCAGGTTGCCGGCGTCGGCGATGACCGGGACCAGCAGGCCCTTGTCGGTGTCGACGGCGATCGCCAGGTGTTCGGCGTTGTGGTAGGTGATCTCCTGCTTTTCCTCGTCGTATGCAGCGTTGAGCTTGGGGTGCTGCTTGAGGGCCTCGGCCACGGCCTTGGCGATGAAGGGCAGGAAGGTCAGCTTGGTGCCGTTCTGGGCCTGGAAGGAGTTCTTGGCACGGGCGCGCAGCTTGGCGACCTTGGTCATGTCCACCTCGTGGACCTGCGTGAGCTGGGTGGAAATTTCCAGCGACTCGCGCATGCGCCGGGCGATGACCTGGCGGATGCGGGGAGCCTTCTGCGTGGTGCCGCGCAGCGAGGAGGCAGCTGCACCGGATGCAGCAGGAGCCGACGCGGCCGGGGCTGCTGCCGGCGCCGCAGCGGGAGCGGCCTTGGCTTCAGCGGCGGCAATGACATCCTGCTTGCGGATGCGGCCGCCAACACCGGTGCCGGAGAGCGAAGAGATGTCCACGCCGTGCTGGTTGGCCAGCTTGCGGACCAGGGGGGTGACGTAGCCGGACTCGGAACCACCGGCCGGGGCGGCTTCCTGGGCTGCGGGGGCAGCCTGCTGGGCTGGCGCGGCCTGGGGAGCCGGAGCAGCCTGTTCCGGAGCCTGCTGGGCCGGAACTGCCTGGGCGGGAGCGGTCTGCGCAGGGGCTGACTCTGCCGGTGCCGGCCTGGAGGCTTCCTGCTTGGGAGCCTCCTGCTGCGGAGCGGCCGGCGCTGCCTGGGGTGCTGCGGCAGCCGGGGCGCCGGAGCCGATGACGGCGAGCACGGAACCGACCTCTGCGGTCTCGTCTTCGTTGACCCGGATTTCCTGCAGGGTGCCGGCAACGGGGGAGGGAATCTCGGTGTCCACCTTGTCGGTGGAAACTTCCAGCAGCGGCTCATCCACCTCCACGGAGTCACCGACGGCCTTCAGCCAGCGGGTGACGGTGCCTTCGGTGACGCTCTCGCCCAGTGCGGGGAGGGTGACCTCGTGGCCTTCGCCGCCTGCGGCCGGAGCCTCTGCAGCCGGTGCTGCTGCGGGTGCCTGCTGGGCGGGAGCTGCTTCAGCCGGGGCTTCCTGGGCCGGGGCTTCCTGGGCCGGTGCGGCCGCGGGAGCTTCTTCGGCCGGCGCGGAACCGCCGCCGGAGCCGTCGCCGATGCGCACCAGCGGTGCGCCTACCTCGGCGGTCTCGTCTTCAGCCACCAGGATTTCTTCAATCACGCCAGCTACAGGAGAGGGGATTTCAGTGTCTACTTTGTCGGTGGAGACTTCGAGCAGCGGCTCGTCCACCTCTACCCGGTCACCTACCTGCTTGAGCCAGCGGGTGACGGTTCCTTCGGTGACACTCTCACCGAGGGCGGGCAAGTTAACGGATTCAGACATGTCGTCCCCGTTCTCCTTATTGATCTTTAGTGCGAATGATTGCTGCCTTGTTGGAAGCCTAGTGCACCCGGTCTGCGCGACCGGGTGCACCGGGCCTGGTAATGCTGGGGGGAACTAGCCGTGCAGCGGCTTGCCGGCCAGCGCCAGGTGGGCTTCGCCGAGGGCTTCGTTCTGGGTGGGGTGGGCGTGCAGCAGCTGCGCCACGTCCTCCGGATAGGCTTCCCAGTTCACGATCAGCTGGGCCTCGCCCACCTGCTCGCCCATGCGGGCGCCGATCATGTGGACGCCCACCACGGGGCCGTCCTTCTGGCGGACCAGCTTGACCAGGCCGGACGTGCCCAGGATGGAGCTCTTGCCGTTGCCGGCCAGGTTGTACTCCTGGGTCTGCACCTGGTCTTCGCCGAACTTTTCCTTGGCGGCCTTCTCGGTGTAGCCAACGGTGGCGATTTCAGGCTCGGAGTAGGTGACCTTGGGGATGTTGATGTCCTCGACGACCACCGGCTTCAGGCCGGCGATTTCCTCGGCCACGAAGATGCCCTGCTGGTAGCCGCGGTGCGCCAGCTGAACGCCGGGGACAATGTCGCCCACAGCGTAGATGTTGCCCACGCCGGTGTGCAGGCGCTCGTTGGTGATGACGAAGCCGCGGTCGATGGTGATGCCCGCTTCCTCGTAGCCGAGGTTTGCGGTGACGGGGCCACGGCCCACGGCGACCAGCAGCAGGTCGGCTTCGAAGGTCTTGCCGTCCACCAGGGTGACCTTGACGCCGTCGTCATTCTGCTCCACGCCCTGGAAGAACACGCCGGTGGAGAACTTGATGCCCCGCTTCTTGAAGGCACGCTCGAAGTTCTTCACGATCGTGGCGTCCTCGTTGGGAACGAGGGAGGGCAGGCCTTCGACGATGGTGACGTCCACGCCGAACGACTTCCAGACCGAGGCGAACTCGACACCGATGACGCCGCCGCCGAGGATGATGGCGCTCTTGGGGATGAAGTCCATGGTCAGGGCCTGGTCGGAGGTGATGACCTTGCCGCCGATTTCGAGGCCCGGGAGGGTGCGCGAGTAGGAGCCGGTGGCCAGGACGATGTTCTTGCCCTTGTACGCGGTACCGTTCACCACGACGGTGTCGGTGCCCTGCAGCTTGCCTTCACCCTCGATGACGGTGATGCCCTTGGACTTGATGAGGCCCTGCAGGCCCTTGTACTTGCCGGCGATAATGCCGTCCTTGTACGCGTTGACGGCGTTGATGTCGATGCCGTCGAGGGTGACGTTCACGCCGTACTTGGCGGAGTCACGGGCGTGGTCGGCCAGCTCTGCTGAGTGCAGCAGGGCCTTGGTGGGGATGCAGCCGTTGTGGAGGCAGGTGCCGCCCAGCTTGCCCTTCTCCACGAGGCCGACGGTGAGGCCGAGCTGTACCGCACGCAGGGCCGCAGCGTATCCGCCGCTGCCGCCACCGAGTACCAGGATGTCGAATTCTTGCGCAGTTGCCTGATCGGCCACTAAAACGCTCCCTCGCGTGAACGATGACGCGATCAGCGCGCATCATCTGGTCTTGGAACTTGCACTGCCGTGATTATGTCAGCAGGGCAACTCTCTTGCATTTGTGACTACCGTGGTTCACCTTAGCGAACCACCTATCCATGCTCCACCTTGGCGCTGCGTTTGTGGAGCGCTTGTGTCCAGTGTCACGCGGCTCTGTGGCACAGGAATCACCTGCGCCCAAGAGCCGCGTGGCACCGGTTGCCGCGGTGTGGCTAGGCCGCCGGGGCGGCGTCCGCCAGGATGTCCTCCACGTAGGCGACGAGGGTACGCACCGTGCAGCCTGTGCCCTGCTTGTGCGTGTAGCCGTAGGGGCTGCCGTTGTTAAAGGACGGTCCTGCGATGTCGATGTGCGCCCAGGGAATCTGTTCGCCTGCCTTGTCCTTGCCCACGAACTCCCGCAGGAACACCGCGGCGGTCATCATTCCGCCGTGGCGTTCGCCGATGTTGGCGATGTCTGCGACCTGGGAGTCGAGGGTGGGGCGGAGCTCCTCCGGCAGGGGCATGGGCCAGACCAGTTCGCCGGCACGGTCCGCCGCTGCCTTGAGGGCGCCGGTGACGCTGTCCGATCCCATGACGCCGGCGGTGCGGTTGCCGAGTGCGATCAGCTGGGCGCCGGTAAGGGTGGCGACGTCGATGATCGCGTCAGGGTATTCACGGCTCGCAGCGACGATGCCGTCCGCCATCACCAGCCGGCCTTCGGCGTCGGTGTTGAGCACTTCCACGGTCTTGCCGCCGAACATGGTCAGGACGTCGGCGGGGCGGGAGGCGCCGCCGCCGGGCATGTTTTCGGCGATGCAGAGCCAGGCGGTCGCCTTGACCGGCAGGCCCAGTCCGGCCAGGGCCAGGACAGTGTTAAGGACGACGGCGGCGCCCGCCATGTCGCTCTTCATGTCGCCCATGTTCAGGGCCGGCTTGAGAGAGATTCCGCCGGTGTCGAAGGTGATCCCCTTGCCGACGAGTGCGATCTTTGCGGTGGCCTTGGCGGGAGAGTATTCCACCTTGACCAGGCGCGGCTGCCTTGTGGAGCCCTTGCCCACGCCCATGATGCCGCCAAAGCCTTCCTTCTCAAGGCGCTTCTCGTCCCAAACGGTGACCTTGACGGGCAGCCCTTTGGCGAGATCCCTGGCAGCCTCCGCGAAGGATTCGGGGTAGAGGTGGCTGGGCGGGGTGTTGACCAGGGACCGGGTCGCATTCACGGCCTTGGCCAGCAGGCCGGCCCGCTTCAGCGCGGAGGCCACCCCGCCGTTGCCGGCCAGTTCGGTGAAGATCACAGCGTTGCGGACGGGGTCCTTGAGGCCGTCCGTGGAGGACCGGAACTCGGTGAAGGAGTAGGCGCCAAGTGCGGCGCCCTCGGCGACGGCCGCGACGTCCTCCACTGTCGCCGTCGGAAACGCCAGGGTGACCGTGGGCAGGCCGGCCAGCTGCCGGATGGCTGATCCGGCGGCGCGGCGCAGTGCCTCACCCGTCAGGGGGGCGGTGGCCGAAACCTTGCCCACGCCGGCGAGGACAAGGGTGCCGGCACCGGTTTCGGGCAGCCCCGGCAGGCGGACCAGCTGGTCAGCGGCGCCGGTGACGCCAAGGGCCTTGAGTGAGTCTGCCACAGCTTCCGCGGACTTCGCGCTCAACGGGTTGTCCAGCAGTACGGGTCCGTCGGTGCCCTGCCCCACCCCGATGACAACTGCGTCGCTGGGGTTCCTCTTAAGGTCCCGCGAGACGGTACTAAGGTTTACTTCAGTATTCTTGACCACAGGGATGAGTCCTCAATTCTCGAAAACGTTCGGGCAGGGATGCATGTTGGGCGCTCTGCCATGGTGGCCCGGATCCGGCCGTTCCGGACGGTCCCAGGGTGCGTGCAAGCCAGCCTGGCAGGCCAGTTCCGATCGTAGCCCTTACCTCGGGCGGCGAAAGAATTTCCTGAGAGGTGCGCCACACAGGCCGGCGGAATGCCGGCTGCTCCTGCGGCGTTATGAATGATGTCCACCCCAACCCTGAAAGGAACATGCCGTGCTTGAACGGATTTCCGGCTCGCTGCTGGACCCCGACGCGCTCTACGCCAGCAACATCGAGCTGTTCCACAGCCCCGAACTCCAGGGGCTGAACATGGTCATGGGTTTCACCGGGTTCGCCGACGCCGGCCACGTGGTCAAGCAGATCAACACTGAGCTGCTGGACTCCCTCGATGCGCAGCCGGTAGCGGTCTTCGACGCGGACCAGCTGATCGACTACCGCTCCCGGCGCCCGCACCTTAGTTTCGTGGAAGACCACATCCAGGACTACCAGGAGCCCCGGCTGGCGCTGTACCGGCTGGTGGATGGGCTCGGCAAGCCGTTCCTCCTCCTGGCCGGCTTCGAACCCGATCTGCAGTGGGAACGGTTCGCCCGTGCCGTGGTGAACATCGTGGAGAAGCTGGACGTCAACCTGGTCACCTGGATCCACTCCATTCCCATGCCCGTGCCGCACACCCGGCCCGTGGGGGTGACCGTGCACGGCAACCGGCCTGAACTGATCGAGGGCATCTCCGTGTGGAAGCCCACCGTCGAGGTTCCCGCCGCCGTCGGCCACATCCTGGAGTTGCGCCTCGTGGAGGCCGGACGCAACGTTGCCGGCTACGTCATCCACGTCCCGCACTACCTGGCCGAAGCCGAGTATCCCACTGCCGCCGTCGCGGGGCTGGAATACCTGGGGGCTGCGACGTCCCTGATGCTGCCCACCGACCGGCTCCGGGAATCAGGGCGCGAGGTCAGCCGCCAGATCGCCGAGCAGATCGAGGCATCCGAGGAAGTCCAGCAGGTGGTTTCCCGGCTGGAAACCCGGTATGACGAGAAGGCGGACGGCATGGTGCGCCGATCGCTTCTGGCCAACGAAAATGATGAGCTTCCCGACGCCGATGACCTCGGCGCAGCAGTGGAGGCCTACCTGGCAAGGGAGAACCCGGGGCAGTAGTCCTGCGTCACAGCTTCCGGGAAAGCGGCCACCCGCCGGGCATAATGAAGAAGTGACTGCACCCCGCGCCTGGCTTATCTGGACCATTGGAATTTTCGGATACCTGGTGGCCGTGGCGCAGCGGACGTCGTTCGGCGTGGTGGGACTCGAGGCCACGGAGCGCTTCCACGCCACTGCATCCGCCATTTCCTTCTTCACGGTCCTGCAGCTGCTGGTCTACGCCGGACTCCAGATTCCCGTTGGCCTGCTGGTGGACAGGTTCGGTTCACGTGCCATGATCGCGGGCGGCGCAGTCCTGATGGGACTGGGGCAGCTCCAGTTGGCCTTTGCCGAAAGCATTCCCGCAGGAGTCCTCGGCCGCGTCCTGGTGGGGGCCGGCGATGCGATGACCTTCATCTCGGTCATCCGCCTCATCCCGCTGTGGTTCGCTCCCGCCCGCGTCCCCCTTGTCACCCAGCTGACCGGCATGTCCGGGCAACTGGGGCAATTGTTCAGTGTCCTGCCCTTCGCGCTGGTCCTGCACATGTCCGGCTGGACGCCAGCTTTCCTGATGCTCGCGGGGATGTCCGCGCTCGCCGTCGTGCTGGTACTGGTACTCCTGCAGGATGCCCCGCCGGGCACGGAGCGCCCGCACGCGCGCCAGGGGCTCAAGGCCACCGGGGCCTCCCTTGCCCGCGCGTGGCGCCAGCCCGGCACACGGCTGGGCATGTGGAGCCACTTCACCATCCAGTTCAGCGGCACGGTGTTCGCAATGACCTGGGGCTACCCGTTCCTGATCTCCGGGCAGGGCCTGGACGCCGGCACTGTTGCCGGGCTGATGGCGCTGTACGTCGCCGCCGCGATGGCCGTGGGGCCGTTCATCGGCCGGTTCGTCTCGCGGCATCCACTGCGCCGGTCCACTATGGTGCTGCTGATCGCCGCTGCCACTGCCGCCGCCTGGGCCGCGGTGCTCCTGCTGCCCGGGCGGGCCCCGCTGTGGCTCCTGGCCGGACTGGTGGTGGTGCTCGCCATCGGCGGCCCCGGCTCCATGATCGGCTTCGACTTCGCCCGCACCTTCAACCCCGCGCACCGGATAGGCACGGCCACCGGGATCGTCAACGTCGGCGGCTTCATTGCTGCCCTGGTGTCCATCTTCCTGATTGGCCTGGTCCTGGACCTCCTTTACGCGACGGGATTTTCGCAAGGCATCCTGTACGGCCTTGATCCCTTCAGGCTTGCCCTGAGCGTTCAGTTCGTGCTCCTGGCGTTCGGCGCGGCAGCCATCCTGGCCTCCCGCCGGAAGGTGCGCCGGCAAATGGCCGAGCAGGGGATCGTGGTGCCCCCGTTGCGCAGCGCCCTGGCCCGGCAGCGGCGCGAAAGCCTGGCCCGCCGCCGGCAGCCGGCACCAAGCGACGACTGACGTGGCGCCCTTCGTCCCGCACTGTTCCTCCACACAGGCCGTTTACGCACATAGCTGAGCCCGCGCCTGTCCGGGGAGCATCATGCAGCGGATGCTGAAGCCATGACAGCTTCACAACGACTGATAGTCCGTGGGCCGGAAGACATCCTTGGATTTATTCCGCATTCCCTCGGGTACTGGCCCGCCTCCAGCCTTGTGGCCATGACGCTGCACGGCACAAGGCTGGGGGCCACGCTGCGGCTGGACCTGCCAGGGCTGCAAACGCAGGCCGGCTCCGCCGCGTTCGCCCGCACCGTCCGCCGGTACCTCGAATCTGACCGGGGTGCCGACGGGGCTCTGCTCGCCGTTTTTACCAGCGACGCCGGAATCGTTCCGCCGTCCGACTGCCACCGCCTTATTTCCGTGGTGCAGTCGCATCTGGAACGCGCCGGCATGCCCGTCCGCGATGCCTGGCTGGTGGGCCGGGAGTATTGGCGGGACGCCTGGTGCAACGATGGTTCGTGCTGTCCGCTGCCGGGGCGTCCTGTGCAGGAGATCCAGGACAGCATGCTGAACGCCGAGATGGTGTACCGGGGGAGCAACGTGGGGCCGGCTCCGGGGGCCGGTGCCGTGGAGGCATCAGCAGGTTCCGCACTGCACGCTGCCGCCGTCCTTGAGGCACAGGCCGGCTGGGAGGAGGAGCTGGGCGGGAGGGCCCGAAGCCGGGCGCAGTTCCACGCCGTTCTCGGCTTCTGGGAGATGCTCCTGGGCCGGGTTGATGGGGCCACCTGGATACCGGACGTTGAACGGGATGGGTTCCTCCGCGCGACGCTGCTCGTCCCCGCCTGGCGCGACGCGGTGATGGTGATGGCCGCGGCGGGCAGGAGCGCAGCGGCTGCGGGCGCAGAACAGTTCGGTCTCTTTACCGACGGGGAAGAGAGCGGCGGCACAGACGTCTCCATGCTGCCGCTGCTGCCGCCGGCGGTTGCTTCCCGGCAGTCGCGGACGCGACTGAAAGCGGTGGGCGGAACCGGCCGCAAGGCGGGCCAGGTCCTGCGGGCAGGGCTGGACCCGGCCGCCCCCGTGTCTGCCTCCGCTCCCGCCGGTTACGGTGACGTCCTGATGGGTGTTGCCCCAAGCGTGCCTGACTGGGCCGGCCTGGACGCGCTGGATGGTGTTCTCCGGGAACTCGCAGTGCCCGGAGGGCCGGCGGCGGCCGCGGCACTGACGGTCCGGGGCTGGGTGGCGTGGTCCCGTGGGCGCGGCTCCTACTCCGCTGCCTACCTGGGCCAGGCCCTTGAGCTCGAGCCCGGGTACCGGCTCGCGGAGCTGTTGCTGCATCTGGTGGGAACGGGGACGCTCTGCGGCTGGGCGGCCCGGAAGGAAGCGGCGTGGCAAAAGTTTCATGACGGTTCCGCCGGGGGACAGGAGACGCCCTAACGGCGGCGGCAGTTCCGGGTGCCGCTCGGGCCGGAACCGGCGGCGCTGCAGGGCTGTTGGATCCGATGGCAGGCCGGGAGGCCGGAAACGGGCAAATCATGAGACAATGGATGCCGAGACCCGGTTGGGTCCGTGTATCGAGTGCTTGTGACAGTCCCCGCAAGGGAACATTACAGCCGCTCCGGGAGTTGTCTTAAGTGACTCTGCCGGCCGTGGTGGCGCTTGGTTTCCACCACGGACTTGACAGGGTCATAGTGGTGTTGCCCGTATGGTGATTCCACAGACCACCGCTAGAAAGGTTTTCTGTGACCCCGTCTTCCACGAAGAAGGATTCCGCCGCCCAGGATGTCTTGTCCCCTGAGGAGAAGCAGGCCGCGACCAATGCCAAGCGGGCAGCTACGCGGGCAGCCAACAAGGCTTCGGCCGGTACGGCTGCAGCGGACGGCAAGCGCGAGCCCAAAAAGCGTGGGCCCAAGCCCGGCGCCAAGGCTGCAGCAGAGGCTGCAGGAAAAGCCGCCGGAGACGTTGACCCGGATGAGGTCGAGGAAGTCGAGGAAGACCTTGACGACATCGTCCTTGAAGGACCGGACGCAGCAGAGGACGCCGATGCCGAGGCAGACGCCGATCCTGCCAAGGCTGCCGCGGGCAGCGGCAAGGGCTTTGTCTACTCCGACGCGGACGACGACGACGCCCCGGTGCAGCAGGTCATGTCTGCCGGTGCCACAGCGGACCCGGTCAAGGACTACCTGAAGCAAATTGGCAAGGTCGCGCTGCTCAATGCCGAGCAGGAAGTGGACCTTGCGCTCCGGATCGAAGCCGGGCTGTTCGCTGAAGAGAAGATCGCCGCCGACGACGGATCCATGGACCCGAAGTACAAGCGCGAACTCGAGTTCATCATCCACGACGGCAAGCGCGCCAAGAACCACCTGCTGGAGGCAAACCTCCGCCTGGTGGTCTCGCTGGCCAAGCGCTACACCGGCCGTGGCATGCTGTTCCTGGACCTGATCCAGGAAGGTAACCTGGGCCTGATCCGCGCCGTGGAGAAGTTCGACTACACCAAGGGCTTCAAGTTCTCCACCTACGCCACGTGGTGGATCCGCCAGGCCATCACCCGCGCCATGGCCGACCAGGCCCGCACCATCCGTATCCCCGTGCACATGGTTGAGGTCATCAACAAGCTGGCACGCGTCCAGCGCCAGATGCTGCAGGACCTGGGCCGCGAACCCACGCCTGAAGAGCTGGCGCTTGAACTGGACATGACCCCCGAAAAGGTTGTCGAAGTCCAGAAGTACGGCCGTGAACCGATTTCGCTGCACACGCCCCTTGGCGAGGACGGCGACTCCGAGTTCGGTGACCTGATCGAGGACTCGGAAGCCGTTGTTCCGGCTGACGCCGTGAGCTTCACCCTCCTGCAGGAGCAGCTGCACTCGGTACTGGATACCCTCTCCGAACGCGAGGCCGGCGTGGTTGCCATGAGGTTCGGCCTGACCGACGGACAGCCGAAGACTTTAGACGAAATCGGAAAGGTCTACGGCGTCACCCGCGAACGCATCCGCCAGATCGAGTCCAAGACCATGTCCAAGCTCCGCCACCCCTCCCGGTCGCAGGTGCTTCGGGACTACCTGGACTAAGCCTGTCCGCAGGAACAGCCGGACGGTATAGAAGGGGCCGTTCCGGAACCACCATCGGGTGGTTCCGGAACGGCCCTTTCTTTCAGGAGAGACGGCGGAGGTCCTTAAACGCCTGCGGGACCCTTCCGTGGTGGAAGGATCCCGCAGGGTTAGTTGTTACCGATGCCTCATCTAGTCGATTTCCACGGGAGCTTTCTCGTGAAGCTTTCCCGTCTCGTCGTGCCAGTCGGAGCTCAACGGCTTGAGCGTCGCCTCGACTGCACGGGCGTGGTGGCCGCAGAACAACAGCTCACCGCCGGAGGACTCGAGTACAACCCGGACATATGCCTGAGCTCCGCAACGGTCGCACCGGTCCAGTGCATTTAGTGTGCGGTCTGCCACTGCTGTTGTCATGTCGGCCTCCTTAGTAGATCAGTACATCTATATAACCAGCATTCGTATCCAATCCATCGCAAGGATGGGGCAAGTTCGCTGTGCGCGTATCCGCAAGGTTCAGTCAAGAAATGCCGAGTTCCACCGGTCACGCAGGCCCGTGGCGTGCCGCACAGCGGCCGGAGGGTGTGGCAGGCGCCTGTCGGCGCCGCCGGCGACTACCCTAGAAGGTGCGGTCCCAGCGCCGCTTCCACGTCCCTGAAGGAGTTCATCACCAGTGGCACCAAGCTCTGAGTACACCGCCCGGCACCTCTCCGTACTGGAAGGCCTCGAGGCCGTCCGCAAACGCCCGGGCATGTACATCGGCTCAACCGACTCACGCGGCCTCATGCACTGCCTCTGGGAAATCATCGACAACTCCGTGGATGAGGCCTTGGCCGGCTTCGGCCACGACATCCGCATCATCCTCCATGCGGACAATTCCGTGGAGATCCACGACGACGGCCGCGGCATCCCCATCGACAAGGAGCCCAAGACGGGACTCACCGGCGTCGAAGTGGTCTTCACCAAGCTGCACGCGGGCGGCAAATTCGGCGGCGGCTCCTACACCGCCTCCGGCGGCCTCCACGGCGTGGGCGCCTCGGTGGTCAACGCCCTGTCCTCGCGACTCGACGTCGAAGTGGACAGGGGCGGCAAGACCTACCGGATGTCCTTCCGCCGCGGTGAACCGGGCCGGTTCAAGGACACCGGATCCCGCCTCGACCCGGCGGCACCCTTCACGCCGTTCGTCGACGACTCCGTGCTGGACATCGTGGGCAAGGCCAAACGCGGGGTCACCGGAACGCGGATCCGCTACTGGGCCGACCGGCAGATATTCACCCCCGACGCCAAGTTCTCCTACGAGGACCTGGTTGCCCGTGCCCGCCAGACCTCCTTCCTGGTGCCCGGCCTCAAGCTCACCGTCCGGGACGAACGCAGGCTTGCCGGGACGCCCGGCGAAGCAGGCCCGCACGAGGAGGTCTTCCACCACGACGGCGGCATTTCGGAATTCGCTGAGTTCCTGGCCGTTGATCCGGCAGTCACTGATGTCTGGCGGCTGCACGGAGCAGGGAAGTTCAAGGAGACCGTCCCGGTCCTGGACGAGCGGGGCCACAGCCAGCTGGCCGAGGTGGAGCGCGATTGCGAGGTGGATGTGGCGCTTCGCTGGGGCATCGGCTACGACAGCACCGTACGCAGCTTCGTGAACATCATCGCCACCCCCAAGGGCGGCACACACCAGTCAGGCTTTGAGCAGGCGCTGGTCAAAACCTTCCGCAAAGCGGTGGAGACCAATGCCCGCAAGCTTAAGGCCGGCAATGACAAGATCGAAAAGGACGACATCTTCGCCGGCCTCACCGCGGTGCTGACGGTGCGGCTGGCCGAACCCCAGTTCGAGGGGCAGACCAAGGAAATTCTCGGCACCAGTGCCGTCCGCGCCATCGTGGCCCGGGTGGTGGAGCGGGAGATTTCCGCCAAGCTGGCCTCCAGCAACAAGAACGACAAGGCCCAGTCCTCGCTGCTGCTCGAAAAGATCGTCAACGAGATGAAATCCCGCATCTCGGCCCGCGTGCACAAGGAGACGCAACGGCGGAAGAACGCGCTGGAAACGTCCTCGATGCCCACCAAGCTCGCTGACTGCCGGACGGACGACGTTGAACGTTCGGAACTGTTCATCGTGGAAGGCGACTCGGCGCTGGGCACTGCCAAACTGGCCCGCTCCTCCGACTTCCAGGCCCTGCTGCCCATCCGCGGCAAGATCCTGAACGTCCAGAAGGCCTCGGTGGGGGACATGCTCTCCAACGCGGAGTGCGCAGCCCTCATCCAGGTGGTGGGGGCAGGATCCGGCCGCAGCTTCGACATCAGCGCGGCCCGCTACGGCAAGGTCATCCTCATGACGGACGCCGACGTGGACGGTGCCCACATCCGTACCCTGCTGCTGACCCTTTTCTTCCGGTACATGCGGCCCATGATCCTCGAGGGCCGGGTCTTCGCCGCCGTTCCGCCGCTGCACCGGGTGGAAGTCATCAACGCCGGCCAGAAGGCCAACGAGATGATCTACACCTACTCCGAGGCCGAACTGCACGTGCTGCTGGCCCGCCTGGCGAAGGAGGGGAAGCGGTACAAGGAACCGATCCAGCGCTACAAGGGCCTGGGGGAGATGGACGCCGAGCAGTTGGCCGAAACCACCATGGACCCCCGGCACCGCACCTTGCGCAAGGTGGGGATTGAAAACGCCCAGCAGGCGGAGGAGATCTTCGACCTGCTGATGGGCTCGGACGTGTCGCCGCGCAAGGACTTCATCATCGCCGGCGCATCCAGCCTGGACCGGGAGCGCATCGACGCCTGACGGGCGCACCGCTTTCTACAGGCTCAACCGTCGGCACCAGGCAGCCACAACCACCGGCGTGAACAACGACGGCGACGCTTCAGCCGAGCAGTCCCGGAACCACCAGCAGTGCCGTGGGCAGCGCCAGCAGGAGGACGCTGCCGGCCATGACGGCGGTGCGGACGGCGGCGGGAAGCTGGGGCTGGGGCGTCAGCAGGCGGCTGACCCGCGACGCTGCCGTACGGACTGAATCCGAGCCGGGACCGCCGGAGGCCGCCTCGAGGCCGGACAGTGCAACGGTGGGCGACGCCGGGCGGATATCACCGGTGCCTCCATTACCTGCCGAGCCGCTGGCCACAATGGCGATGGCCTTGATGAGCGTTGCCTTGCTTTCGGTGCGGAGGGCAACGTCGTCGGCCAGCATTTCAATGAGCGAGTTCACCGACTCCTGGGCGAGCCGGGTGGTGGGCAGCCACGGGAGTGCCTGCCGCCACGCCGCGAATGCCCACAGCAGGAGGTGGTGCCGCTGGCTCAGGTGGGCATTCTCGTGGATCAGGACGGCACGCAGTTCCGCCGGTTCGAGGGCAGCCATCAGGCCATCCGACAGGACCGTCACGGAGCGTGCGCCACCCGGAAGGCAATAGGCCACGGGGGAATCGTGGCTGATGACCAGGGTTCCGGCGTCCTGGCCGGATGGCGAGGCCAAAAGGGCGAGCAGTTCACGGTGCCGGCGCCGCTGCCGCTGGATCTTGTAGTAGGTCAGCAACAGTGTGAAGACCAGGTGGGCAGTGAGCAGCGCGGCGGCGGACAGCGCAAAGATATGCCAGAAGCCCAGTGCGGTGGTGGGAGCGTTGAACAAAACCATTCCGGCAAGCGCCCGGAGCCCCGCAATGAGGTTGTCCCCGATGGGCTCCAGCCCGTAGACCAGCATGGCACCGATCATCGAAAGCCCACCTGCGAGCGCGATTGCCTGCCACAGCAGCATTGCCGTGAACGGAGACCTGGCCGGCCACTGTGCCCGCGACAGGAGGATCGGCACCGGCCACGCCAGGATTATCGCAAGGACCGCCAGCAGGTATGAGGCCCAGAACATGGTGTGCTAGACGTGGCCCAGCAGTTTGCGCAGCGTCTCGGCTTCACCTTCGGACACGGACCCGATGAACCGGGCCAGGACGGCTTCGCGGTCCGGCGCCGATCCGAGGACCTCGTGCATCAGTTCCGCGGTGTGGTCCGCACGGCTGGACACCGCCTGGTAGCGGTGGGGCCGGGTTCCGCGTTCGCGCTCTACCAGGCCTTTCTTCTCCAGGCGGGAGAGGACGGTGAGCACCGTTGTGACAGCCAGTTCCTTGCCTTCATGGCCCGGTCCGCCCTGCGCGGCGGACGTCCGCGCCAGTTGATCCCTCAGGGTGTTGGCCGTAGCCGCTTCCTGGCCCGCCCAGAGCAGGTCCATGACCGCCCGTTCCAGTTCACCAAGACTAGCCATTTCACTTTTCCTTTATTTCCCCGCACCGGGCGCTTTGGGGAGCACGGTGACGTCACGCGGTTGTTCAACTACAGACTTAAATTTACCCCGAAACCCGGGAACCTTCTACATCGGGTAGAACATCTGGCGCGCCGCACCCCGGCGGGGGATCCTAGGGGGAGGGCGATTCGTTTTCGTACCGCCATCGAGGATGTTCTACACTTTGTAGAAGTTGGAGTTCTACGTAGCGTAGAAAACTGCATCGGCTAACAGTAGGGACCGCCATGGACGCCTTGGAAATCGCACGCTGGCAATTCGGCATCACCACCGTTTACCACTTCATGATGGTGCCGCTGACCATCGGCCTCGGCCTGGTGGTGGCCGTCATCCAGACCGCCTGGTTCCGCACGGGCAAACCCGAGTACCTGCGCATGACCAAGTTCTGGGGAAAGCTGTTCCTCATCAACTTCATCATGGGCGTCGCCACCGGCATTGTGCAGGAGTTCCAGTTCGGCATGGCATGGAGCGAATACAGCCGCTTCGTGGGCGACGTCTTCGGTGCCCCGCTGGCCCTCGAGGCGCTCTTGGCCTTCTTCGTCGAATCCACCTTCCTGGGACTGTGGATTTTCGGCTGGAAGCAGCTCAAGCCGGCCATCCACCTCGCATGCCTCTGGGTGGCCGTCATCGGTTCAGCCCTCTCCGCCTACTTCATCATCGTGGCCAACAGCTGGATGCAGCACCCGGTGGGCGTGCAAATGGTGAACGGCCGGCCCGTCATGACCGACGCCTGGGCGGTCTTTACCAACAACACCGCACTGGTGGCCGTCCCGCACACCCTGTTCGGAGCCCTTGCCGTAGCCGGCGGCTTCCTCCTTGGCATCGCCTGGTACCACCTGTGGCGCAGGCGGCACGACGGCGTCGACACCGTGGGTGCCGACGGGCGGGTCATCCCCGGTGAGGACACGCGCATTCCCGGCCGGGACCGCGCCGACTACAGCGTGTGGATCCGGTCCCTGCGCATTGGTGCCGTGGTGGCCATGATCTCGTTCGCGGGCACGGCCGTCACCGGTGACCTCCAGGGCAAGCTCATGTTCCAGCAGCAGCCCATGAAGATGGCCGCCGCCGAGGCCGCCTGCCATGACGGCACAGGCTTCTCCGTACTGAGCGTGGGCAACGTGGGCTCGAAGAACTGCGATGACGTCGTGGCAGTGATCGAGGTCCCCGGCATCCTCTCATTCCTGGCCAAGGGCGACTTCACCACCGAGGTGAAGGGCGTCAACAGCCTGCTGCCCGAGTACAAGGAAAAATACGGAAGCACCGTCCCGGACAACCCGATCTACGGTGACCGCGCCGGCCAGGAGATCCAGTACGTGCCCGTCATGGAAGTCACCTACTGGGGCTTCCGGATGATGATTGGCTTTGGCGGCCTCGCCGCGCTGGCTGCGCTGGTGGCACTCTGGATCACCCGCAAGGGGACGGTGCCGGAATCCCGCTGGCTGATGCGATTGGCAGTGTTCGGCATCCTTGCACCCTTCGGTGCCAACGCCGCCGGCTGGATCTTCACCGAGATGGGCCGCCAGCCCTTCGTCGTGGCGCCCAACCCCGACCCGAGCGGCATCGACCAGGTGTTCATGTTCACCGCCGCCGCCGTGTCACCCGGGGTGTCCGCGGGCGAGTTGATCGCCTCGCTGGTTGCCCTGACCGCGGTGTACGCCGTCCTGCTGGTGGTGGAAGTGAAGCTGCTGGTCACATACATCCGCGGCGGCGTGGTCTCCGCGATGCCGGAACTCGGCCACGCCCCGACGGACGAGAACGAGGATGAAACCCCGGGCCCCGACGGCGGCTCCAAACCCGCTGACGACGTCCTGGCCTTCGCCTACTAGCAGAGGAAACACACAATGGAACTGCTGCCCACCATCTGGTTCATCGCCATTGCGGTGCTGTGGACCGGCTACCTTTTCCTCGAAGGCTTCGACCTGGGCGTAGGGATGCTGATGAAGCTCTTCGCCCGCAACAACACCGAACGCCGCGTGCTCCTAAACACCATCGGACCCGTCTGGGACGGCAACGAGGTGTGGCTGCTCACCGCAGGCGGTGCCACCTTCGCCGCCTTCCCGCTCTGGTACGCCTCGTTGTTCTCCGCGCTCTACCTCCCGCTGCTGGTGGTCCTGCTCGCCCTGATCTTCCGCGCGGTGGCGTTCGAATACCGCGGCAAGGTGGACACCGACAGCTGGCGGAACCGCTGGGACTGGGCCATCGCGCTGGGGTCCTTCCTTGCGGCCTTCGGCGTCGGCGCCGCGCTGGCCCTCACCACCACGGGCCTGCCGCTGAACGCCAACGGTGACCGCGAAGGCGGCCCCATGGCCTGGTTCAGCGGTTACGCCCTGCTGGGCGGGCTCGCAGTGGTGGGTTTCTCACTGCTCCACGCCCTGGCCTTCCTGGCACTCAAGACCGACGGCGACGTCCGGCACCGGGCACGCCAGTGGTTCGTGCGGCTCCTGCCGGTCCTGCTCCTGCCCATTGCAGCGTGGGTCCTTGCCATCCAGTTCCTGGACGGGAAGCCCTGGACATGGGCCGCCGTCGTCCTGGCCGTAGGCGCGGCCGCCACCGCGTGGCTGGTGGCCCGCAAAGGCTCCGAAGGCAGGGCGTTCCTGTTCCTGGGCGCCTTCCTGGTGCTGGGCACCGCCTCCATCTTCGGTGCCGTGTTCCCGGTGGTGCTCCCTTCGACACTGGACAGCGCCTTTGACCTCACCATTTCCAACGCCTCGTCCTCGAACTACACCCTGGGACTGATGAGCATTGTGGCGGCCTTCGGGCTTCCCCTGGTCATTGCCTACCAAGCCTGGACCTACTGGGTCTTCCGCCGCCGCGTCAGCGCCGCGCACATCCCGGAGGCCCACAGCTTCCTCCCGGCCATTGCCGCCAAGGCCTTCACCACCAAGGGCTGACGTGCGGCCCACCTTCCCGGCAGGCCCGGCAACCCGATCAGCCATCTACTGGCTGGGACTCCTGGCCGCGCTCAAAGCCCTGTCCCTGGTCCTCATCGGCCAGGCCGTGGCCTCCGTCCTGGCGGGGCTCGCCGCCGGGAACCCTGGCTGGGAGAGCCAGCTGACCGCCGGACTTGCCGGCGTCGTGCTCCGCTCCCTGACGGTATGGGGACAGGCCGTCGCCGCCCGACGGTCGGCACTGGGGGTCAAGGAAGAGCTTCGCGGGGAGCTCCTGGAGCGCGCCCTGCGTACCGGCGTTCGCGCTTCAGGGCCCGGCGACGGCGGCCTGGCGGTGCTGGCAACGCGCGGCCTGGACGCCCTGGACAGCTACTACACCCAGTTCCTTCCCGCGCTGGTCAACTGTGCCGCCATTCCGCTGCTGCTGGGCGCCCGGATCCTCTTCGCGGACTGGGTCAGCGCGCTGGTCATCGTGCTCACCGTGCCGCTGATCCCTTTGTTCATGGTGCTGATCGGCCGGTACACGCAGGACAGCGTGCGCCGGGCCCAGGCGTCGCTGGCCCGGCTGTCCGCCCACATGCTTGAACTCGCCAAGGGCCTGCCGGTCCTGGTGGGCCTGGGCAGGGCCACAGCGCAGCGCAAGGCCCTGGAGGAGATCTCGGAGGAGTACCGGTCCCGCACCATGGGGACGCTGCGGACCGCGTTCCTGTCCGCGTTGGCACTGGAACTCATCGCCACCATCTCGGTGGCCGTGGT
This sequence comes from Pseudarthrobacter sp. NPDC080039, assembly GCF_040702335.1. Classification (NCBI taxonomy): domain Bacteria; kingdom Bacillati; phylum Actinomycetota; class Actinomycetes; order Micrococcales; family Micrococcaceae; genus Pseudarthrobacter; species Pseudarthrobacter sp. NPDC080039. The sequence goes on along the minus strand of NZ_JBFBKY010000028.1, from coordinate 14,035 downwards.
TGCTGTGTTCATCGGCGTCCGGCTGGTCCACGGTGACATGCCCCTGGAAGCCGGCCTGCTGGCCCTCCTCCTGGCGCCGGACTGCTACCTCCCCCTGCGGGAACTGGGCACCGCACACCATGCCAGCGACGACGGCCGGGTGGCCCTCGCGGAAACCGCCGCGGTGACCGGTGCGCCCCAACCAGCCCCCCTGCCCGCTGCCAGGGCCGGCAGGCCCGGCGCCCCGCTCGAGGTCACCGCACTCACCGTGACGTATGGCGGACGGTCCGCGGCCGCCGTCGGGCCCCTTACCTTCACCGCGCCCCAGGACAGGATTACGGCGCTGGACGGGCCCAGCGGCGCGGGCAAGAGCACCGTCCTGGGCGTGCTGGCAGGCACCGTCGGCACCGATGGCGGGACCGGCAGCACGGGTACCCGCATCACCGGATCCATCAGCGGCCTGGACCGCCGGCTGGTGGCCTGGGTGCCGCAGCATCCTGTGATGGTGGCCGGAACGGTCCTGGACGAGGTGCTGCTTTACCTGTCGCCGGATACTGCCTACGGCCCGGACCGGTTCACCGCCGAGGACGCGGCACGGCAATGCCTGGAACGTGCGGGAGCCGGACACCTTGCAGCAAAACACCAGGCGGAGCTCAGCCCGGGAGAGCTGCGGCGCGTGGCACTGGCCCGCGGGCTGGCCCGGATCGAGGCCGGAGCGACGCTCCTGCTGCTTGACGAGCCCACCGCACACCTGGATGACGCGTCCGCAGCCATCGTGGAAGAAGCCATCCGGCGGCTCCGCGGCAAGGTCACCGTGGTCCTGGTGGCCCACAACCAGCGCACCCGGCAGCTTGCGGACGTGCTGGTGCCGGTAAAGCCTGCGGGCAAGGTTGCGGCAGGGCAGCACGCGGACGGCGTCCTCCTGTCCGCAGCCGCCGCGCCCCCCGACTTTCCGGAAAGCAACTCCCCGGGCGGCGGGGACACCGGCAGCACGCCACCGGCGGACACCCGGGCCCCCGCCCAGTCCGCAACTGGACCGTCCGCAACCGGCACTGCCCGCCTCCTGGCAGCGCTGCTTGCCCCCGTCCGGGGCAAATTCGCCGCCGCGGCCCTCGTCGGCACCCTCGCGGCCATTTTCGCCGTCGCGCTGTCCGGCCTGTCCGGCTGGCTGATCATCCGCGCCAGCGAGCAGCCGCCCATTCTTTACCTCCTGACCGCCATCGTGGGGGTGCGGTTCTTCGGCATCGGGCGGGCCGTTTTCCGATACTGGGAGCGGTTGCTGCTGCACGACGCCGTGTTCGCCGCCCTGACCCGCTTGCGCGGCCGGCTCTGGGAATCCCTGAGCCGCAGGGCCCTGTCGCTGCGCCGGTTGCTGCAGGGCGGAAACGTCCTGGGCACGGTGATCGACGACGTCGACACCGTCCGCGACCTCCTGCCCCGCGTGGTGTTGCCGCCCGTCACGGCGCTCGCGGTATCCGCCCTGGCGGTGGCAGCCACCGGAATGCTGGTGCCGGCAGCCCTTCCCGCCGTGGTTGCCGCAGCTGCCTGCGGCCTGCTCCTGGCGCCCGCCGCTGCGCTGTGGGGCGACCGCAGGTCGGCGGCCGGCGAGCAGTCCCTGCGATCGGGCGTCCTGCGCCGCGTGACGGCAGCCCTGGACGCGCGCGCCGAACTGCACGCCAACGGCGTAGCTCCCCGCGTGCTTGAGGCGCTGCTGGCCGAGGACCGGGAAGCAACCCGCGCCTCACAGCGCTCCGCCTGGGCTGACGGGCTGGGACACGCCGTTGCCACCGCCGCATGCGGCACGGCGGCACTGGCTGCTGCCTGGCTGGCCGCCCCGAATGTCCTCGCGGCGCAGGTTGCCCCGGCCACGGCAGCCGTCATTGTCCTCCTGCTCCTGGCACTCGTGGAGCCCTACGCGGCGATGACGACGGCGGTGCGCCAGTTCCCGGCGCTCCGTGCCGTCCTGCGCAGGGTGGGGGAGTCCGGCGCACTCGAGGACGGCACTGACACCCCCGATGGTCTGCAGTCTGTTCCCGGCAGGACCAGCACCGAGCCAGGTGTTGAGCTGGTGGACCTGGCCGCGGCGTGGCCGGGAGGCGCACCGGTCTTCTCGGGCGTGGACGCAGTGGCCGCGCCGGGGCACTGGCTGGCGGTCACCGGCCCCTCCGGCTCGGGAAAATCCACCCTGCTCTCTGTCCTGCTGGGTTTCCTGCCGCCAGCGGCCGGACATGTGAAGGTCACCGGCCGCGCCGCGTGGTGCCCGCAGGAGGCCCACCTGTTCGACTCCACCATCCGCGGGAACCTGCTGCTGGGCAGGGCGCCGGGCAGCGCTGACGCGGGCAACGCTGGATCCCGCGCAGGGGACCGTGAGCTGGAAGCCGTCCTGGCCGCCGTCGGACTTGACGGGCTGGTAGGCCGGCTGCCGGCGGGACTGGACACCCGGATCGGACCCGGGGGTGCCTTCCTGAGCGGCGGAGAGCGCCAGCGCCTGGCGGTGGCACGGACGCTGCTGACGGGCGCGGAAGTGATCCTGCTGGATGAGCCCACCGCCCACCTCGACGCAGAGTCCGCCGCCGCCATGCTGGCAGACCTCCGCGCCGGCTTGCGCCACCGCACCGTGGTGCTGGTGACCCACAACCCCGCGGACATCCATGCCGGCGACGCCCGGTTGGACCTCTCCGTATGCGCGGAGCGGCCGCGGGAGTCGCTGGCCCGTTCGCGCTGAGGTCCGGAAGGGGCTGCGCGGCCCGCTGTCCTAACCGTTGACGTCGTGCAGGTGGTGGACGACGTCGTGCAGGAAGTATTGCGAGAGCGTTAGGACGGTGAATTCCGAGCCGTTGCTGCGCAGGCCTTTCCGTCCCCAGTCCTCTTCGGGAACCTGGGCGAAGGATTCGGCGGCTTCGTGCCCTTCCGCTGCCAGTTCGGGCCCCACCTCGGACGGGTCGGCATTGGCGTAGTCCTTCTCGATGGCCGTCCGGTCCTGGTCCCAGTCCGCGAAGCGGGCACCGTCCTCGGCCAGCATGAGGTTCAGGCGTTGGACGAAGAGAGTGAACACGTCCCGCACGTGGCAGGCGTACTCCGCGGGCGACCAGGTGTCGTCGTCCGGACGCTGGGCGGCGTCGGGGCGGCGGAGGACGGCCAGCCAGCGGGGAATCATGCTTTCGATGCTTCCCGGAACCGTTGCCGGCGTGGCGCTCGAGGCATTGAAGGAGCACTCCGGGCAGGGACGGGACAGGACCCAGGTCCAGTCCTTCTCATCAGGAACGATAGGCATGGGAGCAGTCTAGGCGCTGCGGGCCGAAAGACTCTGGGATGCCGCCTTCCGCGCGCCTACCGTTGCGGCATGAGCCCGGAAACGCGCAGGGGCAGGGAAGACAACGAAAGCATGGTGCAGCTGGCCGGCCTGACCAAGAGGTTCGGCCGCAACACGGCGCTCGACGGCGTGAGCCTCACCATCGGACCCGGCGAGGTGTTCGGCTACCTGGGCCCGAATGGGGCGGGCAAGACCACCACCATCCGGCTCCTCATGGGGATGCTGCGGCCCACGTCGGGCACGGCGTCCGTGCTGGGGTTCGATGCGTGGCGGCAGTCCAGGGAAGTCCACCGCCTGGTGGGCTACGTGCCCGGCGAGCCGGCCCTCTACGACCGGCTCACCGGGAACCAGCACGTGGCCTACTGTTCCCATCTGCGCCACCGGGACGACCGCCGCCGGGCAGCCGGGGTGGCAGACCGGCTTGAACTGGACCTGGACCGTCCGGCCCGGACGTTGTCGCGCGGGAACCGGCAGAAGCTCGCCGTCGTCCTGGCCGTGATGTCGCAGCCGCGGCTGCTGGTCCTGGACGAGCCCACCAGCGGGATCGACCCGCTGGTACAGCAGACTTTCCACTCCATCCTCCGCGAGCACACTGCCGGCGGCGGTTCGGCGCTCTTCTCCTCCCATGTCCTGGGTGAGGTGGAGCGCGTGGCGGACCGGATCGGGGTGGTGCGCGCGGGGCAACTGGTGGCGGTGGAGCGGCTGCAGGACCTTGCCGCCCGCTCCCTCCACCGGGTGCGGGCCCGCTTTGCCATGGAGGTGTCCGCCGCGGAGTTCGGCGGTGTGCCCGGCGTGCGGGACCTGCTGGTGGACGGCCACACACTAAGCTGCAACGCCCCGCAGTCCGCCCTCGACGCTCTGTTGAAGCTGGTCAGTGCACGGGAGGTGGAGGACTTCGAATGTTCCGAAGCCCCCTTGGAGGAGACATTCCTGAGCTACTACGGAATGGACGGTCAACCAGGACAGACGACACCGGCGGCCGCCGGAACCGTTGCCCGAACGGCGGCAGGCCATGCTCACTAGCGTCCTCACGAAGACACTCCGGGACCAGGGCCGGCTGCTGCTTGCCTGGGCCCTCTCCCTGGCGCTCATTGTGGCCACGTATGCAGCAATCTGGCCGTCGGTGAAGTCGCAGCCGTCGATGAGCGATTTCATCGACCAAATGCCGGAGGCGTTCCGGTCGTTGTTCGCCACCTCCAGCGCCGACATGTCCACTCCCACGGGGTACATCCAGGTGGAACTCCTGTCCTTCATGGGACCCATTGCCGTGCTGATCTACGCCATCAACGCGGGCGCGGGGGCCATCGGCGCGGAAGAAGACCGGCACACGATGGACCTGCTGCTGTCCAACCCGGTGGGACGGGGCCGGGTGGTGGTGGACAAGTTCCTGGCCATGGTGCTGGGCACGTTCCTGCTGGCCGCGGTCATGGGGTTGTCACTGGTGCTGGAGGGCAACCTGGCAGACATGGTCCTTCCCCCGGACAAGGTGGCGGCCGCCATGCTGCACCTGGCGCTGTTGGGCGTTGTTTTCGGCTCCCTGGCACTGGCGCTGTCGGCGGCCACGGGACGGACCGGACTGAGCCGCGGCATCCCGGCCGTCCTGGCGGTACTGGCGTACATCATCAACGCGCTTGCGCCGCTCGTGGACGCCTTTGACAGGATCCAGGAAGCCTCCCCGTTCTTCCAGTACATCGGCCAGGACCCGCTGCGGAAGGGGGTTGCGTGGGACAGCGTGCTGGTGTCCGCCCTCACCATCGCCGTGCTGGTGGCGCTCGCCGTCCCCGGCTTCCGGCGGCGGGACGTGGCCGGCTGAGCTCCAGCTTGTCCGTATCCCGGGCCTGTCCTCCGAGGAGAAGCCCCGGCCGCTGCTAGGCCTCCGCCGACGCGCCGTCCGCCCATGCCATGGCGGGGCCCACTGCATCCACGGCCTGCGAGAGCGGGACACCTGAGCCATCGCGGCGGCCATGTTCCTGCGGCAGCGACCTGGCAACGCCGGCGGCGGACGAGGCCTTCGCCGGTCCGTGTCCTGCCCAGCCCAGCAGGAGCATGTCCTCGCCCTTGAGGAACCGGTGTGCCCGGACGCCGGCGGTGGCGCGTCCCTTGGCCGGGTACTCGGAGAAGGCGGTCACCTTGGCAGTGCCCGGGGCGGTGCCGGGGAGGGCACCGTTGGTGCCGGCGATGGTGACCACGACGGCGGCCTCATCCTCGGGCTGCACCGCCCCAAAGAAGACCACATGGTCGCCCGCGGCAAGTTTGATTCCCGCCATGCCGCCGGCGGTGCGCCCCTGCGGCCGCACCGCGGAGGCGGGGAACTTCAGGAGCTGCGCCTCCCTGGTGATGAAGACCAGTTCTGCGTCATCCGCGCCCGCGGGAGCCACTCCCACCACCGCGTCTTTGTCTTTGAGGGTGATGACTTCCCAGTCTTCGCGGTTCAGGGGGTAGTCAGGCTGGACGCGCTTCACCACGCCCTGGGCGGTGCCGATGGCCAGGACCTCGTCAAGGCGCACGAACGCCACCAGGGATTCGCCCTTCACCAGGGTGAGGAACTCCTTGGCCGGGACGCCGCCGGCGAGGTTGGGCAGCCCGCCCACTGGTGCAAGCACGGGCATGTCCATGACCTGCAGCCGGAGCATGCGGCCCAGCGAGGTGACGGCCGCGATTTCGCCGCGGGCCGACGTCTTGACCACTGAGGTGTACACGTCATGCTTGCTGCGGGGACCGGCCTCGGCCAGGGGATCCTGGTTGGCGGTGCGGGCCACTTGTCCGGAGGCTGTGAGGATGGCCCAGCAGGGGTCGTCGGCGATCTCCAGGGACAGCGGCGCCGCCTTGCCCTTTTTTCCGTTGGCCCCTGCGATCTCGGCGGCCACGGTGGGGGAGACAGCTTCCGACTCCAGCAGGACGGTCCGGCGGGGGGTGCCGTGTTCCTCGGCAATGGCGCCGAGTTCGTCGGACACCACGGTGCGGAGCAGTTCCTCCGAGTCCAGGATGGCCTGCAGTTCCGCGATCTCGCGGCGGAGCTCGTCCTGTTCCTTTTCCAGTTCGATCCGGGAGTACTTGGTGAGCTGGCGGAGACGCAGTTCCAGGATGTAGTTGGCCTGGACCTCGGTGAGGTCGTAGATGGACATCAGCCGCTCGCGGGCCGCTGCGGCCTCGTCCGAGGACCTGATGATCTGGATGACTTCGTCGATGTCCACGATGGCGATGAGGAGGCCTTCCACCAGGTGGAGGCGGTCCTTCTTCTTGCCGAGGCGGAAGACGGTCCGGCGGCGGACCACGTTGATCCGGTGGTTGACGTAGACGGACAGCAGGTCCACCAGGCCCAGCGTCTGCGGCTGGCCATCCACCAGGGTGACATTGTTGATGCCGAAGGAGTCCTCCATCGGCGTGTACCGGTAGAGCTGCTGCAGGACGGCGTTCGGGTTGAAACCGTTCTTGAGCTCGATGACCAGCCGCAGCCCGTGCTTGCGGTCGGTCAGGTCCACGATGTCGCTGATGCCGGTCAGCTTCTTGGCGTTGACCGCGTCCTTGATCTTCTCGATGACCTTTTCCGGGCCCACCATGTACGGCAGTTCGGTGACCACCAGGCCGGTGCGGCGTGCCGAGAGCTGCTCGATTTCCACCTTGGCCCGGGTCTTGAAGGAGCCGCGGCCGGTGGCGTAGGCGTCCCGGATGCCGTCCAGGCCCACGATCCTGCCGCCGCTGGGCAGGTCAGGGCCGGGCACGAACCGCATGAGGTCTTCCAGCGTGGCGTCCGGGTGGGCGATCAGGTGCCGGGCAGCCGAGATCACTTCCACCAGGTTGTGCGGGGCCATGTTGGTGGCCATGCCGACGGCGATGCCTGTGGCGCCGTTGACCAGCAGGTTGGGGAACGCGGCCGGAAGCACGTCCGGCTGGGTGAGCTGGTTGTCGTAGTTAGGGACGAAGTCCACCACGTCTTCGTCGAGGTGGTTGGTGAGGGTGAGGGCGGCCGCCGCCAGCCGGGCCTCGGTGTACCGCGGTGCCGCCGGGCCGTCGTCGAGCGAGCCGAAGTTGCCGTGCCCGTCGATCAGCGGCAGGCGCAGGGAGAAGTCCTGGGCCATGCGCACCATGGCGTCGTAGATGGCGGCGTCACCGTGCGGGTGCAGCTTGCCCATGACCTCGCCCACCACGCGGGCGCTCTTGACGTGGCCGCGGTCCGGGCGAAGGCCCATGTCGCTCATCATGTACAGGATGCGGCGCTGCACCGGCTTGAGCCCGTCGCGGGCGTCCGGAAGCGCCCTGGAGTAGATCACCGAGTACGCGTACTCCAGGAAGGAGCCCTGCATCTCGGACGTGACATCGATATCGACGATGTTCTCCGTGTAGTTGTCGTCTGCGATGGGGGCTGGACTTTGGCGGCGGGCCATGGGGTTTGGTGGATCCTTCTGGGGGTGCTGGCAGCTTTTCGGGCATGCTGCGGGAGTTCTTGGCTAGGCTAAGCCTATGGTGGATCAGCCCGGGGACGGCGAATATCCGGAACATTGGGAGGCCGATGTCGTCCTGCGTGACGGCGGAACCGCGCACCTGCGGCCCATCCACCCGTCGGATGCCGACGCCGTCCAGGCCTTCCACACCGGGCAGTCGCAGAATTCAATCTACATGCGCTTCTTCGCGTTCAAGGCCAGGCTGTCGGCCAAGGAACTCAAACGCTTCACCGAAGTGGACTACAAGGACCGGGTGGCGTTCGTCATCACCATCCACGGCGAGATCGTCGGCATCGGCCGCTACGACCGCCTCACCGACCCCACCGAAGCTGAGGTGGCGTTCAACATCGCCGACGCCCACCAGGGCAGGGGCATCGGCTCCATCCTGCTGGAGCACCTGGCAGCCGCCGCGCACGAGAACGGGATCCGCAAGTTCACCGCCGAAGTGTTGCCGGAGAACCGCAAGATGCTGATGGTGTTCTCCGACGCCGGCTACGACGTCAAGCGGCACTTCGACGACGGCGTCGTCAGCCTTGAGTTCAATGTGGAGCCCACCGAGAAGTCGCGCGCCGTCATGGAATCCCGCGAGCACCGCGCGGAGGCGAGGAGCGTCCGGGACCTGTTGACGCCGTCGTCCGTTGCCGTCATCGGAGCCAGCCGCAAATGGGGCACCGTGGGGTACCAGCTGCTGGAGCACATCATCGAAGGCGGCTTCCACGGATCCGTCTACGCCATCAACCCGGAGGCGCTGGAACTGGCCGGGATGATCCCCTACGGCAAGCTGTCCGAGGTTCCCGAACCCGTCCAGCTGGCCATCATCGCCGTGCCCTATGAGCAGGTGGCCGGCGTCGTGGAAGACTGCGCGGCTGCCGGCGTCAAGGGCGTGGTGATTGCCACGGCAGGCTTCGCGGACGACGGCGAACGTGGCCTGCTGCGGCAGCGCGCCCTGGTGCGCCAGGCCAGGGCCAACGGGATGCGCGTGATCGGGCCGGCGTCGCTGGGCATCGCCAACACGCACCCGGACGTGTCGCTGAATGCGTCGATGGCGCCCACTATGCCACTGCGTGGGGGCCTGGGCCTGTTCAGCCAGTCGGCGGCGATCGGTGTCTCGCTGTACGCAGCGTCCAGCCGGCGCCGCCTCGGGCTCTCCAGCCTGCTCTCGGCCGGCAACAGGGCCGACGTGTCCGGCAACGACATGATGCAGTACTGGGAGGACGACGCCGACACTACCGCCGTGGGCCTGTACCTGGAGTCGATTGGCAACCCGCGCAAGTTCTCCAGGATCGCCAGGCGCCTGGCCCGCACCAAGCCGGTGATCGTTGCCAAGTCGGACACCATGGGATTGCGGCTGCCGCCCGGGCACGCCGTCCGGACCACCCAGGCGCCGGCCGGCGCCCTGGACGCCATGCTGCGCCAGTCGGGCGTAATCCGCGTGGAGACCGTGGAAGAGCTGGTGGACGTCGCCCAGGTGGTGTCCGGCCAGGCGCTTCCGGCCGGCCCCGACGTCGCCATCTTCAGCAACTCCCAGGCCTTGGGCAACGTGGTGGCGGACAGCGCCGTGGCACACGGGCTGGGCGTGGCCCAGGTGGTCTCCGGCCTCGACCTGGACGCCGGTCAGTCGGTGGCGCTCCCCGCGCTGCGGAAGGCACTCCGTGACGCCCTGGCCCCGGATACCGTGCATGCCGCGGTCGCAGCCCTCCTGCCTGCCCGGGGCCTGACCGTTGACGCCGTGGCCCGGGTCCTGGCGGAGTGTGCGGCCGCGGCGGGGAAACCCGTGGTGGCTGCGTTCAGCGGCATCCTGGATCCGGCCATCAACGTTGAGGGCCTGGTGGGTGCCGACGCGTGCACCGTCCCTTGCTTCTCCAACCCCGGTGCCGCCGTCGCAGCGCTCGCCGCCGTGGTGCGGTATGCGGAATGGGCTGCCCGCGACCAGGGACAGTTCGTGGAACCGGCAGGCTGCGATCCCCGCAAGGCCGAGGCCGAACTCGATGAGCTGCTCCGGGACGTCACGGGTGAACAGCTCAAGCAACTGGAACCGGCGGCAGCGGCTTCCCTCCTGGGGCATTACGGCATCACCGTTCTGCCGTCGGCGGCCTTCACCACGCCCGACGAGGCCGTGCAGGCGGCGGAAGCTCTCGGCTGGCCCGTGGTGCTGAAGACCACGGACCCCGCTCTCCGGCACCGGCTGGACCTTGGCGGGGTGCGCCTGGGGATCGAGGACGCCGAATCGCTGCGCCAGAACGTGGTGCAGATGCGGCGGGCGCTCGCCGCCTACGGAGACCCGGCCCTTGAGGTCCAGTCCATGGCAGCGGTGGGCCAGGCCTGCACCTTCCGGGCCATCGAAGACCCGTTGCTTGGCCCGGTGATTTCGTTCGGCCTCGCCGGTGACGCCGTCAACCTCCTCGACGACTGGGCCCACCGGGTTCCGCCGCTGTCCGCCGCAGACGTCCACGACTTTATCCGTGCACCCCGGGCCTCACGGAAGCTTTTCGGCTACCAGGGGCTGCCGGCCGTTGACGTCCAGGCGCTGGAGGACCTGGCCGCGCGGCTGGCGTGGATGAAGGACAACCATCCGGAGATCGCGCTTGTGGAATTCAACCCTGTCCTGTGCGGTACTTCAGGGGCGACCATCCTCGCCGCCGATGTCCGGATCGGCAACGCCGCACAGCGTACGGACAGCGCCCGGAGGGCCATGCTGGGCTGACGCGGTTAGCAAGTGACCGGACGATCTGTGAAAATGGGGGCATGAGCTTCCAGCCTCCCGCTTCGGCGCCCGAAACGCCCGGAAATGAAAACCAGGCAGTCCGCCAGCACAGCTCACACAACCACGGCATCCAGGGCCAGAGCCTGGAAGACGCGCTGCAGAGGGCAGGATTCTACCCGCGCCTCGTGTCGGACGTCGTCGACGACGCACTGGACGGCCGGGACTGCGTGGCACACCTGGTGCACCTGGAAACCCACTTCGACCGGGCCGAGGTCCGCCGCCATATCACGGTGCTGGTCCTGACCGCTGACATGCTGGTCATCACGCACGTGGATGACCAGCAACTGGACGAAGCCGGGGAGCAGATCGTCGCCCAGATCTCCACAGAGTCCGTCCCCGTGGCGCAGATCCGCTCGGTGGTCCTGAGCTACATGTACGCCCAGCCGCAGGACTACAAGCCCTCCGACCCCGTCCGCGAACTCACCCTGTCCATCGCCTGGTCCGGGGGCCAGCGGCTGGACATGGGGCCGGCCAGCTGCGGGGACCCGCAGTGCGAGGCCGACCACGGCTACACGGGGACCATCGCCCAGGAAGACATCGTGCTGCGGATCAGTGCGGAGGCAGACGGACTCCAGGCCGTGCAGGACGCCAAGCTCTTCGCCAGGGCGCTCCGCGCGGTCAACACCGGTTCCGCTGCCCCCGTATCCCACGCACAGTCCATGGCGCCCAGGCCGCGTTCCGGAGTGTTCGGCAACAGGCTCAGCCGCGGACACCAGCAGCGCTGAGATGCCGGACGACCACCACGCCGTACAAGCCTCCGCACGTACTTCCGACCTTCCGCCAGCTCCTGCCTATGGCCACCGCTCGATCGCCGAGGTCCTCACCAGTGCGGCAGCCAGCCTTGGCGTGGAGGGCTTCACCAACACGTTGGGGCTGCCCGACGCGTCCAGGGTCTGCGTTGTGCTCGCGGACGGCCTGGGCAGGAACCTCCTGAAGCAAAAGGCCGCCCATACGCCCTTCCTGCGTGCGGTGATGCAGTCCGGGCAGGGCGACGTGCCGGTGTGGCTGGACTCCGCCTTTCCCTCCACCACTGCAGCGGCGTTATCCAGCTTCGGGACCGGGCTCCCCGCCGGCCAGCACGGCATGGTGGGCTACGACGTCCTGGACCCTGGCCAGGACAAAGTGGTCAACCTGCTGGGGAACTGGGACCCCGGTGTGGACCCCTCTGACTGGCAGCCGTTCCCCACCGTGTTTGAACGGATCGACGCGCGCGTGGACGTGAGTACCGTCAGCCTTTCCCAGTTTGACGGGTCGCCCATGACCCGCGCTGCGCTGCGCGGGGGCCGGTTTATCTCCGGGATGACCGCACACGCGCGCACCGCCGCTGCCGCCGAGGCCATGGCCGCCGCCGGCCCCTCCCTGATGTATTTCTATGTCAATGAACTCGACAAGGCCGGCCACCGTTACGGCTGCCGTTCCGAGCAGTGGGAACACCAGCTGGAAGAACTCGATTCCACCGTCAAGCGGCTCAACTCCTCCCTCCCCGCCGGCACCACGATCCTGCTCACTGCCGACCACGGCATGCTGGACGTCCCGGAATCCCAGCGCATTGACTTTTCGCAGGACCCCGGGCTGGTGGACGGCGTCCGGCACACGGCCGGCGAGCCGCGGATGGTCCACCTGTACCTGGAGGAAGCAGCCGCAGCGGACGGGGCCGCGGAGCGTCTGCTCGCCGCCTGGAAAGGCCGGTTCGGTGACCGGGTGTGGGCTTTCACCCGGGATGAAGCCGTGGCCGGTGGACTCTTCGGTGACGTGCGGCCCGCTGTCGCGGGCAGGATCGGTGACGTGATGATCGCGGCGCGGGACGCCGTCGCGCTTTACGACGGACGGCGGATGCGCCCCACCGCCATGGAGGTGGTGGGCCAGCACGGCTCCCTGACCAAGGCCGAGCGGGAGGTCCCGCTGCTGTGCTTTACCGCTGAAGGAAGGACCCGCCGCCGTGGCTGAGCTCATCTTCTTCTCAGGCACCATGGACTGCGGCAAGTCCACCCTTGCCCTGCAGATGGACTACAACCATCGGGCGCGTGGCCGCGGGGGAGTTCGCTTCAGCCGGAACGACCGGGCGGGCGAGTCCCGCATCTCGAGCCGCCTTGGCCTGGAGACGGACGCAGTGGAGGTGCAGGACACCACCGACTTCTGGGAGGAAGTCATGATCCGCCGTACCCGGGGCCAGCGCATCGATTACCTCATCTGCGACGAAGCCCAGTTCTACACTCCCGGGCAGGTGGAGCAGCTGGCCAAAGTGGTGGACGAAATCGACGTCGACGTCTTTGCCTTCGGCATCACCGCCGATTTCCGCACCCGGCTCTTCCCCGGTTCCCAACGCCTGATTGAGCTTGCGGACCGGGTGCAGGTCCTGCAGGTGGAAGCGCTGTGCTGGTGCGGCCGCCGGGCCACGCACAATGCCAGGACGGTCGACGGCGTCATGGTCACCGAGGGCGCCCAGGTTGTGGTGGGCGACGTTGACATGGTGGTTGAGGCCGCGGCCCCGACCGAAGCGGAGCACGCTCCGGTCGTGGGGTACGAGACGCTGTGCCGGCGCCACTTCATGCGGCGGGTGACGGCGCACGGCGCCTCCCTGATGGCACAGCAGGACCAGTTGCTGCCGTTCGAGGTGGATGCCTGTCTTTGGCACGGCTCCGGTGGACCCGGCGAGCCGGGCGGTCCCGCCGAACCGCGCAAAGCCTAGGCTGACGGGGCAGGACTTGGGCAGCCCGATACCGCGCTGATTCGACGACTGGCACTCAGCTCCTGGTCTCGTATCTGGTAAGGAGTACGCCGTCGGGAAACGTCCGCGTTTCCACCAGGCGCAGGTTCACCCAGCTGTCCAGGGCTGTGAAGAACGGCGTGCCGCCGCCCACCAGGACCGGATGAGTGACCATCACGTAGTCGTCGATGAGCCCGGCCCGCATGGCCGCTGCGGCGAGGGTGGCGCCGCCGATGTCCATGGGGCCGCCGTCGTCCGCCTTGAGCCGGGTGATCTCGGTGACCGCGTCGCCGGCGACCAGGCGGGTGTTCCAGTCGACCGTGCTGGTCGTCGAGGAGAACACCACCTTGGGCATGTTCCGCCAGCGGCGGGCGAACTCACTCTGCGCCGGTGTGACGCCCGGCTGCTGGTCGGCGGCGGGCCAGTGCGAGCTCATCGTCTCCCACAGCTTGCGCCCGTACAGCGCCAGCTCTGTCGTCCCCACACGGTCGGACCACCATTGGAACAGCTCGTCGCTTGGTACGCTCCAGCCGAGGTCGTCACCGGGCGCGGCGATATAGCCGTCCACGCTCAGGTTCATGCCGAAGGTCAGTTTGCGCATGGCGCCAGTCTCCCGTGGGCCGGCATTCGTTGTACAGACCTTGAGGGCGATGATGGAGATACGCCCTGTGGCCGCTCTTGATTGTCGTACCCCCTTGTCATGATGGGTTTATGGGGAAAGCGGCGGTGGTGAGTGCGTTGGCGGAGATGCGTGCTGCCCTTGCCGTGCTGGTTGCGGAGGTGGAGGGCTCTGGTTCGGAGCCGTTTTCGGTGGCTGATCCGTTGGCTGG